>NZ_CP045696.1:1052500-1352500 GCF_009676955.1 Sodaliphilus pleomorphus | reverse complement strand
CCCAGTCGGGCTTGAAGCCGAACTCTTGCTCAATCTCGGCCTCGGCCTTGGTCTTGTCGTCCTCGATGAGCGAGAGCTCGTAGACCGACTGTGCATTGTCGGTCACCGGGCCGTAGCTGTCGACGGCGATGGTCACCGGGCCCATGCCCAGCATGCCGAAGGCTACCAGGCCGAATGCAAAGATGGCACTGTAGCTGCCATAGTCGCCAAAGAGCTCCTTGAGGTCGAATTGCAGTGCAAAGAGGTAGGCCACGAGCATGAGCAGGAAGAACATGAAACCCGTCCAGAAGCTGCCGAAGTTGCCCGACACGAGCCCCGACAGGATGTTGAGCGAGGCTCCGCCCTGGCGCGAGGTGTTGACCACTTCTTTCACGTGCGATGCCGTGGGCGAGGTGTAGAGCTTGGTGACCTCGGGGATGAGCGCTGCACCCAGCGTGCCGCAGCTTATCACACACGACAGCCCCAGCCAGTAGTAGCCGCCCATGCCCTTGATGCAGAAGTAGCTGGCAACGAAGGTGGCCACAATCGAGAGTATCGAGGTGATCCACACCAGGCAGGTGAGGGGCTTCTCAAAGTCCATGTCGTCGGCATGGTTGTATTTTGCCTTGGAGATGGCGTTGTTCACATAGTAGGCGATCACCGAGGTGAGCACGCCCAGGATGCGCATCACAAATATCCACACCAGCATCTGCACCTGCACGGCAGGGTCCTTGATGGCCAACAGGATAAACGACACCAGGGCCACGCCGGTCACGCCGTAGGTCTCAAAGCCGTCGGCGGTGGGGCCTATGCTGTCGCCGGCGTTGTCGCCCGTGCAGTCGGCTATCACGCCAGGGTTGCGCGGGTCGTCCTCGCCTATCTTGAACACCACCTTCATCAGGTCGCTGCCTATGTCGGCAATCTTGGTGAAGATGCCGCCGGCGATGCGCAGGGCGCTTGCACCCAGCGACTCGCCTATGGCAAAGCCTATGAAGCAGCTGCCTGCCAGGTCGCCCGGCACAAAGAGCAGGATGGCGAGCATGAGCACCAGCTCAACGCAGATGAGCACCACGCCTATGCTCATGCCGGCCGTGAGCGGGATGTTGAGCAGGGCCAGCGGCTTGCGGCGCAGCGAGGCAAATGCCATGCGGGCGTTGGCATAGGTGTTCATGCGCACACCATACCACGCCACGGCATAGCTGCCCAGCACGCCCACAACGGTCCAGCCCAGTATCACGAGCACGTTGCCCAGGGGCATGTTGTCGAGTACCTTGAAGTAGAGCAGCACTGCCAGCCCGATGAACAAGAACAGCACAGCCAGAAACTTGCCCTGCTGCTTGAGATAGGTGGAGCATGTCTTGAAGATAACGTTGCCTATCTCAAGCATCGACTTGTGGGCGCCGAGCTTGCGTACTTTCATGAACTGGTAGCAACCAAATAGCATGCCCAGCACGACAACGAGGAATCCCCAGTACAGAATTTGGGTGTGGGGATCGCTGCCGAAGTTCTCGGGCATTTTCAGGTCGGCTTCGCTCGCCCATAGGGAGGCGGGAAGCGCGAGTGAGAGTAAAATAGAGATAATTTTTCTCATTTTGAATTAATTATAAAAAGGTTATATAGTTAAAGATGTGTTGGTTTATTCTTGCTCTTTCTGTAAAAAGTGCCTAAAGGTAGTGCTTTTACCTTAAAAATGCAAACGATGGGCTTTAAAATGTGAAATTTTGTTGATTTTCTTTTTGAAATACTGCTTGTGTGCTTTTGTTGCCATTGTGCCTTGTTGTGGCTTTCGAAACGAAACGTTTGCACTTGCGTTAGTGCAATTGCCGGTTTTCAGCCGCTGCGCTTTTGGTAAACCGGCAGCGGCATGCAAGCAAAAAAAGAATGAGCAACCAGCTCTTTAAAGAACTTGGTCGCTCATCTCCTCTCTCCACTTTTGCGGTGCGTACCGGACTCGAACCGGTGACCTCCTGCGTGACAGGCAGGCATTCTAACCAGCTGAACTAACGCACCATCAAGTAGCTTTGCAATCGATGTCGCCTCAATTGCGAGTGCAAAGATAGCAAATAAATCTTTTCCTGCCAATACTTCGGTGCAATTATCCCTCAATTTTTTTTGTGGCCAGGTAGAATGGGCTGTGCCATGACTGGCCTGAGGGCACTGTTGCCAGCAACGTCACGCGCAACAGGCCGTTGTGCTGCGACAAGTAGGAAACGGTTACTTTTTTGCGTGTGTTATCGCATAAAAATATTCAGGTGACTGCAATTTTCTTTTACATTTAATATGATTGTAGAGCCGATGTGGCAAAAAAAATTTTTTTTTGAAATGATTTTGAACCCTGATTTATGGATATAAAATATTGATAAACAGTAATTTGCTTGCAATGATAGGTTTCTTCTATTGTGCCATAGGGCACGTCTGTTGCGGGAGGGCGACGGGCATGCTACTTTTGCAACAGAGAAATCAAAACAGAATATTAACTAACAAAAAAATAAGGATTTAAATTATGAAAACTATAGAAGTAACTGGAATGAATGCAAACAATGTGAGTAAGGTAGTGAGCGGCCTGTCGATGCTTCTGGCCAACCTGCAAGTGCACTATACCAACCTGCGCAACCTGCACTGGAATGTAAAAGGCAAGGGCTTCTTTGTGCTGCACGAGAAATATGAGGAGCTTTACAACGACGTGGCAGGCAAGATCGACGAGGTGGCCGAGCGCATGCTGCAACTCGACGCCACTCCCGAGCACCGCTTCTCGGTCTACCTCAAGCAGGCACAAGTGGCCGAGATCGACGTCGTGTCGTGCGGCAAGCAGGGCTTGGGCTATGTGATCGACGTGCTCAAGGTGCTCATCGCTCAGGAGCGCGAAATCCTGTCGAGCGCCTCTCAGGCTGGCGACGAGGTCACGGTGTCGATGATGAGCGACTACCTCAAGGAGCAGGAGAAGCTGGCCTGGATGCTGGCCGCCTTGAGCGCAGAGCAGAAGTAATCTATTAGAAACCCTTACACAAGAAGTGTATAGAATGAGCAATGCACAGCCCGCTTCGGCGCTGTGCATTGTCTCTTTTGGGGGAGGGAGCTATTTGGCAAGCAGCAGGAGCGCCACGGGGATGAAGGTTACAGCCTTGCCGTTTTTTTTGAAATGATCGTGGATTGTGATTTTACTTATAATGTATTGTGTGATAACTGGTTGTGTGTGGTTATAGATTTTGTCTACCAGGCGATAGACTGTGGCTGTTGTGAGGGGGAGCGGGGCATGCTACTTTTGCAACAGAGAAATCAAAACAGAATATTAACTAACAAAAAAATAAATAGAAATTATGAAGACTTTAGAGATAACTGGAATGAATGCAAACAATGTGAGTAAGGTAGTGAGCGGCCTGTCGATGCTTCTGGCCAACCTGCAAGTGCACTATACCAACCTGCGCAACCTGCACTGGAATGTAAAAGGCAAGGGCTTCTTTGTGCTGCACGAGAAATATGAGGAGCTTTACAACGACGTGGCAGGCAAGATCGACGAGGTGGCCGAGCGCATGCTGCAACTCGACGCCACTCCCGAGCACCGCTTCTCGGTCTACCTCAAGCAGGCACAAGTGGCCGAGATCGACGTCGTGTCGTGCGGCAAGCAGGGCTTGAGCTATGTGATCGACGTGCTCAAGGTGCTCATCGCTCAGGAGCGCGAAATCCTGTCGAGCGCCTCTCAGGTTGGCGACGAGGTCACGGTGTCGATGATGAGCGACTACCTCAAGGAGCAGGAGAAGCTGGCCTGGATGCTGACAGCTTGGAGCACGCAACAGTAGCACCACCATTGAGCTATTGTAAACCTGATATCAAGTGTATATAGTGAGCAATGCACAGGCCGCTTCGGCGCTGTGCATTGTCTCTTTTGGAGGAGGGAGCTATTTGGCAAGCAGCAGGAGCGCCACGGGGATGAAGGTTACAGCCTTGCCGTTTTTTTTGAAATGATCGTGGATTGTGACTTTGCTTATAATGTATTGTGTGATAACTGGTTGTGTGTGGTTATAGATTTTGTCTACCAGGCGATAGACTGTGGCTGTTGTGAGGGGGAGCGGGGCATGCTACTTTTGCAACAGAGAAATCAAAACAGAATATTAACTAACAAAAAATAAGGATTTAAATTATGAAAACTATAGAAGTAACTGGAATGAATGCAAACAATGTGAGTAAGGTAGTGAGCGGCCTGTCGATGCTTCTGGCCAACCTGCAAGTGCACTATACCAACCTGCGCAACCTGCACTGGAATGTAAAAGGCAAGGGCTTCTTTGTGCTGCACGAGAAATATGAGGAGCTCTACAACGACGTGGCAGGCAAGATCGACGAGGTGGCCGAGCGCATGCTGCAACTCGACGCCACTCCCGAGCACCGCTTCTCGGTCTACCTCAAGCAGGCACAAGTGGCCGAGATCGACGTCGTGTCGTGCGGCAAGCAGGGCTTGAGCTATGTGATCGACGTGCTCAAGGTGCTCATCGCTCAGGAGCGCGAAATCCTGTCGAGCGCCTCTCAGGCTGGCGACGAGGTCACGGTGTCGATGATGAGCGACTACCTCAAGGAGCAGGAGAAGCTGGCCTGGATGCTGGCAGCTTGGAGCACGCAACACGAGTAGGCTATTGAAACCCTGATATAAAATGTATATAGTGAGCAATGCACAGGCCGCCCCGGCGCTGTGCATTCTCTTTGTTTTCTACTTGGCAAGCAGCAAGGGCGCCACGCAGCTGCGTATGCGGTCGACGATGATCTTGAGCAGCTTGTGGCGCAGGAAGTGGGGCATCGTTATCATCACGATTTCGCGCCGTGGCTCGGGCATGGCAAAACGGTGCACCAGCGAGCGCTGGTAGTCGTTGAGCTGGGCCAGGGCCAACTCGGGGATGAAGGTCACACCTTTCCCGTTTTCGACAATGCGCATAAAGGTCTCGATGCTGCCCAGCGAGTAGGCTTTCTTACTCTGGGTTGCGGCCTTGAGGCTGCACAGCTTCACGAGCTGGTCGCGGAAGCAGTGGCCCTCGTCGAGCAGCCACAGGTAGGCTCCCGTGAGGTCGGAGGTCTTGATGCGCTCTTTGGCCTCCAGTGGGTCGCCTTGGGCCACATAGGCCATGAATCGCTCGCTGTAGAGCTCGTGGCAGTCGTAGTTGTCGAGGCCGTCGACGCGCGAGGCAATGCCGGCGTCGATCTCGCCCTCGACCAGGGCTTTCTTCATGGTAGCCGTCTTCATCTCCACGATGCGCACGTCCATCTCGGGGTGCGCATTCATGAGCTGGGGGAAGAAGTGCGGGATGAGATAGGGCGCTATGGTGGGCAGCACGCCTATGACAAAGGTGCTGTGCAGCGACTCGGTTTCCTCGTCTACAATTTGGCGCAAGCGCTGTGCCTGGTGCAGCACCTCGCGGGCTTGCGCTATCACGGCCCGGCCGTCGCGGGTCACCACCACGGGCTGCCGGCGGCGGTCGAAGATTTTCAGGCCCAGCTCGGCCTCGAGCTTCTGTATCATTGCACTCAGCGTGGGCTGGGTCACGTCGCACGCAAAGGCGGCCTTGGCAAAGTTGCCATAGCGGTCCAAGGCCACGATATATTCAAGTTGCTGCAGAGTCATGTGTGAAGTTGTTAATCTATAGTAGGTGTTGGGTTGTTTCGTTTTTTTTTTGCCTGCCACCGTTGCCGGCTGTGCTCTGTTATTGTCGTTTCGACTGCGAGGCAGTGATGGTGCCGGCGTCGTCGACATGGTAGGCCACAGTGGTGCCACTGGCCTGGGCGAGGGTAGCGGGCACGTCGGCGCGGGCTGTCGTGGCTGCCTCCACCACGGGCACGGGGTTGCCGTGGAAGCTCGAGCCCGAACCGACATTGGTGACGATGTTGATGCGGGCCGTGGTGCGCAGCGTGTAGCTCTCGCGCGTGAGCTCGCTGCCGGGCTTGGGCGTGAAGGTGATGCTGAAGCCGAAGTCGGCAGGCAGGTCGGCAGTCACCGTGCGGGTCCACGTGTTGCCGTCGAGGCTGGATGCATCGATGGTGAGACTCTGGGTCTTCTCGCCGTCGCTGTATTTTATCGTTACTTGCGAGGCGGCGTCAAGCATGTCGTTTCCCAGGGTGATGCTGTAGCTTGCCTTGCCGTAGCTTGCAGGCTCGCTGGCGTCGTTGCCCACGCAGCCCGTGGCCAGCAACAGCACGGCCAGCACAAGCAGGGGAGTGGATGTGATCTTTCTCATCTTTTTTTTATTTTTTTTTCTTCTTTAGAGACGGGTGCAACTGTCCTGTGGAGTTGCAAATCTGGAAAATACAGCCCACTTTGAAAAAGCAAATCAAATGAAAATCAGGCTTTCATTTTGAGGTTTGGCGTTTGGCGTTTCAAAATCACAATTTTGATTGTAGAGCAGGCCAATGCCAAACAAGAGGTGACCACCACGCAGTCTCATGCTTTTCAATAAATATGGGCTGGAGTTTCGTCGTTTCTTTATCCCATGCGTGACTTTGGACCGATGGCCATCGCACGCTATTACAAAGATAGACAAAACCCTGTGATGTGCAATAGCTGTAGGGCAAGAAAATGTTGCATTGTGCTCGTAAGCAGGAGTTTTTTTGAAACAAAAAAGAAAACCCAACAGCTTGATTGCTAAGCTGCTGGGTCTTGAATTGGTGCCCAAGAAAGGACTCGAACCTTCACGCCTTGCGGCACACGCACCTGAAACGTGCGCGTCTACCAATTCCGCCACTTGGGCATTTGGCTTATTTGCGAGTGCAAAATTAGTGAAATTTTTTGAATTACCAACTATCTTTGCCCAAAAAGTTCGATTTTTTTTCTTCGCTCGTCGTGGCTGGGCTGTATTGGGGCAGCGGTTCATGCCTGTTTTGCCCCTGTAGAGGCTGTGATTGCGGGCATTCAGAACTTGTAGTCGATGCCCATGCCAAAGACCTTGTTGGTGCGGTCCATCGGGACTTTGACAGTTAGAGTGTAAAATTTTTTCTAATGAATTGTTGCACAGTTCATTTTTTATTTGTATATTTGTAGCTAATAGTAGTTATTACATTAAAGGATTATCGATATGAAGGCGACATTCGGCACTACAAAGAAGGGCACGTGGGCTTACATCCAGAAGTCGGTGCGCATCGACGGCAAGTCTACCACAAAGACTGTCAGGCGGCTGGGGCTGCTTGAGGACATCAGGCGCAAGTACGGCTGCCAGGACCCGCGCCAGTGGGTCAGGGACCTGGCGGCCCGCATGACCGAGGAGGAGAAGGCCGGCAGGGAGCGCATTTCGGTTGACTTCTACCCGGGCCAGACCGTGGGGATGGGCGACCTGCCTCTGCGGGCGGGCGGCGACCTGATGCTGCTGCCGCTCTACAACAGGCTCGGCCTGCCCCGCATGTGCGCCGAGATCAAGAAGGCGAGCAAGGCGAAGTTCGACCTCGACGGGATATTGAGGACGCTGGTCACGGGCCGTCTGCTCTTCCCCTGCTCCAAGCAGAGGACGCTGCGAAAGGCGCAGGGGCTGGTGCGGCCCCCGAAGTTCGGCGAGGCCGACATGTACCGGGCCCTGAGCCTGCTCTCGGGCCACATCGACGACATCCAGGCCGGCGTCTACGCCTGCTCGGCCAGGTTCATGGAACGCAGGGACAGGGTGATCTACTACGACTGCACCAACTACTACTTCGAGATCGAGGACAACGACAGGGACACGGTGAACATAGAGACCGGCGAGCTCGTGGCCGGGCTGCGCAAGCGCGGCAAGTCGAAAGAGAACCGGCCCAGCCCCATCGTGCAGATGGGCATGTTCATGGACATGGACGGCATCCCGCTGGCCTTTGTGGTCTTCCCGGGCAACGAGTCGGAGCAGGCCACGCTCCAGCCGCTCGAGGATGTGCTGAGGCGCAAGTTCGGCCTGACCGAGTTCGTCGTCTCCACCGACGCCGGCCTGGCCTCGGAGGGCAACCGGCGCTACAACATGGACCAGGGCCGCGACTACATCTGCGTCCAGTCGATCCCCTCGCTGCCCGCCGCCGACCGCCGGGCCGCCGTCGACCCCAGGGGCTGGAGGCTGGGCTACTGCGCCGACGGGGAAAAGGCCAGGCTGCTGCACGAGAAGTACTCCGACGGCGGCCTCTACAACCTGGACGTGCTGCGCGAGGGCGGCCAGGCTGACAGCTCCCTGCTGCGCCAGACCACATTCTACAAGGAGATACTTGTCGACAAAACCGTGAAATGCCTCAACCCGCAGTGGCTCGAGGCCCGCAGGGAGAACCCCGGCGCAACGCCCGTCGACGCCCGGGGGCGACGCATCAGGCAATGGCAAAGCTCCTCCAGGGCCGAGAGGGTCATCATCACCTACAGCCACGACTTCGCCCTCTTCCTCAGGCACAAGCGCGCCGAGCGCCTCGCGGCGGCCAGGAAGATAGTGGCCAGGGGGCAGGCCAACCCGCGCCGCTCGCAGCAGTCACCGCTCAACTACATAGAGACCATACACAAGACCGACGACGGACAGACGGCCGTCAAGACCGAGATGGTCATCAATGACGACATCCTAGGGCAGGAGGAGAAGCTCGACGGCTTCTACGCCTACGCCACCTCGCTCGACGACGAGGCCGCGTTCGTGCTCAAGGCACGCTCCTTCCATCACGAGATAGAGCACCTGTTCCGCACCACCAAGACCCACCTCGAGGCCAGACCCGTCTACCTCTCCAGGCAGGACCGCATCCGCTCCCACTTCCTCGTCTGCTTCCTCGCACTGCTGCTGCTCAAGCTCCTGCAAAAGCAGCTGGCCGACTCGTTCCCCGAGGCCTACAAGGAGCACCCCCTGACCGTCGACCAGCTGATCGACACTCTCCAGAACCTGCGCTTCGGACAAATCCAGGGACTGGGATACGTGCCCATGTTCCAGCGCACCAGCCTCACCGACCAACTGCAAGAGCTTGCCGGTGTGGAAGTTAACAAACAGATAATCACAAAAGCAGCGATGAACGCGTTCTACCGAAAGGTTAACAAAGGTTAATCCTTGCAGCACCGAAAAATTAGCTACATTACTTTACTATGTAAAGTATTGTGTAGTAACACGTTAATACAACAAACTGTCAAATTAGGAAAATTAGTGAAATTTTTTGAATTACCAACTATCTTTGCCCAAAAAGTTCGATTTTTTTTCTTCGCTCGTCGTGGCTGGGCTGTATTGGGGCAGCGGTTCATGCCTGTTTTGCCCCTGTAGAGGCTGTGATTGCGGGCATTCAGAACTTGTAGTCGATGCCCATGCCAAAGACCTTGTTGGTGCGGTCCATCACCTCCTTGCCAGCCAGAGTGGTGCCGTTGTAGCCGCCGGTGGCGCTGGCAGGCACATCCTTGGTATACTTCTTGTACATGGTCCAGAAGTAGCCTATGTTCATCGTGAGTTTCTTGCTGAAGTGCACGGCCCCGCCCAGGCCCACCGAGTAGCTGTTGCAAGAGAAGGCTGTGTTCTGCTGGAAGTCGTCGGCCAGGCCGTATATGGTCTTCTGCCCGCCGGCACTCACGGTGAACGTCTTGTTGATGTCACATTCCACGCCGGCCAGCACCTCGTTGGTGCCGCGCTTGAGCGCCTTCTGCTTGTCGCCGGCCATCTTGGCGTTTTTGTCGTCGTAGAAGTGGTACTCCACGGTGGCTCGCAGCCGCGGTGTGAAGGCATAGCCCACAGCGGCGGCAAAATAGGCCGGCACGTCGCCAGGCGTGTTCACGCCGTCTTTAAACTCGGCCAGAGCGCCATCGGGGTCGCTGTTCACCTTGGTGTCGTTCTCGATGTTGAGCTTGGTGATGAACTCGTATTTTGCAGCCAGGGTGAGACCCTTGTAGCGGTAGTCGATGCCTATGATGGGCGTTGCTCCCCAGCCGGTCTGGTCACAGTCGAGCTCGAGGTCGGCCAGTGTCTTGTCCACGTTGTTGAGCTTGGCAATCACGTGGCCCGAGTAGTTGCCAAAGAAGTAGTTCACCCGCAGGCCCAGGTAGCCGCTCAAGCCTGGTGTGAAGCGATACACGCCGCCAAACTGGCCGCCGTAGATAAACTGGCTGCCGCGCATGGCGGTGTTGATGCTGTACATGGCCGGGGTCACGGTGCCCTTGCTCTGGGCAAGGATGGCGGCCATGACCTGGGAGTCAAACACGGGCAGGCCCGAGCCAAACGAGCACTTGCCGCCGCCGCCCACCACGCCTATGAAGCCCGACACGCCCCAGTGGCCGTGGTTGTAGGTGGCATAGGCGCTGGGCAGAATGGGGGCCGAGGCGTCGCCCTTGTAGTTGCGCGTGCCCTCGGGGTAGAGGGCAAAGGTGGAGGCTATCGTGCGGGTCTGATAGGCGCTCTGCACGTTGAGCGAGAGTTTCCAGCCGTCGGCCATAAATGCTGTGCCGGCCGGGTTGGTATAGACGGCGTCGATGTCGGTGCTGGCTCCGCGTGCCACCATGCGCAGGAAGTCGATGTGCTGGTTGGTGTTGGTGAGTACTCCGCCTGCCAGGCTGGCCAGGGCTGTGGTTGCCGCGAGTGTTGCGGTCAGGATTGCTTCTCTCATTATCATTTAGTCGGTGTTTTTTTTTGTTGGCCGCAAAAGTAATATATATTTTTCAATATATTGTCCTAAATGACTAATAAAATGGTAAATTTTTCTCTGTTTGTTAACATTTGTAACTATTTGGCGTTATGAGTGTAAAAAGAAACAAATTTTCACATCCGTTTTAGCGCTTGATGCTTCCGGCACTTGTGCCAGGCTTCCTGCTTCTGTTTTTTTCAGGCTTGGTGAAAAATTTTATTTCTTTTCTGAAACTTTTGGGCCGTGTCTTGCGTCTATACTATGAAATCACTCAACGAGAGCGCTCACAACGATTGGATGGTTTTCAACTACAAGTTTAGTTTCACAATTTAACCACAACACAAGATGAAAAGATTCTTTATGGGTGGAGCAGCCTTGCTGCTCTTGGGGCTCTCTTGCCTTTTGACTTCATGCGACAATGCAGGCGACGACGCCTACCTCTATAAAAAGGTTACGACGACGACCAGCACCACAACCCCCTTGCCGGGCGAGGGCGGCACCCCTGGCGGCATGGGCAAGCCCAGCGACGGCAACCCCAACGGCAATCCCGACCCTCACGGCAACGGCGTGAGCCACGATTTCAATGCTTTTTAGTTGCGCTTGGGCGCGTTGCACGGCTGGTGGCAGAATGCAAAAAAAAGAGGCGGAGCACGTCATGCTTTGCCTCTTCTAAGGTATTAAATTAAAGAAATACCAGGCTTGTGTCGCCTTGTGCAAAATAATTAGAACAACAGTAATGTGTGTCTTTTTGGGTTTGCAAGAGTGAAATTCTCTAAAAACACATTGCAAAACTAAAAAAGATAGACAATTACCGTGTTCTCATGTTGAAAAAATCGATTCTCATCTCTCTGAAAAATCGGTTGTCATCTCACCTCGTCACTTATCATCTCCTGACACTCAGCACGTTGAGTTGATCGGTTCTGGGAGTGGTCTTGTCGCGGTAATCGGAGGGCGACATGCCATAGCGTGCCTTGAAGGCACGGTTGAGGGCAGTGATGCTGGCATAGCCGCAGGCCATGGCCAGCTCGCTTATTTTGCGGTCGGTGCGCAACAGCTGCTTGGTGAAGTGGCTCAGCTTCTGCTCGCTGGTCCACGACGGGAAGGTGGTGTTGAGCTCCTCATAGAGGTAGTCGCTCAGGTCCTTGCGGCTCACGTCGAGTGCGGCAGCTATCTCGTCGAGCGTGGCGTTGCTCTTGTAGAGCGGGTTGTTGCGCTCCTGCTCGGCGAGCTCCATGAGCCTGACGGGGATGTGGAGAAAAGCCTCGCGCCGGCTGGCCAGATGCTCGATATAGTGCATGTAGCGGTTGTAGACCATGAAGGTGCGCACGAACATCACGGTTGTGAGCAGGTGCACCACCACATAGGGCCACAGCGAGCTCGTGAAGAGCGACCCCATCATGCCCACATTCAAGACGAGGTAGCAAGGCACGTAACGCACGTCCTTTTTCTGCCAGTTGAGTCGGCTGGCTGGCAGGCCAGCCGGCGTGGGGCGCTTGCGGTAGTGCACGTAGGCTCCGACCAGCATGCACAGCAAAAACAAGAGGCAGAACGTGAGCATGGCCAGCCATATGACCCGCCCCCAGAAGAGGCCCAGGTCGTTGCCTCCATACCGCAGTAGCTCGCTGGCGCTGTAGAGCTTCACATAGCGCCCTGTAGCGCGCATGATGATGTGAAGCACGAGCATCACCACTGGATATTGCAAGAAGAAGGCCCACGTGAGCACGCTGCGGTAATAATTGCGCCCAAAAAAGGCGCACGATACCATGATGAAGGTGGCCATGGCGGTATAGTGCAGGCATACGGCCAGGGTGCTCAGTACTTCAACCCTGCCGTGGCTGTAGATGGTGAAGGTACTCGCCACGTAGAGCAACATGGTGATGAAGACGGCGGCAAACGACTTGCGGCGCAGCTGGAAGCTATCGTCGCGCAAGTGACGCGCCTGCCTGAACATGCCCCATATGGCTATGGCCAGGACCGCCAAGAGAGCCGCGTTGCAGGTGTAGAACAGTGCTTGCATCAGTTAGGACCTTTGTTAATCACACATTTTTTCACGACAAAAGTACAAAACTTTTTCTTGCCTTGAAAATTATTTCTCCCGGCAGTGCCTTGCGGTGCAAGTGACTTGCAATTACGCGATTGCAAGCCTGCAACGGTGGCACTGCATTGCACTGGCCACTCTCAAATGCCGTGGTAATGTGTTACAAATGGCTGTAAAACAATTACAAATTTGCGAGGGGCGTACAAGCAGCACTGCCACCGTTGGAGGATATATCTGGAGCAGTGAAGTCTACCTTGATTTTCTTGCCAAAAACGGGTTCTGCCAAAGAAAATAATGTTTTATGTTGCTCAATTGAATTTTTTTGTTGTATCACTGCACCTAGAAGCTGTGTGTATTAAATTGATTTTTAATACTTTAAAGTTAATGGTTTTTCTTTCTTACACAAGAAATGCAGCTTCTTTTTTGTTAATATGAATTATTCAGGCTAAATTTACTTTTGGTCACTTCAATTTGACCCCACCACTCTTTAAACGCACATAGTTGTGACGGTCTGTCTGGATATCAACATCTTCGCCATTTGGATTGATGTCCAAAATGCGTTCTCCGTTAGGCGCAGTCCACAACAGACTGTAACAGCTCGAACCTATGGTTGCCCTTTGAAGTTCTTTGTCATTGCTGGGATTAATACGGAACAACCAATTCCCTGCTTTACATTCTCTTGCCATAATTTTACTGGTATTATTGTTATGCCTACTCTTTAATGGATTTTCGGCTTCCTCCGTTTTTTTCTTTATTTGCACTGAACACAGGGCAGTTGTTTAGCCACTTGAGTTTGAACTTTCCTGCCTCTTTAATCTTATCACTATAGATGCACAAGATATCCTCAATCTCCATTGAGGTAAAGTGTGGGAAGAATGCGGCAAGCTTGATAATAGGCACTCTGAACACATTGCCCGACACTATGCCCGGCACTAACGTATTAGCCGCGTCGCGCACCTTGTTTGCGCCGAGATATACATAGTCTTTGGGGATGACACGGGGTCGCAGGTTGCAACCGATGCGCAGCGCAATGTCATAAAGCGCGACCCACCCGATTCCTTGTACATTAAACGAGGGGATGGAGGGGTTGGCAAGCAATTGCTCAATGAAATCATACAATTCCTCGAAGTCGCGATAAGGGCGATTCAAAATGCAAACAAGATGTTTCTCAATAATTCTTGTTGCTTCGGGGAGAGCATTGGGGTAAGATGCATAAAGCTGAGTGAAGTGCTGGTAATAATTATGGCCACCGGTAGTCAGCTTAGGCCCAATCTCTTCCCAAACAAGTTCATCGGCAGTCCACAATGTGGAAAGCCGTTGTCGTCGGCAATAGGTGTGTTCAAGAAACGTCATATTCTCATCACAATTAGATTAGAGCACCAGCCCTATGCTCATAAAAATAGATACTAAGAAAGCGCGGACTGCTATGCCACGCTTTGTCATGTGTTGGTCCTAGGAAAACCAGTAGTACAAAAAGGATGGATTATGAGTGCAACCCACGCTATAACGTGGAAACCGCTGTGCCATTCTCTTGTGTTCTAATCTTGAAAATTTCCTAGGTTTTCACATGACAAGAATAAGCATAAAGCTTTCTATTTCAATATGTCTGTTGCGGAATGTTGCCATTCCGCACTGTAAAAATAATAAATTTTTATGACATACAATTTTTTTTGCCTGTTTTTTCAAAAAATCGAAAGTCTTTGACAAAATCCGTTAATATGCCGAACTTTCAGAGAGCTCCATGAAAGGCTTTCATGGAGCTGAAGTGTGACACTGACATGGGCGTTGATGATTTCCACAAGTGCTATGAGGGCGAATGGAATAGCGAGGAGGAGTATGCCGAGCAGCTTGTAGAAAATTGCTGCATGTTGGAGGGCACCCCAGAGTGTTTTTAAAGTCATATTTCAATTGTGCCCGCCTTTATTCGCACACTTTTCGCCTATGACTATAACTTTCAAGATGGCTATGTTTTCAGTGCCAATTAAGCAGTAGCACTGCCCAGCACACCGAGAGAGCCGCCCGACAAAGGCGGTTTTCTCGTTTATGGCGGAACGCAACGTGTAGCTGCTATTGTGTCGGCGTTCAGTGCTTGAAACGGTTCTCAAGCTCGTGCATGGCTTCAAGCAACTCGCTAAAGGTGGGTTTGTCGCCATAAATCATGGCTTGGCACATCACCTCGTAGTCGCGCCGCCAGTTGTCGATGATGTCTTCACGAGGAACCAAGACAAGACGCTGCCTGATATCGGGAGTGTAGTCCATGTCGCGAACCGACGTGAAGATCTCGCGATGGTGGCGTATCGTTTCCCACAACCGGTCATCCTTCACCGCGGCCCATGCAAAGTCTTTGTCCATCATCCGATACAGGTCATAGAGATGGCGCGACTTGCGGTTGGCATTCATGCCGTGCCCCGGAATTGAGAACAACTCGTGCAGCAAGAACACTTTTTCAAGGAATGTCTTTCCCGGGGTGGCTGTCGCTAATTCCGCGTCAACCAGTGAGGTCTTAATAGTGGGGAACACATCCTCTATAATACTTTGGATTCTGGACTTCTTGTTCGGTTCAAACAACGACCGCGCACCAATCTCCAACATAACCATAGGTTTAATGTAGCCCAATCGGTCACTCAGTGCGCTCGAATAATGAAGAAACAGTTTGCGGGGCTCGGGATATGTGCTGTCGTCTTCTCCGTCGGGTTCTGCTTCCAATGAACAAAAGTGACTTAATCCGCTATCCTCAATAGCTTGTTGGAGAGCGTTTTTGAAATCTTCGCGCACAAATAGTGATGATGCTTTGCGCAACTTCTTGAGTTGTTTCTTTGTTAAATCGCCTTCTAAGCCAAACAGTGAACGGTCAACTGCCAAATCAATGTCTTCGGAAAAACGATTAATGATTCCCCACACTTTTGAAAGCGATGTTCCACCTTTAAAAATCAGTTTGTCGGCAAATGGCAATGTGAATACTAGTTGCAAAGTGGTAGAGACCCATATATCTTTCTCTATTGCCTGAGGGGGGAGTCCTGCTTTGCCAGTTGCTTGCTCAAGCAAGTAACGCTGGTGCGAAACATCAAGGGCGAAGTAATTATTCCTGTCCATAAGCTGAAGTTACAATTTTTCTAATCCACACGGGCATCAAAACTAAATCTTTATCAACAAAACTTTGGGGCTCATTGAGCAGTAGTTGTTTAATTTTTGTTAACTGGTCATCGGTTACATTATCTTTGCCAATATCTTTTAGTGCAAAGGTGATGAGCATCGCAAGTGAGCTGCTGAACTCCAGGTTCTTGAGAGCAGTCTGCTTGAACTTTACTTTTATATCGTTGAGTACAGTGATTTGTCGTGACCATCCATTGGTGAGATAAACGAAGTTCATGGGAACTTGTGTTGACAAGCCCAACAGATTTTGAGCGTGTACGCCGGTGGGCACCACCTTCATGTGGTCGCGCTTGGCTATAGCGGCCACAATATCATCAACCGACGGATTTAGCACACCCAAGCCCAGTTCGTTATCTATCTTTGGGTAGCAATATATACCCCTTGCGACCCTGATTATTTCTCCTTTTGAGGTCAGGATCTCAAGGGCTTTTCGTATACTGTCGGAAGATGCCAAGTCGGCAAAATAGTCGGGAAAGAAAACTTTTCCCCTTCCTGCCCTTTTTAATCTCGCAAGAATCTTTTGTTCAGTTGTTTCCATTGTTGCTTTCAAATTGGAAATTCACAAATATCTAAAGTTTTTGTGAGATTCCAGCGCAAACTTAATGCATTATTCCGACCCCTGCAAATAATACTGCAAAAAGGCGTTACCTGTAGAGTCAAGTGGCAAGTGAAAAATTAGCATGCATTGGGCACTGCCCTGGGGCTCCTCGTTGCAGGAGTGCCCAGGAGGGTGATGCCTCTTGGTATCACTCAACGACAACAAGCCCCCGAGGCAACTGCTTCAGGGGCTTGTTGTGTTTCTTGTTGCTTGCCTCGGTGGCTCTATGCGACGACGCCCAGGGCTGCTTGCAGGCGGGCCACAAACTCGTCGGCCTGCGCTATGGTGAGCACCAGCGGCGGCAGCAGCCTTATCATGTTCTGACCCGATGCGCCGGTAAACACGTGCTGCTCGCTTATGAGCCTGCTGCGCAGCTCCTTGACGGGGTAGTCAAACTCGAGCCCTATCATCAGGCCGCGGCCGCGCACGCTCTTGATGCCAGGCACGGTCTTGAGCCGCTCGAGCAGGTGCTCTCCCACGATGCGTGCATTGTCGACCAGGTGCTCTTTTTCAAAAATCTCGAGCACTGCAATGGCTCCGGCACAGCCCAGGTGGTTGCCGCCGAAGGTGGTGCCCAGCTCGCCGTAGAAGGGCTTGAACTGAGGCCCAATGATGAGGCCGGCCATGGGGTAGCCATTGCATATTCCCTTGGCCACCGTGATGAGGTCGGGCTTGATACCCGACCACTGGTGGGCAAAGAACTTGCCTGTGCGGCCGTAGCCCGACTGTATCTCGTCGGCAATGAGCACCACGCCGGCGCGGGCGGTGAGCTCGCGCAACTGGCGCATAAACTGGTCGCTGGGAATGTTGATGCCCCCCACGCCTTGTATGCCCTCGATGATGACGGCTGCCACGTCGCCCTTGTCGATTTCGGCTGCCACGGCCTCGATGTCGTTCAGCGGCACAAAGGTGACGTCGCCGTTGATGTTGACCGGTGCCTTTATCTTGGGATTGTCGGTGGCCTCAACGGCCAGCGAGGTGCGGCCGTGAAAAGCCTTGTCAAAGGCCACCACGCGCTTCTTGCCTGTGTGGAAAGACGCCAACTTCATAGCATTCTCGTTGGCCTCGGCGCCCGAGTTGACGAGAAACAGCTGGTAGTCGTCGTAGCCGCATGCAGCGCCCAGCCTTGCGGCGAGCTCGCGTTGCAGCGGGTTGACCACCGAGTTGGAGTAGAACACCAGTTGCTGTGCCTGCCGGGTGAGCGCCTCGACATAGTGGGGGTGGCTGTGACCCACCGATATCACGGCATGGCCGCCGTAGAGGTCGAGATACTCGGTGCCCTGGCTGTCGTACACGTAGCAGCCGCGCCCTTTCACAATCTCTACATCAAAGAGTGGATATACGTCATATAGTTTCATTTTTTTTCTTCTGTGTTTTTTGCAATTGTTCTTGTTGTGAGCGTTAGAATGCCGACGCCTTGAGCCTGAGGCCGGTGCGCTCGGGCAGGCCGAAGAGCAGGTTCATGTTGTGCACCGCTGTGCCGCTGGCGCCCTTGAGCAGGTTGTCGATGACCGAGGTCACGAGCAGCTTGCCGTCGATTTTGTCGAGGTGCAGCAGGCACTTGTTGGTGTTGACCACATCCTTGAGGTCGACTTCCTTGTCGGTGACTGTGGTGAAGCTGTGGCCCTCGTAGTAGCGCTGGTAGAGCTCCTTGAGCTCGTCGAGGCTGGCCTCGCAACGGGTGTAGACTGCTGCCAGGATGCCGCGCGAGAAGGGCCCGCGCATGGGGATGAAGTCAATCTCGCCCGGCAAGTCGCCCTGCAACTGCCTGAGCGATTGCCCCACCTCGGCCAGGTGCTGGTGGCGGAAGGGTTTGTAGACCGATAGGTTGTCGTTGCGCCACGAGTAGTGCTTGGTGGGGCCGGGTTTCGCGCCGGCTCCGGTGCTGCCCGTCACGGCAGTGATGTGCACATCGCCCTTGAGTATCCTGGCCTGGGCCAGCGGCAAGAGCGCCAGCTGCAGGGCAGTGGCGAAGCAGCCAGGATTGGCCACATGGCGGCAGCCTGGCTGGCTGAGCCAGTGGCGGTTGAGCTCGGGCAGGCCGTAGATGAAGTCGTGTGTGCCGTCGTCAATCCTGAAGTCCTGAGAGAGGTCGATGATGCGCAAGTTATCGGGCACCTGGGCCTTGTGTTGCTCCAAGAATGGCTTGGAGAAGCCGTGGGGCGTGCACATGAAGAGCACGTCGATGTCGTCGAGCGGCGTCGAGCTGGAAAACACCAGGTCGGTGTCGCCCGTGAGGCCCTGATGCACGCTGTCGACGCGCTTGCCGGCCTGGCTTGTGCTCGATATCCAGCGCAGCTCGGCCTCGGGGTGGTTGACCAGCAAGCGCACCAGTTCGCCGGCGGTGTATCCTGTGCCGCCTATTATTCCTGCTTTTATCATGGGCCTATAAGTCGTCGGCAATGCCGTTTTTGAGTTGGTTGTAGTGATAGATCTTGAGCGGATTGGCGTAGATCTTGGTGTAGCCCTTCACGTCGTCGGCCGTCCAGGCCTTGTTCATCTCGCCATACTCGCCAAAGCCTGTCTTGCTCAGGTCGAATGGCGACTGCACGCCCACCAGGTCATAGCGGTAGGGCTTGAGGTCGATGATGACCTTGCCGGTCACGTTGCGCTGGCTCTTGGTGAGGTAGGCCTCGATGTCGCGCATCACGGGCTCCAGGTAGTAGCTCTCGTGGAAGAACATGCCATACCAGTTGCCCAGTTGCTCTTTCCAGTATTGCTGCCACTTGGTGAGGGTGTATTTCTCGAGCAGCTTGTGGGCGGCGATGATGAGCAGCGGAGCGGCAGCCTCAAAGCCCACGCGGCCCTTGATGCCGATGATGGTGTCGCCCAGGTTGATGTCGCGCCCTATGCCGTAGGGGGCCACCAGGTCTTCGAGATCTTGTATGGCCTTCACCTTGTCGTCGTAGTGGCGGCCGTCGATGGCGTCGAGCTCGCCTTTCACAAAGTCGAGCGTGAGGTGCTTGTCGTCGTGGGCCGTCATGGGGCGCAAGAATGCGCTCTCGGGCAGGTTCTCGTCGCTGTGCAAGGTCTCCTTGCCGCATATCGAGGTGCCCCACAAGCCCTCGTTGTAGCTGTATTCCAGCTTCTTGAAGTCGCCCACAAAGCCGTGGTCCTTCAAGTAGTTGATCTCGTAGTCGCGGGTGAGCGACAGGTCGCGTGTGGGGGTGATGACCTTGATCTCGGGTGCCAGCACCTGGAAGGTGAGGTCGAAGCGTATCTGGTCGTTGCCGGCGCCGGTGCTGCCGTGGGCCACGCAGTCGGCTCCTATCTTTTTGGCATATTTGATGATGGCGATGGCCTGGAACATGCGCTCCGAGCTCACCGAGATGGGGTAGGTGCCGTTGCGCAGCACGTTGCCATACACCATGTACTTGATGCTCTTGTTGTAGTACTCCTGGGTGATGTCGAGGTTCACGTGCTTCACGGCGCCCAGCTCGAGGGCGTGCTTCTCGATGGTGGCCAGCTCCTGGGCACTGAAGCCACCCGTGTTGGCTGTGGCGGTGTACACGTCGTAGCCGCAGTCCTCGCTCAGGTATTTCACTGCAAACGAGGTGTCGAGCCCGCCGCTGTAGGCCAGCACCACCTTCTCGCGGCGCTTGGGCTGCGTGCTGCTGCTGGCAGCATTGTAGTCGACCGGCGGCTCGCCTATGTGCTCGGCCGGGTCATAGAGCAGGGCAGTGCACAGGCACTTGGCCCCGCCGTTGCGTTGCAGTATGTCGTAGTTCACACAGCTCTCGCAGCCTTTCCAGAACTCCTTGTCGCGGGTGAGCACCTCGAAGGTCACTGGCTTGAAGCCCAGCTTGGTGTTCATGTTGAGCACTGCAGCTCCGGTCGTGAGGCTGAACACCTTGGCCATCGGGTAGCGCTCGCGCGCCAGGGCAAATACTCGTCGCTTGATTCGTGAGGCCACGCCTATGCCTCTGAAGTCGGGATGGACAATGAGTCCTGAGTTGGTTACAAACAGCTTGTGACTCCAGCTCTCGATGTAGCTGAAGCCGGCAAAGCGGCCGTGATACAAGGCCAGCACGGCCTTGTTTTCAAGCATCACTTTTTCTACATAGGCGTGGGTGCGCTTGGCAATACCGGTGCCGCGCACCTTGGCAGCGTCAGACATCGTCTCGATAATCTCATCGATGTACTTGAGATGTTCCTTTCCTGCTACCACGATTTCAATGTCGTTGATGTCAATCATTTCCTTTCTTTTTTATACGAATCAAAAAACGTGTAAGTGTCAATCTGCGTGTGTGTGCATATATACAATATACCCCTTGCACATCGTCATCGTCCTGCTCTCTATGTGTGTGACAGGGGGAGATGCCGAAGCGCATCAGGGTCTATTGTTAGGGCGTGTGTGTGTGAAAGCGTGTGGAGGCGTTCGCTGTGAGGGGAGAGAACTATTGATTCTGCTCTATGGGCACAAAGCGCGAGAAAAACTTGATGGCCTCCTCGTGGGTCACTCCCTCTCGCAGGATGGCAAACACGGTGTCGGCACCTGCAATCGTGCCCAGAATGTCGCGAGAGTGGCTCATGTCGATGTCATAGGCCAGTCCGGCTGCATAGCCGTTGCGGGTCTTGATGACAGCAAAGTTGCCCGAAAACTCGAGCGAAACAAAGCCAATTTGTGAGTTTACGGTCATGCTACGTTGTCCCTTCAAGAGCAACGAGTCTTGCAGGCCGTTGCTGTCGGGGATGATGTACATGTAGTTGCCAAGGTCGTTAGCTACCTTGGTGATCTTCAACGCTTTCAAGTCGCGCGAGAGGGTGGCCTGAGTTACATCAATTCCACGTGTCTTGAGCATCTCGGCCAGCTCGTTTTGACTCCCAATCGTATTCTTCCTGATCAATTCAATGATCATCTGAAGTCTGTTTCTCTTATTTTTCACGATTCTCTAAAATTGTAATCAAGTTACACATTCCGGCTTATTTATAACAAATTGCAACCCGTGAGGCTGATTAATCATAAATTTCCAATCACAAAGATAAAAATAAAATTATTAATATTGAACACAATTTCGTTTCGAAAGTGAAAACTTTTTTAAAAACACCCTTTTTTCCCCTACCAAACGCCTTTTTTTGCCGACAAAAAAATTTTTTTCTGCTCGCTTGTCGCTCTTGGTGATACTTGACGCAGTGACGACTGGCATGCGCGCGCGTGTGGGGGAGTGTGCATGTGATATCGCGCGCGAGGGTGAAAAAAAAAGCAACGCCCCCTCCGTGCGTTCCAGCAGGAGAAGGCGAGAGGAATACCTAACGTTCAATAGGGTCTCTTATTCCGTCTTGAGGTCTTTCACGCGCGATAGTTTGACTAACCTGAATATAAGTTTTAATTTAAGATGAATTAAACAATAATTATATACCCGAACCGTGATTACGGTTTTCTATTACTCATAGTGTTTTGTACTTTATCACTTGTAAACTTGCATCGCATCATGTGATTTGCTTTGAAATATATATATATAATTAGTGTAATTCTACATCGTTTTAGGTCATGTTTCTTGCTCGGGAAAATGGCTGGCGAGAAACATTTTTCTTAAAAACATTACAAATATAGTGCAAATTACCATATAAACAAAATAAAATTGAGCAAATTGATATATTTTTTGTGTTGTCTGGGTGCTTGCCGCCGTCCTATGGCTTGGCTATGAGCCGCTTTGGTGGTTGCTGCAGGTGTAGGGAAAAATGAAGATGACCCATGCATCACGCACAAGTCATCTCGTTGTAAACCTTAAAACATCTTTTACCGGCCGTTACCTATTCTATATACGGCCGTATCTTTATGTTGTCGCCCCGTCATGACTTGCCGGCGGCCTGTGACGGGCCTGCCCTGCAGCAGGGGGGCGCTACATGTCGCTTGTTGCTCATCGGCACACTCTCTTGGCCTGTGTTGAGTAGTTTCTTGGCGTGGCACAGTGGGAAAACGCACAATGTGCACGGTCCTGGTATCGCAGCTTGTTGTGGTCGATGTTGCACAGCGGGCATAGGTGCCCTATTTCTACAAAGGTAAACATATTTTCGGTATGTGCCAAGGTTTTTTCTTGTTTTTACCCCGTATTTTTAAGGGTTTATCACATTTTGCCCGTTTTTTTACATTTTTGTCCTAAAAAGGGTTGCATTGCTTGCAAGTCTTAAAAATATTTTTGAAATTTGCAACTTGACAAATATCTCTGTTGAACCCTGCATTGCATGTTTTAGATAGGATTTTACCCTTCTTAAATCTGCTTGAAGAACAAATATTACTATTGTTAACAACAACTTTTTATATCTTACAAGAAATGAGAAAATTTTTGCTTTCAATTGCTGTGGCCCTGGTCGCATCGGTCCAAGGGCTTGCAATACCTGCACTTCCCACCCCGTTTGCGGTCACTCAGCCCGACGGGTCGCAGCTCACTGTGCGCCTGCACGGCGATGAGTACTACAACTACTATACCACGCTCGACGGCTACACCGTTGTGAAAAACGACGCAGGCTACTATGTGTATGCCCAGAAGAATGGCGGCGTGCTCGCTCCCACGGCAGTCGTTGCCCGCCCGCAGGCCGAGCGCTCGGCTGCCGACCTGGCCCTGCTCTCCACGCTGGGCAAGAACCTGATCGACGACACGCGCTCGAGCGCCTCGCGCAAGGCACGTGCGCAGCGCGACCGGGCCATGAAGGCCAGCGCCTTCGACTACAGCAAGTTCAGGGGCCTCGTCGTCCTGGTGCAGTTCAACGACTGCAAGTTCTCGCGCAGCGATGCCGCCGACTTCTATGAGAAGATGATCAACCAGGAGAACTACACGGGCTACACCAACGAGGACGGCAGCAGGAGCACCTACGGCGCCTTTACGGGTAGCGTGCGCGACTACTTCCGCGACAACTCGATGGGCAAGTTCAACCCCCGCTTCGACGTGGTGGGGCCTGTCACCGTCAACCTCTCGGTCGATTCGCCCAGGGGCTCAGAGAAAATGTCGCCCCTGCTGGCCCAGTCGTTGAAGCAATTGAAGGGCAAGGTAAACTTTGCCGACTATGATACCGACAACGACGGCTATGTCGACATGGTGTATTTCATCTTTGCAGGTGTGGGCAGCAACACCGGCGAGGCCCCCAATCACGTGTGGCCCCATGCCAGCTACTACTCCTATCCCATAGGCGGCAAGACGATAGGCCGCTATGCCTGCTCGTGCGAGTTCTACAGTGCCCGCCAGGGTATTCTCGACGGCATAGGCACGATATGCCACGAGTTCAGCCACGTGCTGGGTCTCGAGGACCTCTACGACACCGACTACTCGGCCAACGGCGGCGAGAGTGTGACACAAGGCACCTGGGAGATCATGTCGGGGGGGGCTACAACAACTATGCCCGCACCCCGGCCGGCTACTCGGCCTACGACCGCTATTCGCTGGGCTTCTGCACACCCAAGGTTGTCAACGCCCCGGGCACCTATACGCTGCCGGCATTCAACTCGGGCAACGAGGCCCTCATCCTCAAGACACCCACGGCCAATGAGTTCTTCATCATGGAGAACCGCCAGCTCGAGGGCTGGGACGCCTATTGCCCGGGCCACGGCATGCTCATCAACCACGTCGACTCGACCAACGTCAGCGTGTGGACCAGCAACCAGGTGAACTGCAACCCCGAGCACAACTACTACAAGTTTATGCCTGCCGGCGGCGCTTCGCAGTCGTCGGCCAGCGACCCCTTCCCGGGCACTGGCGCCGTGACGATGATTACCAACGCCACCGAGCCCAACCTGCTCTCGTGGGCCCAGGAGCATTGCCCCTATATCATCACCAACATTGCCGAGAAGGATGGCAACATTACGCTCAAGATTGCCAACGATACCGTGATTGGCGATGTCGAGGACTTTGAGGACATGGCAGCCACCACCGCTACCAGCCTGGCCGACGTGCAAGGCAAGTATGCCACCTGGTCGTTCACCAAGTGCAATGTCACAGCTCCCGGCAGCGGCAAGGCCAGCGGCGAGCACTCGGTAGCCATGAAGTTGCCCAGCGCCATCACCAGCGGCGACACCTACTATGACGCCTATCAAGTGAGCTTCAAGGTGTTTAACCCGCTCTCGATGACTGTGAAATACACCTTGTCGACCTCGACCGACGGCGGTGCTACCTGGACCAATGCGGCCTCGGCCACGGGCGAAACCACGCAGGCAGTGTCGGGCAATGGCACTCACGTGCTCTATTGGGTGGTCAACACCAAGCAAGACACCCCCACACGCTATCGTGTGATCCTGTCCACGGGCAGCAAGACGTCGGCCGTTTATCTCGACGACTTCACGCTCTACTACAGATCGGCCACGGGCGACATCAACGGCGACGGTGTGGTCAACGTGACCGACGTCACTGCCCTCATCAACGTTATCCTGGGTTCGGCCTCCTACGATGCCTCGCTGTGCGACATCAATGGCGACGGCACGATCAACGTGACCGACGTCACCGCCCTGCTCAACCTCATCCTCGCTGCCGAGTGATACAACCCTGCACAAGCTACACTTCGGGCTGTGCCTGCTCACACGGCTGCTCGAGGTGTAGCTGTTTTTCCCCCCACATTTACACATCTATTTACACCTATTATTATCACTGTTCATGAAGAAATTTTTCTTGTTGCTCATGGGCTTGCTCTCGGCAGTGAGTGCCATGGCAATACCTGCATGTCCCACACCCGCTACTGTGACCCAGCCCGACGGCAGCACGCTCACGCTCATGCTGCAGGGCGATGAATACTACCACTTCAACACCACGCTCGACGGCTACACCGTCGTCAAGAATGCCCAGGGTGCCTATGTGTATGCCGCCCAGAGCGGCCGGCGTCTGGTGGCTACCAGCGTCGTGGCCCACGATGCCGCAGCACGCACTGCTGCCGAGACGGCCTCGTTGCAAGCCACAGCACGCTTCCTGGTCGATGCCGACGCCTGGAGCCAAGGCCAAAAGTCGAAAGCACGCAGCCGCAACGCCCGCCGCAAGCTGTTGCGCGACGACTTGCTCGACTACAGCAAGTTTCGCGGCTTGGTTATCTTGATCAACTATAGCGACCGCAAGTTTGCTGTCGACAGCACTTTCTACGAGGCAACACTCAACGACAAGGATTTCACCGGTATCACGGTCAACGGCCGCTATGAGTCCTACACGGGCAGCGTGCGCGACTACTTCTACGACAACTCCAATGGCGTCTTCGACCCCCATTTCGACGTCTATGGCCCTGTCGACGTCGACTATGCTTCGACCGATGGTAACGAGAATTACGCCAGTATTTTCCTTTCGGCCATCAATAAGCTCGACGGCGCGGTCGACTTCAGCAAGTACGACACCGACGACGACGGCACGGTCGACATGATCTACTTCATTGTGGCAGGGTACACCTCCAACTACAGCGGCAACAACAGCAGCTACCTGTGGCCCCACATGTCGTCGCTGTCCTACTACAGCTCGCAAGCCTACGACGGCGTCTACCTGGGCCGCTACGCCAGCTCGGGTGAGTACTACGGCTGGGAAAGTCAGGGTCGCAACAAGCACGACGGCATAGGCACGATATGCCACGAGTTCAGCCACGTGCTGGGTCTTGAAGACCTCTACGACACCGACTATGGCGAGAGCGGAGGCCAGAGCGACCACCCGGGCGCCTGGGAGGTGATGGCTGGCGGCAGCTACAACAACTATGGCCGCAACCCGGTGGGCTACTCGCTCTTTGAGCGCACTGTGCTGGGCTTTGCCACCCCCGACACGTTGCAGGCCGGCAAGCACTACACCATGGGCGCGCTCAATGCTACCAACCATGGCTACGTCTTGACCACGCAGGAGCCCACCACCACCTTCTATCTCGAAAACCGCCAGCGCACCAAGTGGGACAGCTATCTGCCTGGCCACGGCATGCTTGTGTCGCGCGTCGACATGAGCGACCTTGGCGTGTGGGCGAGCAACCAGGTGAACTGCAACCCCAGCCACAACTACTATGTGGTGCTGCGGGCCGGCAATGCCAAGGGCGGCAGTGCCAGCGACCCCTTCCCGGGCACGGCTGGCGTGACCAAGCTCACCAACACCACACAGCCCAATCTGCGCACTTGGGGCAACTCGATGAGCCAGATGCTGCTCGACAACATCGCCGAGCAGGAGGGCATCATCTCCTTCGACGTCAAGGCCGATGGCTCGATCAAGAAGATTGTCGAGGATTTTGAGGCCATGCCTGCGACCAGTGCTACAACGGCCAGTGGCGTGCAGGGCAACTTCACCACCTGGAGCTTCACGCGCGCTGGTGTGGCCGCCCCGGCCAGCGAGGCCGTGCGCAACGGCGAGCACGCCGTGGCCATGAAGATGCCCGGCGCGGTGTCGATGGCCGAGCCTCTCGCCTTCGACCCCTTCCAGATCGAGGCCACCGTCTACAACACGTCCAACTCGGCTGCCACATTCAAGCTCTACTATCTCGTGCCCGGCGACTCGGCTGCCGACTGGAAGGAGTATGCCGGCTCCGACGTCGCGGTGCCTGCCAAGTCGAGCCTCAAAGCGCAGTGGAACGTGACCCTCACCGGCCCTGTGCAGTACCGCATCCTGCAGTCGGGCGGCAGCAAGTCGCTGCCTTGCTACATCGACGACATCACTTTCTCCTATTTCCCCGTCGACGGCGATGTGAATCTCGACGGCGTGACCAATGTGAGCGATGTCTCGGCACTTACCAACGTGGTGCTGGGCGCCACTCCGCTCTATGCGCCGCTGAGCGACCTGAACGCCAACGGCAGTGTCGACGTGAGCGACGTGACCACGCTCATCAACATGGTGCTCGGCAACTGACGCACAGCGCTATATCGACAAAAACAAGTCTCCAGGCACGCCACGCTTGTTGTGGTCGAGGCCTGGAGACTTGCTTTTTCTTCTCGTGTGGGCGGGGGCATCTCACCCCTCACCATGCACACAGGAGCCTGCGGTCACCACCGCTGGCTCCTGTGCCGGAATGTGGGTGCTCAAGATGCGCCACGGCTTGGGATATAGGTTGTTGGCACGGCTGCCCAGGTTGTTGGCAAAGCCTATGGGGCTGCCGTGGTGGGTGAGCAGCACATAGCCCCGAGGAGCATCGACCACGACGGTCTCGCCGCGCATGTAGGCCATGGCAGTGGCATAGTCGACCTCGCAGCGGGCAAAGGCCTCGGGATTGAGCGCTGTCGACAGGGCCAGCGCGTGGCTGGGCACGCAGTTCTTGCCCTTGACCGTGCCCAGCGTGATGCCCTCGTGCAACACGTGCAGGACCCCGTGCAGCAGGGCCGCGCAGGGCTCAAGGTCGTGCGGGATGGCTACGATGGTGTCGCCGCGCATGGCCAGGCTGTAGTCGCTGGCGCACTCGAGCCAGTGCTCGGTGCCGCGTGGCCAGGCGGTGTTGCCACGGGCCTTGACGGCTTTCATCTTGGGCGGTTTTGCCTTGCCCTCGGGCTTGCGCAGCACGGCCATGAAGAGACCCTCGCCGCGGGTGAGGTGAGGCATGAAGCGGTAGCAATGGGCGCTGGTGCCTATGCCGGGGTGCACCTTCCAGCCAGCCTCGACCGGCACCTCGACCGTGGTGGCCTGGCAGGTGTCGATGAGGTGCTGCACCACTTGCTCGTTTTCCTCGCTGTTGTAGGTGCACGTGCTGTATATCAGCAGTCCGCCTGGCTTGAGGGCGTGCCAGGCATCGTCGACAATGCTGCGCTGCAAGGCGGCGCACTGGCGCACCAGCGCCGGGCTCCACTGGGCCACAGCCTCGGCCTCCTTGCGCATCATGCCCTCGCCGCTGCACGGGGCGTCGACGGCCACCACGTCGAAGTAGTGCCTGAGTTGCTTGAAGTCGCTGGCAGGGTTGCTGGTCACAAAGCAGCGCGGGCTGCCCCACTTGGTCACGTTCTCGCACAGCACGCGAGCCCGTTGAGGCATCACCTCGTTGGCCACCACGGTCGAGCCTGGCGGCAGAGCCTGGATTGCCGCGGTGGTCTTGCCCCCGGGCGCGGCACACAGGTCGAGGTAGCGCACCGGCCCGTCGACGAGCGAGCCGATGACGTGCGCTATAAACATCGACGAGGCGTCTTGCACATAGTACAGGCCCGTCTGGAAAGCGGTGTCGAAGGTGAAGGGCTCCCGCCCCGCGAGATAGCGCCCCGCCGGGCACCAGGGCACAGGCTCCAGTCCTGTCGTGCGGGCTTCATGCGCCCCCTTGGCCGTGTTGAGGCGTATCGACACTGCTGGCGGCGTGGTGGTGATGGCCGCTGCCAGTGCCTCCCACTCATGGGGCAGCAGCGCTTGCAGCTGCGCTATAAATTGTTGTGAAATCTCCATACTTTACAATTGTCATTTTACAAGATTCGGCCGCTTGACAGGGGGTCAGGCGGCCGAATTGCTGTTTCGATAGATCGTCACTGTGGTGTGGTGTTGCGTATCTTAAGGAATTGGCAAGGTCTTCTTTTCCTTAGGTTCTGGCCGTGTCGCGGCCCGCTGCCATCAAGTGTCGAGGGTGGCGTAGGTGGCGTTTTCCTCGATAAACTTGCGGCGCGGTGCCACATCCTCGCCCATGAGCATCGAGAAGGTGTGGTCGGCCGAAGCGGCGTCCTCGACGCGCACGCGCTTGAGCATGCGGTTTTCGGGGTCCATGGTGGTGTCCCACAGTTGCTCGGGGTTCATCTCGCCCAGACCCTTGAATCGCTGCACCTTCACATTGCGCTCCTCGCCCTGGCCGTACTTGTCGATAAACGTGCGCACCTGCTGGTCGGTCCAGCAGTACTCCTGGTTGTTGCCCTTCAGACAGCGGTACAGCGGCGGCGTGGCTATGTAGAGGCACCCGTGGGTGATGATGTCGGGGATACAGCGGTAGAAGAAGGTCATGAGCAGCGTGGCGATGTGGGCACCGTCGACATCGGCATCGGTCATGATGATCACGCGGTGGTAGCGCAACTTCTCAAACTCGAAGTTCTTGGGATCGGTGATGCCCAGGGCGCGGAAGATGTTGACCACCGACTCGCTCTCGTAGATTTTGTGCTCCATCACCTTCTCCACGTTCAGTATCTTGCCTCGCAGCGGCAATATGGCCTGGAAGTTGCGGTCGCGGCCCTGCTTGGCGCTGCCGCCTGCCGAGTCGCCCTCGACCAGAAACAGCTCGCTCTGGGCCGGGTCCTTGCACGAGCAGTCGGCCAGCTTGCCGGGCAGTCCTGAGCCCGAGAGCGGCGACTTGCGCTGTATGCGCGCCCTTGCCGTCTGGGCGGCGTGCCGTGCCGTGGCGGCCAGGATCACCTTCTCGACGATGGCCTTGGCCTCGTTGGGGTGCTCCTCGAGGTAGTTGCCCAGTGCCTCGCGCACGCTCGAGTCGACGGCGCCCATCACCTCGGTGTTGCCCAGCTTGGTCTTGGTTTGGCCTTCAAACTGCGGCTCCAGCACCTTGACCGATATCACGGCGGTGAGCCCCTCGAGAAAGTCGTCTTTGTTGAGCTCCACCTTCACCTTGTCGAGCATCTTGTTGTCCTCGGCATATTTCTTGAGCGTGGCGCCCAGGCCGCGGCGGAAGCCCGTGAGGTGCGTGCCGCCCTCCACGGTGTTGATGTTGTTGACAAACGAGTAGATGTTTTCCTTGAACGAGTCGTTGTAGGTCATGGCCACCTCAATAGGAATGTTGTTCTTATTGCTGTGGATGTGTATCACGTCGCCTATGAGCGAGGTCTTGCCCTCGTCGAGAAAGCGCACAAAGTCGTTGAGGCCCGTCTCGCTGTAGTACACCTCGCTGTGCGGCTTACCCTCCTCGTCGAGGTCGCGCATGTCGGTGAGCGTGAGACGCACCCCGGCATTCAGGTAGGCCAAGTCGCGCAGCCGCGTCGACAGTATGTCAAACTGGTAGACCGTGCTCTGGAATATCGTGGCATCGGGGTGGAACTGGATGGTGGTGCCGTGGTCGCTCTCGTCGCAGTCGCCTATGATGCTCACCGGGCTGGTGGGCTTGCCATAGGCATACTCCTGCATGTAGACGTGACCGCCGCGCCGCACCTCGGCGCGCAGGTAGTCGCTCAGGGCGTTCACGCAACTCACGCCCACGCCGTGCAGACCGCCCGACACCTTGTAGGAACCTTTGTCAAACTTGCCACCGGCATGCAACACGGTCATCACCACCTCGAGGGCCGACTTGTGCAGCTTCTCGTGCTCGTCGACGGGAATGCCGCGGCCGTTGTCTTTCACTACGATCGAGTCGTCCTTGAGTATGGTCACCTGTATGTCGTTGCAGAATCCTGCCAGGGCCTCGTCGATCGAGTTGTCGACTACCTCCGACACCAGATGGTGCAGTCCCTTGACGTGTGTATCGCCTATGTACATCGACGGACGCTTGCGCACGGCCTCCAGGCCTTCGAGCACTTGTATGTTGTGCGCCGAGTACTTTTTCTCTACTTCTTCTTCTCTTAAATCTTCTGATGACATATAAATTTCAGTTCTTTCTCTTCTCTGTGTTTCGTTGCGTGTGCTGCCTCGCTGTTTTTTGCCCCGTTTTCGGCCTTTTGGGCCCCGAAAACGGCCTCTTGGCAAGGCTTCGCCATAAAACGTACAAATTTACACAAAATCACGCGAAAGCTAAAATTTTGGCTCCTCATTTTTTCTTAAATTGTGTGAACCCTACATGTGTTTCAACACTCAAGCAAGGTTTCCTTTGGACAAATCTGGGTCTTCTTTCTTGATGCGTATCATAATGTTTTTTTTATTAGGGTGAATCATTTGAGTTGTTTCAGCGCTTGTCGATGGTGATGCGCTTGTTGATGAGCTCGCCGTCCTGGGTGATGCCCTCGATGGTGAGCGTGTAGGCGGTGGCGCTGTTGTCGCTGGTGTAGAAGCTGAAGCTCGAGTGCCCTGCGCGGTCGGTCGTGAGGCACGGCGCCCAGTAGAGGGTCTCTCTCAGGTCTACGCCCTCACCGTTGGCGGCCTGGGCGGGCGAGTAGGCAGGAGAGTAGAACTCGGCGGGTCGCTGGTAGCCTTGGGCGATGAACATGTGCAGGCCCAAGTCGTCTTGCACCCCCTTCATTTTCTCGGTGCCGTCCTTGGTCTTTATCATCACGATGCCGCCAGCCGTGCCGCGACGGCCAAACACGGTAGCCATGCCAGGTGGAATGTAGTACACCATCTTTATGGTGCTCAGCGGATATCTGTCTTCTATTTCCTTTATCACGTTTTCATTTTCAGCGCTCATCTTGGTGTATTCCTCTATTGTCATCGACATACCTTGGGTCATGGTGTGGTATTGTGCTTGCTGCTCAACGGTGTAGACGGGGTCGGGGTTTTCGTCAAACATTGCCTTCATGGTCTCAAAGTAAGTGCCGTCGATGAAGAAACCCACGGCTTGCAGGCCGCCGCGCATCAAGTAGGCCTGCCCGTTTTTCACGATGATGCCGGGCAGGTGCCGCAGCACGTCCTCGAGCGAGGAGATGCCCTTGCGCTCGATTTCTTCATAGTCTATTGTCTTTTGCGACCAGGTCTCGAAGATGTCTTCGGGCACCTGTGGCTTGTTGGCAGTCACCACCACCTCCTGCAGCAGGATGCTCGTCATGCCGCCCAGGGCCGTGATGCGCTTCGACTCCATGTCGCGGTAGGCCTCGTCGGCCTTGGCCACGTGGGCGGGCAGCGAGGCGGCGGCCGGCAGCGAGGCTGTTGCGGCAGGGGTCGACTGCACGAGGCTCACGTTGGCATATTTTCGCTTGCCCTTGTCCTCGACCTGCATCACGAGCTTCACGCTGTCGGGGAAGTCCATGCCGCTGAGCGCAAACTCGCCGTTGGCGTCGGTGGTGAACGAGGAGGCGTAGTTCACCTTTGGGGCGATCACCTGCACGGTGACGCCGCTCATGGGCTTCTTGCGGAACTCGCTCACGACCCTTCCGGTGGCCACATAGCCCTTCTCGAGCGGCGCCTCGGGCTCGGCCAGGGCCCCGCGCAGGGCCCTGGGCACGTCGTAGCGGGTCCAGCCCTGGGTGAGCATGAGAGCGTCGAGCTCGGCCTCACGTCCGGGCTGCCTGAAGTAGTAGCCCGGGTCCTCGATGTGCCCGCGCAGCTCCGACTGCAGCAGCAGCTGTGTGGCGATGCTCGTGGCGCTGTCGACGGGCACATAGGCGTTGTCGGTCACGCTCACGGCATAGTCGCCGGCGGCCACGTCGTAGTGGTGCAGGTCGACGATCACGTCCACCTTCTCGCGACGGCCGTAGGCCGGCTTGTCGCAATTCACATCCACCCGTCGGGTGGCGCGTCCCGGGGCGAAGAAGAGGCGCTCGCTGAGCTTTCTCATGCGGCTGTCGAGCAGCAGGCACTGCACCACGCCCGCCTCGATGCTGTCGAGCGGCAGCGAGAGCCTGCCGCTGCCGGCCTTGACCAGCGCGCCGCGCTGCTGGACGACGACGGTGGCCCCGGCGGGCACGTCTCCCACAGGCTGGACGACGACGGTGGCGTCGCCGCTGCGGGTCACGTGCAGCACGGCGGCTCCGGGTCGCGGCACGGGCAGGGTCACCGTCTTGGCTTCACCGTCGGGCGTGGTGCACGTGGCTGTGTACACCTGGCCGCGCTCGGGAGTGAGCGCGAACACGGCCATGCCCGCATGGCCGGTCGCGAAGTGCGCCACGGTGGCGCCTGCGCGGTCCTTGACGGTGCCCTCCAGGCGCCTGCCCAGCCCGTTGCTGCCCAGGGCCTTGACGGCCACGTTGCATTTCACGCCGGGCACGAGGTATCCGCCCTCGGGCATGAAGTAGACCATATACTCGCTCTCGGGCCTGGGGATGTCGACATACTTGCCGTAGTCGTCGCACCACACGAGCATGTGGCGCGACTGGGTGTCGCGCTCGCCCTTGAGCGCGAAGTGCACGGCGCTGCCGCCCACGATGCGGGTGTGCACCTTCTGGTCGTCGAGCGTGTAGCTCATGTTCTCGATGGCGACCTGCGCGCCGGTGTTGCGGTCGGAGCAGGCGATGTCGACGTCGAGCTGTGGGCTTCCGTCGCCGTCCTTCCAGGCGAGCCTGGTGTCGATGCGGTAGCGCAGCGAGAAGATGCTGGCCACCTCGATGCCCTTCTTGAAGAAGAAGTCCTGGCCCAGGCTCTCCATAAACATGGTGTAGGCCACGAGCGTGTAGTGCCCCTCGGGCAGCTTGCGGTCGAGGGGGATGTAGCCCGAGTACACACCCTTGCGCTCGATGATCTTCACGCGTCGGGCGATGCTGTCGAAGGGGTTGCGAAGCTCCACGTACACGTATTTGCTCTCCCTCACCGGCTCGCCTGTGGCGGCGTTGACGACAAAGGCGCGCAGCCACACGGTGTCGCCGCTCATGTAGCGGGCCTTGTCGGTGGTCACGTGTATTTTCTCCTGCGGGAAGTAGTACTGCTGCATCTTGAGCCGGGCTGCGATGCTGTCGGCCGACACCGACGTGGCCCGCGCCATGCCTGTCCATGCCACCAGGAGCAGCGCCAGCACGGCCAGCACCCTCGCGGCCAGCCCTGTGCCAAGTGTGATATTGCCTTTCCCGATTCTAACCATGATAAAAAAACGTTTAAAAGTTATGTAATTGAAGGCCTGTTTTGTGTAAAGATAAGACTTTTGTAATATCTAAACAAAAAATTATATGTTAATAGTTCAAAGCCACATTGTCTTTTTGTTGCATTAGGGGTGAAATGTCGTTGTCAGCGCTTGTCGATGGTGATGCGCTTGTTGATGAGCTCGCCGTCCTGGGTGATGCCCTCGATGGTGAGCGTGTAGGCGGTGGCGCTGTTGTCGCTGGTGTAGAAGCTGAAGCTCGAGTGCCCTGCGCGGTCGGTCGTGAGGCATGGCGCCCAGTAGAGGGTCTCTCTCAGGTCTACGCCCCATGGGCTGGAAGTAGGTGCCGTCGATGAAGAACCCCACGGCTTGCAGGCCGCCGCGCATCAAGTAGGCCTGCCCGTTTTTCACGATGATGCCGGGCATGCGCCGCAGCACATCCTCGAGCGAGGAGATGCCCTTGCGCTCGATTTCCTCATAGTCTATTGTCTTTTGCGACCAGGTCTCGAAGATGTCTTCGGGCACCTGTGGCTTGTTGGCAGTCACCACCACCTCCTGCAGCAGGTGCTGTACAACAGCACCTGCCGGCGGCACTTTGATACAGAAAGCGTGTGAGGCAGGTGTGCCCACACGTTTTTTCTATCATTATCATTGTCGTGTGGGGTGTGAAAAAAACTTTTTTGTGAGTTTTGCCCGATTTTGCTATTTTTGTGATAGAGATGTTGCGCACTGTGCGCTGCCGGGACCGCAGGCGGCACTGCCCCTGAGTGCCCCCATCTGCCGGCGTAGCGGGTGTGCATTTTGAAAACGAAAAAGAATAAAACGGTTACACACTATGTCAGTCAACAAAGTCATTCTGCTGGGCAACGTGGGCAAGGACCCCGACGTGCGCTATCCAGCCCAGGGCCAGATTGTGGCCACGTTCTCACTGGCCACCACCGAGCGGGCCTATACCGCTGCCGGCGGGCAGCAAGTGCCCGAGCGCACCGAGTGGCACCGCATCGTGATGTGGGGCAAGAACGCCGAGATTGCCGAGCGCTACATTCGCCGCGGCACCAAGCTCTATATCGAGGGCAAGCTGCGCACGCGCACCTGGGAAGACCGCAACACCATCAAGCACACGGTGACCGAGGTGTATGCCGACACCTTTGAGCTCCTGGGCAGCCGCCCGCAGGCCACAGCGCCGTCGTCGCCCGCTGCCGCGCCCCAGCCGCAACCCCGGCAGCCACAGGGTGGTGGAAATGCCGGCGCTGCTGCCCCCGACATCCCCTTCTGACTGATTTCTTCTGTGGCAATTCATCTTGATAGAAATGCCTATAAGAGTAGGAACGAAGTTATGGTACAAAAAAATCCGTGATATCGCTATCGCGGATTGCTTAACTAATTAACCTTCTAATACCATTAACATAAACCTTAAACAAAAACGAAATAAGAACCGTCTCACGACGCCTGGTATCTCGTAACCTTAAAAACTAATACCATGAAAAACCGATGCAAAAGTAAGACAAATATGTTTTACAACATAATTTTTCGGCACATTTTTTCTGCCTTTAACTTTCTTTAGCAAATAAGAGCCGTTTTTGCCCCTTTTTTCATTCCATATTGAAAATATAATGTTACTTGATTATCAGATTGTTACGTGGTAAATGGTACAAAATGTACAGTTATAACTTCAGTACTATTTCAATAAAAAATATGTTGATTACAAATTGCAAATTAAAGATGTTTGTCAATTCCGTGATACGATTTAATTTTTTTTTAGCATGAAATAGTATAAGGAAAAAGTTGTCTAATATTGAAACTTTTCCTACCTTTGTGATATGGAAAGGAAGATAGTTACTTATGGTGGCTATTTTGAAGCTTTCATGGAAACGTTGACGGACAAAGAGCAGGAGAAAATTCAGTATGGATTACTTCTCTTGAAGACCCAAGATCGGTTGTCCAAGAAGTTCGTGAAACTGATTAGAGAAGGCATCTATGAGTTGAGGACGGATTTCAACAGCAATATATTCCGTGTATTCTTCATCTTCGACGAAGGTAGGATTGTGGTTCTTTTCAATGGTTTCCAAAAGAAGACTCAGAAAACGCCAAACGCAGAAATAGAAAAGGCAATTAAAATTAAGGAGGCATACTATGCAGACAAACAATCACAAAATCGCTGATTACGATTTGGTTCTTGATAAGAAATTTGGGAAGGCGGGCACTCCCGAGCGAGCATTGGCAGAGGAGAAGGCATACTCTTTCTACTCGGGTCAGATACTTCACGACGCTCGGAAAGAAGCCAATATGACTCAGGCTGAACTTGCGAAACGCACTCACACGACCAAGTCGTATATCTCAAAAATAGAAAATGGTATCATCACACCCAGCGTCGGTGCCTTTTATAGGATCATCAGTGCTCTTGGCATGAGAGTAGAAATAGTGAAACCAGTGTGCTAAGCTATCTGTCGTTCGATCTCTCCTCTTGCCTTACGCCGTTTGACTTTCAATACGGCCGTAGGTGCGGCATAAACGCCTTTAGCATTAGCATTACGCCTTCGCTCACGAGAAACCGTGCTTACACTGACACACCAATAGTCTCGGCTATGAAACTAAGTGAGAATTTCTTTTGGAGTAGCACACTTATTGTGTATCTTTGCTCTGAGGTTAATTGTTTATACATCACAATACAAAATTAATTAATCTTAGGGAGGGGAACGAAGGTTCTCCTCTTTTTTTGTATTGCTTACGTCATCCGCCAATGCTCTTTGGGGGCTTCGCGCCCCCAGCCGCAAGGCAAATCTCCGCGGTGTTTTTCATGGGTTAATGCACCACAGAGTTTTGCACTTCTAATTGGAATTAGCAAAGATCTCCTCTTTTTTTGTATTGCTTAAGTTATCCGCCAATGCTCTTTGGGGGCTTCGCGCCCCCAGCCGCAAGGCAAACCTCCGCGGTGTTTTTCATGTTTTAATGCACCGCAGAGTTTTGCACTTCTAATTGGAATTAGCAGTTTTTGCCCGTTTTTCATGTAGATAGTAAACCGTAAAAACACTGCAAAACGATGAAAGAATACAAGCGCCGCCGTCGCAACGACGATTTCCTGCAAGTGCTGGGCCCGGGCCAGACCGACTTTGAGCGTGTGCTCAATCCCGGTGCCGAGGAGGCTCGCCACAACCAGGAGCAGGCTGCCGAGCAGCAGAGCACGATGCAACGCACGTCGCTGCCCGAGCTCCACGACGAGCACGACTGGCCCGGGCTGCATCGCAACACCGAGGACGAGCCGGTCGATCACCGCACCTTTGTGCTGTGGCTGGTGGCGGCCGTCTTGCTGGTGGCCGTGATCGCCGTGGCCGTGATCTTCAAGCAGTGAGGCTGCAAGGGGAGTGATCAGTCGCAGCTGCCGCTGCAACCATCGCATCCGCCCTCGTGGCCGCAACTGCCGCTGCAGCCCTCGCAGCCGCCGTGCTTGGGGTTGAGCTCGCTGGGCGTGGCGTCGCGCACGAGCAGCACCTGGCCCACATAGTGTATTGTTTCGCCCGCCAGTGGGTGGTTGAAGTCGAGGGTCACCTCGGTGGCGGTGATGGCCGTCACACGGCCGGTCACAATCATGCCCTGCTCGGTGCGCATGGGCACTGCCGCACCCTCATACACGTTGTCGCTGTCAAACTCGCCGTCGTGCTCAAACATCTTCTTGTCAAATGTCATCACCAGCTCCTGCTTCCTGTCGCCGAAGGCTTCCTCGGGCGTGAGCGTGAAGTCGAACGTGTCGCCCTGTGCCTTGCCCTCGATGTGCTTCATGAAGGCGTCGATCATCGTCTGATCCATGCCATAGACAAAGCTGTCGGGCTTCGACTGGCTGAACTTGAACACCGAGGTTTCCTTGCCGCCGTCGACTACAAAAATCTCATAGGCCAGCGACACATATTTCCCAAACTTGATTGTTTCCATATATATGATTTATATTGTTGTTTCTTTTTGTTGTGTATTGTGTGTGTGATGTAGCGTTGCGGCATCGCCCCAAGGCAACGGGGAGCACAGCGCGTGGCAAAGGTAGTGATAAATATTTCAATGTGCTCATAAAAACGTCAATAAAATTTAATTTTGGGCTTTTACTTGCTTTTGTCGTTTCAATTCAGTAACTTTACCCCAAGTAGATAATTTATTTAACAGGAACCGGCAGCCTCATGCGCCATGAGGCTGTCCTAAAAAAATACAAGAAACACTATGATGCAGAAATTCGGACTTTACATCCCCACCCGGCTGGTGTTCGGTGCTGGGGAACTGAAAAACCTGTCGCAGCAGCCGCTTCCAGGCAAGAAAGCACTCATTGTAATCTCGTCGGGGACGTCGATGAAAAAATACGGCTACCTCGACCTTGTGCAGAAGCAGCTCGCCCAGGCAGGAGTAGAGAGTGAAGTGTTCGACAAGATATTGCCCAATCCCATCAAGTCGCATGTCGAGGAAGGTGCCCAGTTGTGCCGCGACTCGAAATGCGACTTTGTTGTAGGGCTGGGCGGCGGCAGCTCGATCGACACGGCCAAGGCCATAGCCGTGGTCGTGGCCATGGGCGGCGACCTGTGGGACTATGTGCAGGGCGGCCATGGCAAGGGCAAGCCGGTGACCCGGGCTCTGCCCATCGTGGCCATTCCCACCACGGCCGGCACGGGCACCGAGGTCGACCCCTGGGGCGTGATCACCAACACCGAGGTCAACGAGAAGATCGGGTTCGGCTTTGAGCACACCTTCCCCACGCTCTCGATTGTCGACCCCGAGCTCATGCTCACCTTGCCTCCCAAGCTCACGGCCTATCAGGGCTTCGACGCCTTCTTCCATGCTGCCGAGGGCTATATCAACCGCACGCAGCACACGCCCATAAGCGACCTCTATGCACTCGAGGCCGTGCGCCTGCTCTACAAGTACCTGCCTGTGGCTGTGGCCGACGGCCGCGACCTGCGCGCCCGCAGCAAGGTGGCTTGGGCCAGCACGCTGGCCGGCATGGTCGAGGCCACGAGCAGCTGCACGGGCGAGCACAGCCTGGAGCACGCCATGAGCGCCTTCTATCCCAAGCTGCCTCACGGTGCCGGCCTGATTGCGATAAGCAAGGCCTACTACAAGGCATTTAAAAACGATGCCATGAAGCGCTACATGAAGATGGCCGAGAAGATGACCATGCAGAAGAGTGCACGGCCCAGCGACTTCCTCGACGCGCTCGATATCATGCAGCGTGAGTGCGGCGTCGACAATGTGAAGCTGAGCGACTGGGGCATCACGCCGGCCGACTTCGACCGCTTTGCCACCAATGCCACCGAGACCATGGGCGGCCTCTTCGACTTCGATCCGCGCTTCCTCACCCGCGAGGAGATCATCGACATCTACCAGCAGAGCTACAAGTAGCCAGCAGGCTTATATATATAATCACGACGGGGGCACGTTTCTCTTTTTGCACAAGTAGAAACGTGCCCCCGTTGCACATTGGCCGCTCCCCGCCGCCTCGCCACGCTGGCGGGGGAGGGGAGCAGTTGGCATTATTTCTTCTTTTTCCTGCCCGTGTGAGCCTTCCTGGCCGCAGGCTTGCGGGCCGCGGCTTTCACGGGCTTGGCTGCGGCCAGGCGCAGCACTTGCATGCTGCGGGCCGGCAGGTAGAGCTTGAGCCAGCCCAGGTGAGCGTCGGCATAGAGCGGGTCGGGCTGCGTGAGATGACTCACGCTCTCGTCGATGTTGCCGTAGCCGCCGTAGCGCGGGCTGTCGCTGTCGAGCACCCCGTCGTACTCGCCCGCCGGGGCCAGGATGCCATAGCCCGTGTAGGAGCGCGTGGGGCTGAAGTTGAACACAAACACCAGGTTGCCGCGCATGTAGGCCAGCACTTGGTCATCGTCCTTGTCCCACAGCTTGCGTATGGGCGTGGCCTGGAAGTTGTGCACGCTCGAGAGCAGGTGTATCATGTCGTTGTCCCAGTTGTTCAGGTACTGGTATTTCAGGTCCTTGCGGTCGACCAGCGACCACTGGCGGCGGGCATACTTGTAGCTCCAGCCGTTGCCCTCGCGCGGGAAGTCGATCCACTCGGGGTGACCCCACTCGTTGCCCATGAAGTTGAGGTAGGCCCCGTTGATGAGCGAGGCTGTGGCCATGCGTATCATCTTGTGCAGGGCCATGCCGCGGTCGACCACGCTGTTGTTGTCGCCCACCATCATGTGCCAGTACATCTCCTTGTCGATGAGGCGGAAGATGATGGTCTTGTCGCCCACCAGCGCCTGGTCGTGGCTCTCGGCATAGCTCACGGTCTTCTCGTCGGCGCGGCGGTTGGTGAGCTCCCAGAATATCGAGGTGGGCTTCCAGTCCTCGTCGCGCTTCTCCTTGATGGTCTTGATCCAGTAGTCGGGTATGCCCATGGCCATGCGGTAGTCAAAGCCCAGGCCGCCGTCGCTGTAGGGGCGTGCCAGGCCCGGCATGCCGCTCATCTCCTCGGCAATGGTGATGGCGTGCGGGTTGATCTCGTGTATGAGCACGTTGGCCAGGGTGAGATAGGTGATGGCATTGGTGTCCTCGCCGCCGTTGTAGTAGTCGGCATAGCTGCCGAAGGCCTGTCCCAGCCCGTGGTTGTAGTAGAGCATCGAGGTCACGCCGTCGAAGCGGAAGCCGTCAAACTGGTACTCCTTTATCCAGTACTTGCAGTTGCTGAGCAGGAAGTTGAGCACAGCGTCTTTGCCGTAGTCAAAGCACAGCGAGTCCCAAGCCGGGTGCTCGCGGCGGCTGTCGCCGTAGAAGTAGAGGTCGTAGCTGCCGTCGAAGCGCCCCAGCCCCTCTACCTCGTTTTTCACGGCGTGCGAGTGCACAATGTCCATGATCACGGCAATGCCGGCAGCGTGGGCATCGTCGATGAGGTGCTTGAGCTCGTCGGGCGTGCCAAAACGGCTCGAGGCGGCATAGAAGCTCGACACGTGGTAGCCGAAGGAGCCGTAGTAGGGGTGCTCCTGGATGGCCATGATCTGGATGGCGTTGTAGCCGTCCTTGATCACACGCGGCAGCACGTTGACGCGAAACTCCTCGTAGGTGCCCACGCCCTCCTTGTCCTCGGCCATGCCTATGTGGCACTCGTAGATGAGCAGCGGGGCCGTGTTGGGCACAAAATGCTTCACCTTGAACTGGTAGGGCTTCTCGGGGCACCACACTTGTGCCGAAAATATCTTGGTCGTCTCGTCCTGCACCACGCGGGTGGCATAGGCCGGTATGCGTTCGCCCCAGCCTCCGTCCCAGTGCACATGGAGCTTAAACAGGTCGCCGTGCTTCATTGCCCGTGCCGGCAGCTTTATTTCCCAGTTGCCGTCGGCCACTGGCTGCATGCGGTAGGGCTCGCACTCTTTCCAGTCGCTGAAGGTGCCCACCAGGTAGATGCTTGTGGCATGGGGCGCCCACTCGCGCAAGGTCCAGCCCTGCTGGTCGCGGTGCAGGCCGTAGTAGTTGTAGGCGTTGGCAAAGTCGTCGAGATTGCCGCTGCCGCCCGTGAGCTCTTGAATCTTGCGGGCAGCGTCCTCGTGACGGCCCTCGATGGCTGCTGCATAGGGCTCGAGCCACGGGTCGTCGTTGATGATAGGGAGAGTCTTTGTCATGAGTGCATATAGGTTTTGTTGTGGATTGTCTTCTTTTCTATTGCAAATATACGGTTTTATTGTCTATGCCAGGTCGATACATGCCCATTAATTGATGCTAATTTCTGCAAACGATTGCGATGCCTGCCTCACACTCGCGGGCACTCGAGGATGAATTGGAAAGCCTGATGGTGAACTGTTGTGGAATTTTTTACTTAACTTTGCCCTTGCTTTTATATTGAACCTACTTTTCAACAGATTATGAAACCGAAATTGTTTTTATCGCTTGCAGCTTTTGCCATCATGTCAATGACAGCCATGGCTGAACCCGCCAATGTACAGACCTACACCTTCCCCACGCCCTACCAAGTGGAGAAAATCGCACCGCCCAAGGGGGACGGCAAAGTGAAAAATGTGATACTCATGATAGGCGACGGCATGAGCTTGATGCACATCGAGGCTGCCTGGACCTGCAACCACGGCCACTTGTGGCTCGAAAACGCGCAGTACACCGGCATCTCCAAGACCCCGGCCAGCAACCGCCTCATCACCGACTCGGGCTCGGGCGGCACCTCGCTGGCCACTGGCTACAAGACCCGCTACCACGCCGTGGGCGTCGACTCCACGGGGCGCCCGCTCGAGTCGCTCAACGTGCTGGCTCACAAGGCTGGCAAGGCCAACGGCATTGCTGTGACCTGCCGCTTGTGGGACGCCACCCCCTGCGACTTTGTGGCCCACAACCTCGACCGCAACAAGGAGCAGGACTTGATACTCGACTATCTCAACGCCCCGCTCGACTATGTGTTTGGCGGCGGCGCCAAGTACTTTGAGCACCGCGACGACGGCCGCAACATCTTCTCCGAGCTTGAGAAGAAGGGCTACCGCGTGGCCCGCACCCTCGACGAGCTGTGGCGCTGCAAGAGCGGCAAGATCTATGCCGTGCCCTATCCTGTCGACACTCCCGTGCCTGCCGAGCGTGGCGACCTCCTGGCCAAGGCTTCGCTCAAGGGCATCGACCTGCTCAACCATAACAAGAACGGCTTCTTCATGATGATCGAGGGCAGCCAGCTCGACGACTACGGCCACTTCAACCAGCTCGACATGCTCATGCAGGAGACGCTCGACTTTGACCAGACCATAGGCGCTGTGATGAAATGGGCCGCTGCCGACGGCCAGACCCTCGTCGTCGTCACGGCCGACCACCAGACGGGCGGCCCCACCGTGCTGGGCGGCGACTACCACACCGGCACCGTGCAGGTCAACTTCTCTACCCGCGACCACTCGGGCACAATGGTGCCAGTGTATGCCTTCGGCCCGGGATCAGAAAACTTCACCGGCTTCATGGACAATACCGAAATCTTCTGGAAAATCAAGCGCCTGCTGGGCTTGTAGACTATTAATCACGATAAGACATAGACTTGAAAATGAAGCATATCACACACGCATTGCTCATCGCCACGGCGCTGGCTCCCGTGCTGGCCGGGGCGCAAAACCTCATCTCGTCGGGCTCGCCGCTCTACAAGCTGCCCTACAAGGACACCTACGTGCGCGAGCCCCTCGTGGCCGAAAACTCCTTCCGCATCGCCAAGGTGCAGAAAACCGTGCCCGGCACTTTTGCCCAGGCTCGCAAGGTGCTGCCCAGCCCCTACTGGGAAGGTCACGACAAGGAAATCGAAATGTACTGGAAAGCCTGGGAGATAGGCATCAAAAACATCAATCAGCCTCTCGACGACTCGGGCTTCATCACCAGCTACATCGCCCCGGCCTACAACGGCAACATCTTCATGTGGGACGACTCGTTTATCACCATGTTCTGCCGCTATGGCCAGCGCTTCTTCCCCTTCCAGCGCACGCTCGACAACTTCTATGCCAAGCAGCACCCCGACGGCTTCATCTGCCGCGAGATACGCGCCGACGGCAGCGACTGCTTCGGCCGCTACGACCCCACCAGCACAGGCCCCAACCTCATGCCCTGGTCGGAGTGGCTCTACTACACGCAGTTTGGCGACGACAACCGCCTCAACAAGGTGTTTCCCGTGCTGGCGGCCTACTACAAGTGGCTCAAGCTCAACCACACCTGGCGCAACGGCACCTACTGGAGCAGCGGCTGGGGCACCGGCATGGACAACATGCCTCGTGTGCCCGAGGGCTACAACACCATCTACAGCAACGGCCACATGATATGGCTCGATACCAACCTGCAGGAAATCATGGTGGCCAACATCCTGCTCAAGATGGGCTTCTATCTCGAGCGCTGGCAAGAGATCGAAACCTTTGAAGACGATATCAAGCACTTGACCAAGTATATCAACGACAACATGTGGAACGACAAGGACGGTTTCCTCTATGACCAGTATGCCGACGGCAGCCTCTCGACCACCATGGGCATCTACGCCTACTGGGCCTTGCACACCGATGTGCTGCCCAAGTCCCGCCTCGACCGTCTTGTGGCCCACCTGGCCGACACAGCCACCTTCAACCGCCACCACCGCGTGCCCTCGCTGGCGGCCAACAACCCCAAGTACAAGGCCAACGGCCGCTACTGGGTGGGTGGCGTGTGGCCCGGCACCAACTACATGGTCATCTCGGGCCTTGTCGACAAGGGCTACCGCGACCTGGCCTGGGACATCACCCTCAACGACTACAACAATGTGCTCGACGTCTACAAGAAGACGGGCACCTTCTGGGAGTACTACGCCCCCGAGAGCTCCGACCCCGGCTTCATGGCCCGCAAGGACTTTGTGGGCTGGACTGGCCTGCCTCCCATTGCCGAGCTCATCGAGTATATCTTCGGCGTGCGCGCCAACTTGCCCGAAAACCACATCACCATCGACGTGCACCTCACCGATGCCTACGGTATCGACCGCTACCCCTATGGCGAGAAGGGCGATGTGAGCTTCAAGGTGGCCAAGCGTGCCAGCACGGCCGAGAAACCCAAGGTGACCATCAAGACCAACGTGCCCTTCAAGGTCACCCTCATGTGGGGCGACAAGAAACTCGACACCGAGGTGAAGGCGGGTACCAACACGATTTGACCCGTCGGGGCTTTATCGTCTTGAATCAAACGTAACGCAATGACTCACATTCACTATCTCTATCACGTGCAAGTGCAAGGCGGCCGTGGCCGCCTGCTTGCACTCTTGCTTCTGCTCTCGCTGTGGCTCTCGGCCTGGGCGCAGGATGTGACCGTAGTCGTGGCCTCCGACCTGCACTTCGACCGCCCGCCCGAGACCGACCAGTACTATCACGTGCGTGCCATCAACGCCCTGGGCAAGACCATTCCCATCGATGCCGTGTTGCTGTGCGGCGACATCTTCGACAAGGCCTCGCCCGATATTCAGGCCCTGTTCAAGCAACGCTACGAGCCAGGGCCCGGCGACAAGACCATACACTATCCTGTGTATCTGCTCTACGGCAACCACGACATCAGCCCCGAGAACGGGCGTCCCAACCTCAACAAGCGGGGCTATGAGCTCAACATGCGCTACCTCGACTCGCTGCTGCAGGTGGGCAAGGCTCGCGGCGACATCTATCATGTCGACCCCTCGAGCCGCTCCTACTCGTTCAACCTGGGCGGCGTGCACTTTGTCATGGGCATGCTCGCCGCCGGCGACACGTCTTATTGCAAGAGCAACTTCGACTGGCTTGAGGCCGACCTGAAGATGTATTGCAGCGACGGCACGCCGGTGGTCTACCTGCAGCATTATGGCTTCGACAAGTGGGCTCGCGGCTGGTGGCCCGAGGCCCACCGCGCGCGGCTCATGGCCTTGCTCGACCGCTACAACCTGGCCGCCTTCATGGTGGGCCACACCCACGAGGCATCGGTGCAGCACTACAAGGGGCACCGCATCTACCAGGTCAACAACGCCTGGCCCGACGACGACGGCTCGGCCTCGTTTGCCGTGCTCTCGATCAAGGGCAAGAAGGTGAGCATCAGGACGGTGCAGGTGCTCGACGGCGACGGCCACTACAGGTGGGTCAAGCCCACGGTAGAGACCACTCTTCTGAAATGAACACAACAAGCATGCAACCAACTATCATATTCAATGAACACAACTATAGCGATTGACTTGGGCGGCACCAATGTGCGCGTGGCCCGGGTGCGCGAGGGCAAGATTGAGGCTCGGCTCAGCGAGCCTGTCAAGGCCAGCGGCACCGAACGCGAGGTGCTCGACCAGATGTGTGCCCTCGTCGAGAAAGTAAACAACGGCACCGCCAGCCGCATTGGCGTGGCAGTGCCCTCGGTGGTCGACTTCAATACCGGCATTGTCTACAACGTGATGAACATACCCTCGTGGAAAGAGGTGCACCTCAAGCAGTATCTTGAAAGCCGCTTTGGCATCGAGACGCATGCCGACAACGACGTGAACTGCTTTGTCGCTGCCGAGAAGGCCTATGGGGCCGGCCGCCCCTTCGACAACCTGGTGGGCATCACCCTGGGCACCGGCGTGGGCGCCGGCATTGTCATCGACGGCAAGGTGTATCGCGGTGCCAACACGGGCGCGGGTGAGATATGCAGTCTGCCCTATCTTGAGAGCAACTATGAAGACTACACCAGCCAGCAACTCTTCAACAAGTGGCACACCACGGCTCTGGCCGAGGCCGATAAAGCCCGCGCGGGCGACCCCGTGGCCACAGCTCGCTGGCACGAGCTGGGCCTGCACCTGGGCAAGCTGCTGCAGGTCATCCTCTACACCTACGACCCACAGGCCATCGTCATAGGCGGCGGCATCGCCGCCAGCCGCGACCTCTTTGAGCGTGCCATGCTGAGCTCGGCACGTGAGGGCTTCCAGCAGCCGCACATCGTCGACAAGGTGAGCATCGTCTTCTCCAGCCTTGCCGATTGCAACATGCTGGGCGCCTCGCTGCTGTAGCAGCCACACGTGTTGGCTGGTGTGTAACGAAAAAAAACAATGACTGTGTGAAATGAAGAAACTACGATACCTGGCAACACTTGCTCTTGTTGCCGTTGCGGCAAGTCATGTCCTTGCCGCCGACTGGATGACGCGACTCAGCCCCGACACTCGAGTGTGCAGCTTGTCGATACCCGGTGCCCACGATGCAGCCACAGGCAATGGCTTTGAGGGCCTCGACTCGGTAGTGGGCGAGCGCTATGCCCGCACCCAAGAACTCGACCTGAGCCAGCAGTTTGCCGCCGGCGTGCGCGCCTTCGACTTGCGCCCGGCCCAGTGCGGCAACGAGCTGCGCATTTTCCATGGCACGCTGACCACCCGCCTAAGCTATGCCCACGCCCTGCGCCTGCTGGCCGACTCGCTCAAGGCCAACCCTGCCTCGCTGGTCGTGGTGGTGCAACGCCACGAGGACGATGCCAAGGGTGCCGGCTACGACCAGAGCCGGTGGGCACAGCTGGTCGACAGCACCCTGCACGAGCTGGGCCCGGTGCTCATCGACTATAGGCCCGGGCTCACGGTGGGCGAGATGCGCGGCCACATCTTGGTGCTGAGCCGCGACCGCTACGGCCAGGTTCCCCGTGGCGGCTATATCGACAATTGGGACGACGGCGGCAGCTGGAACGCGCCCCAGGGGGCACGAGTTGCGGGCGTGCAGGGCGGCGAGCGCCTCTATGTGCAAGACTACTACAACACCACCATGGAGGGCGCCATGACGACAAAACTCGATCTCATGCGGCAGTTTCTCGTGCATGCCGCCACCACGCCCCTGCGCGGCAGCCTGTGGGTTGTGAACCACTGCTCGGCTTTCACGCGCGACCCCGAGGCTCCGCTGCCCGGCAACACCACCAGCAACGGCTACCGCCTGAATGCCGCCAGCACCAATGCCTACATGGCCCGCTGCGTGGTGGCTCATGCCGGCCTGGTGATGATGGACTATGCCGGCGTCGATGCCAGCAACGGCATCAAGGTCATGGGCAAAACCGCCCTGCAGGCCGTGATCGAGAGCAACTTCACCGCCAGCAACGACAAAAAGCGCTAAGTTTCATGCAACTTAACGCTCCTGGGTAGCCCATAGCAGAGTCGAACTGCTCTTTCAAGAATGAAAATCTTGCGTACTAAACCGATATACGAATGGGCCAAACCTTAATGGGGGCTTCGGGCCACTACTGTGTCGCTGGCCTTAGGCCTGTGCGCAGGCCGCTCGCTTGCGGGCGGCTTAACGCCCCATCGTTGTTTCTATTGTGTGCAATCCTTGCGCTGCCTTGTGTCGTGTTTACTTGGCAACGTTCAGCTTGTTGATGTGCTTGGCCAGCTTCGACTTCAGGTTGGAAGCCTTGTTCTTGCTTATGACATGCTTGCGGCCGAGCTTGTCGAGCATGGCCGATACCTTCTTGTAGTTCTCGGCTGCCTTGGCAGGATCGGTCTCCTTGCGCAGATTGCGCACAGCATTGCGCATTGTCTTAGCATAGTAACGATTACGAAGATTTCTTGCCTCTGTCTGGCGTATTCTCTTGATTGCTGATTTATGGTTTGCCATTTTCTTAAAAACCTTTTTTCTTTGATTGTTGTTATTGTTAGTAGCCCATAGCAGAGTCGAACTGCTCTTTCAAGAATGAAAATCTTGCGTACTAACCGATATACGAATGGGCCCCTCGATTTTGCGAACTTTAGCCAGCTGCGCAAAAAGCGGTGCAAATATAGCAATGATTTTTCAAATGGCAAAATTTAACTTCTTTAAATCGTGCTAAATCAGTGTTTTTTACTTGTTGAGGCCGCCTATGTGCCGATTATTGCGTAATTTCGTGGCATGTATGAAACCACCAGTGGTGTTGTACTCAATGTCATCAAGTACAACGACCGTCACAACATTGCCCACATCTACACCGACCGCCATGGCATGATGCCCTATCTGGTGGCTCAGGGCAACACGGCCGCCGCACGGGTGCGCAACTCCATGTTTCTGCCTTTGAGCCTGCTCCAGTTTGAGTCGCGCATCGTGCCTGGGCGTGAGCTGTGCACCTTGCACGACGTGCGGCGCACGTGCCTGCTTGCCAGCATCTATGCCGACCCGGTGAAAAACGCCGTGGCCATGTTCATGAGCGAGTTGCTGAGCCATGCCATCCCCGAGCGGGAGCGCGACGAGGGCCTGTACCGCTACATCGAGACCGCGGTGCGCCTGCTCGACAGCCTCGACCGCGGCGTGGCCAATTTTCATATATGCTTCTTGTTTCACCTGGGAGCGTTTCTGGGCATCGAGCCCGATGTGGAGTCGTATCGCGAGGGCTACTGGTTTGACATGGCGGGGGGCACTTTTGTGCCCTTCCCCAGGATGGCGGGCACGTGCCTGAAGCCCGACTTGGCGCGTGTGATTGTGCTGCTCTCGCGCATGACGTTTTCCAACCTGCACCTGTTCCGCTTCAGCCGCGAGCAGCGCAATGCCGTGCTCGACGCCGTCATCGCCTACTACCGCATGCACAATTCCACGGTGGGCACGCTCAAGTCGCCCGAAATTCTGAAGCAGCTCTTCGTGTAGCCTGGGTGCGCTCTTGTGTGATTGTGGTGCCGCCTTGGGCGATGCAAAGGGCTCTTGCCGATTACCGAAAATAGCAGTTTTCGGGCTTTGATGGCACGATTGCGGTATTTTTATGTGGTAATTCTAAAAATATTTCTTATGTTTGCAGCGCGAAATCAAGAAAGGCACTTTCTTGTGAGCATGAAACGACAATATAAGTAAATTTCTCATACTCTAAAAATGACTGCGGGACCAAATTTGTGAAAACTTGGTCTCGTTTTTCTTTTGCCCCCTGCCTGTCGCGGCTTGCGGCGGGCAGGGGGCAAAAAATATCCCTGCAGCTCACTCGCGGGCTGCAGGGATACGCATTATTCATGTAGTCGCTGTCCTCGCCTCGAGGAAGCGCGCAGTATCAATAGTTGGGGTTCTGCTTGAGCTTGCCGCCGTATTTCGATATCACGTCCGACGGGTAGGGGAATACCATCAGGTGGCTGTCGTAGGCGGCCTTGTCGCGGTAGTCCTCATAGTCGATCACCTTGAAGTCGCTCTCGGGGTTGGAGCGGTCGCTGTAGGCACGCACACGGGGGTGAGCGTTGAGCTCCTTCAGGGCCAGAGCCTTGATTTCGGCATTGCTCGAGGCTGCCCAGCGCTTGAGGTCGCCCAGGTGGTCGGTCATCTCAAAGGCCAGCTCGCAGCGGCGCTCGTGGTAGAGGTCGGCCATGGTGGCAGTGCCTTTCAGCGGGGCCAGGTGCGAGCGCTGGCGCAGCTTGTTGATATCGGCAGTGGCAGCAGCGGCGTTGCCCGTCATCAGGTAGGCCTCGGCGCGGAAGAGCAGCATCTCGGCATAGCGCATGAGCGGGAACATGATGCGGCAGGTGGGCCAGTCGCCGTTGGCGTTCACATACGTGTCGGTCATGTTGGCGTGCTTGAAGGGATCCATATACTTGTTGATCATGAAGCCGGCCTGGATGTCGGAGGTCGAGAAGAAGCGGCGCTCGACGCCGTTGAGCTCGAAGGTGTCGCCATAGCACAGAATGCTGCGCTTGAGGCGGTCGTTGCCTGCGCCGTCTTTGGCCATCTCCTCATAGATGTCTTCGCTGGGCTTGTTCTGGCCCCAGCCGTTGTACACGCCCCAGGCCTTGTTCTCGAGCACCACGCCGGGAAATTCCGACCCGCCGCCGTTGGCGCCGCCGTCGCCGGCGATGCCAAACAGGTATTCCTTGCCCCAGAATTTAGACTGGTCGCTGGTGAACACCTCGTCGAAGGTGGGCGCCAGGTCGCGGCCATAGGTGTTTTCAAGCAGGTCCACCTGCTTGATCACGTCGTTCCACTTGGTAGCGTCCCAAGTGGCCCAGTAGGCATAGGTCTTGGCCTTGAGTGCCACAGCGGCGGCCTTGCTGGCACGGCCCTTGTCGGCGTTGCCGTAGTCCTCGAGATTGGGCAGGTAGGAGATAGCCTTGTCCATGTCTTGGATGATGTAGTCGTAGTTCACTTGCACGCTGCTCTGTTGCGGCGGCATGGTGTAGTCGTAGTCGTCGCTCCAGTCTTCCCAGCGGCAGAAGGGCACGCCCTGGCTGTCGGTGCCGTAGCGGTGAGCTACCCAGAAGTGGCAGAATCCGCGTATGAAGTAGGCCTCGCCCAGCGAGCGCTTCTCTATAGCGCTGAGCGTGGTGCCTTTCTCCTTGTCGGTGAGCTTCTTGATGATGAAGTTGGCTCGAGCCATCTCGCCGTAGAACTGGTTGAAGGTGCCGCGCAGCGGGCTCTCGTCGCCAGTGTACTTGAGCGTGGCCAGCGTGGGGTAGCTGCGGGTGCGGCCCCACACGATATCGCAGGTGCCGCCTTGCTCCCAGTAGATTTCGCGGCCAAACATAGCCTCCTCTACCAGTGGCTTGTAGAGCTCGTCGACGGCGTCGATGGCCTGCTGGTCGTTTTTGAAATAGTTGGTTGTCGTGGGGTTGCCCTCCGACTGTGGGTCTAAGAAATCACTGCACGAGGTCGACAGCATTGCCGCGCCTGCAAGTGCTATTATCATTAATTTTTTCATTGTGTTTCTGTATTTGTGCTTGTTGTGGTGTCACGTTTTGTGTTAATAGGTCAGTCTCACGCCGAATGAGAAGGCACGCGACACCGGGTACTTCATCGTGTCATAGCCGCCGCACTCAGGGTCGATGCCTGTGTAGTTGGTCACGGTAAACACATTGTCGCCCGAGAAGAATACCGACATGCGGCTGCTGCGGTCGTTCAGGTGCTGCCACTTGCGTATGAGCTTGGTGATGTCGTAGTTGATGGTGAAGTTCTTCAAGCGGAAGTAGGAGGCGTCCTCGAGAAACCAGGTCGAGGCCGTCGAGAAGTTGCCGTTGGGGTCGTTCTTCGACAGGCGAGGTATGTCGCTGCCGGTGTTGGTGGGGCTCCAGGCCTTGAGTATCTCGGCCGAACGGTTGAAGTTGCCTTCCACGTCGCCCACGGTCATGCTCTTGGCCACGTTCAGAGCCTGAGCCTTGCCCACGCCCTGGAACATCACGCTCACGGTGAGGTCTTTCCATGTGATGCCGCCGCCGAAGGCATAGGTCCACTTGGGCGTTGCGTTGCCGCAGTACTGGCGGTCGGCGTCGCTTATCTTGCCGTCGCCGTTCTTGTCCTCAAACTTGAGGTCGCCGGCCACTGCGTTGGGCTGGATGCGTTTGCCATTGGCGTCCTTGTAGTTGGCAGCTTCCTCATCGCTCTGGAAGATGCCCAGGCTCTTGATGAGGTAGAACGAGTTCAGGGGCTCGCCCTGGGCGGTTTGGTACACATAGGGTATCATGCGCCAGCTGCCGTCGCCGGTCCACACGCCGGGGTTGCCCTCGCTGTCGGTCACGCCGGTGCTCTTCACCCAGTTCTTGAGCCAGGCAAAGTTGCCGTTCACCCAGTAGGAGATGTCGTTGCCCACCTTGTCGCGCCACGAGGCTGCAAACTCGATGCCGCGGTTGCGCACGCTGCCCTGGTTCACCAGCATGGCGTCGACGCCTATGGTGCTGGGCCAGTACATGGTCTGGGTCTGTATCAAGTTGTAGGTTTTCTTCTCAAACCAGTCGAGCGTCATGGCCAGGCGGTCGCTCAGCATGTTGATGTCGAGGCCCAGGTCAAACTGCTCCGAGGTCTCCCAGGTGAGTTTGGAATTGACGGCATCAGAGTTCCACACGCGGGTGCCCCACAGTGTGCCCGAGGTGCCGTAGAGGGCTTTCTCGGTGGTTACGCCGTAGCTCAGCACGGCCGACTTGTAGTTGTAGCCTATCGAGCCCAGATTGCCTATGCGGCCCCACGAGCCACGCAGCTTGAGCAGGGTCACGATGTCGTTTTGGGGGAAGAAGGCCTCGTTGCTTATCTTCCAGGCTGCCGTGAAGGCGGGGAAGTCGCCGTGGTTGTGCTTCTTGGGCAGGCGGCCGGCGTAGTCGCGGCGGAACGATGCCGTGAGGAAGTAGCGGTCGGCATAGGAGTAGGCGGCACGGCCTATGAGAGAGACGTTGGCATCGGGGCCTGTGAGGTAGTCGCTGGCCGACTGCGAGCCAGCCCATGCCAGGTATTGCAGAAACTTGGACTCGTCGCTGAAGTCTTTGGCATCGACGTTGAGACCGCGGGTGGCATAATGGTCGGCCGTGGTCGAGGCCAGCAGGCCCACGGTGTGCTGCCCGAATGTGTTGTCGTAGGTGAGCGTGTTCTCGGTCTTCCACCTGTCGGTGCGGTAGTTGTAGTTGGTATACTCGTTGGTCAGGTAGGGCTTGCCCACCTCTTCGCGCTTGGGCACAAAGGTCTTGTCGTTGTAGTTGGTCACGTTGTAGGTGAAGCGGCTCACAAATTTCAAGCCGGGCACCACGTTGCCCACCTCGAGCGACGTGGTGGTCCAGGTGTCGCTCGTGCGGTTGTACTCGTTGTAGGCCTCGAGCAGGCGCACGGGGTTGATGGCGTCGCCGTGAATGTCGGCAAAGTTGCTGCCGTATTGTGCAATATAGGCGGGATCCTCGGTGGTGGTGCCGCCGTAGCCGCCAGGAGTAAACTCGCTATACACCGTGGCGCTGCTGGGCATGTACAGAGCGTTCATGATCACGCCGTTGTAGGGGCTGCTGGTGTTGCCCGTGCGGTTCTCGTTGTTTTTCCAAGTGAAGTTCTCGCTCACGCTCACCCACTTGTTGAGCTGGTACTTGCCGTCGTAGTGCAAGGCCAGGTTCTTGTTGTAGGTGTCGCGCAGCACGCCATTGTCTTTGTCGTAGTTGAACGAGATGCGGTTGGCAAAGTTGGCGGTGCCCATGTTGAGGGCCACGTTGTGGCGCTGGTACATGGCTGTGCGGAATACTTCGTCCATCCAGTTGGTGCGTGTGGTGGCCACCCAGGGGTTCTTGGCCGTGTTCCAGCCGTCGGGCAGGGTGAGGCCGGCGTTGGCATAGGAGGTGGTGCGCATCTGGATTTCTTCTTCGGCAGTGAGCCCGCGGGGCAGGTTGTAGGCCTTGCGCACCCCGAAGGTGCCGCTGTAGCTGAGTGTGGTGTTGCCTTCCTTGGCCTTCTTGGTGGTGACCAGGATGACGCCGCCGGCTCCCGACTGGGCGCCGTAGATGGCTGCCGAGGCGGCATCCTTGAGCACGACGATGCTCTCGATGTCGTCGAGCGAGGCAATGGGAGCCCCCGGCACGCCGTCGACTACCCAAAGCACGTTGTCGCCGTTGCGCGAGCCCTGGCCGCGTATCACGACGCTGGGCGCAGCGGTGGGGTCGCCGCCGTTCGACTCAATGGTCACGCCCGGTATCTGGCCTTGCATCATGCCCTCGGTGCTGGCCACCGGGCGCACGGCAAGCTCGGTGGGGTTGCTTATCACGCCCACCGATGCCGACAAGTCTTTCTTCTTGGCCTGTGCACCATAGCCAATGGCTACAACCTCGTCGAGCATCTGGCTGTCGTCGGCCATGGTGATGTTGAGGTCGCTGCCAGCTGCTGCTGTCACGGTTTTGTAGCCAATGGATGTGATCACCAGCTTGCTCCCTGCCGGAGCGTTGAGGGTGAACTTGCCGTTGATGTCGGTGGCTACTCCCAGGGTCGATCCTGCGATTTTGACCGAGGCTCCAATGATAGGTTCTCCTTTAGAGTCCTTTACTACACCAGTCACTTGCTCCTGACCCGATGCTGCCGCTGCGGGAGCGGTACTGAGCACAGGCCGTGCCAGTGTGATCGATGGTGAGAAAAGCGCGAGCGCTGAGAGAGCAACGGCCTTGACGACGATGTTCTTTCGGCTTGATTTCAATTCGGTTTTTTTCATCTTCTTGTCGTTTACTGTATTCTTTGGTATTGCAAGTGAATCCTCACTTGCGCTGTGTCAATGTTGTTGTATGAAACAAAAGCAAGTAGTTTTACGTCTCATTTTTGGTTTATATAACTACGGCAATTGGTAAACTGCTAAGTATAAACTCTTAAACACTGCAAATTTACAACAATGATTTCACATTTGTTTAAATATATTGTAAAAAAATGATAAAGCCCGGCTGTTTTATTTCGATTCTTTTCGTTCTTTTTTGTTATCTTTGTTCCTTAAGAGAAACCATTGTCAACAATTTAACCGATTCTTGAAAACATGAAAATTGTAGTACTTGATGCCTATGCAGGCAATCCCGGCGACTTGTCGTGGGACGAGGTGAGGAAACTGGGCGATTGCGACATCTACGACCGCACGGCTCCCGAGCTGGTCATCGACCGCGCCCGCGATGCCGAGGCGGTGCTTACCAACAAGGTGCCCCTGCACCGCAAGGAGATTGAGGCGCTGCCCAAGTTGAAATATATAGGTGTGATGGCCACTGGCTTCAATGTGGTCGATATCGATGCCGCCAGCCAGCACGGCATCACGGTGACCAACGTGCCGGCCTACAGCACCGCCTCGGTGGCACAGCTCGTGTTTGCCCACCTGCTCAACATGTGCGACAGCGTGCAGCACTACTCCCAGGAGGTGCACGCCGGCAAGTGGTGCCACTGTGCCGATTTCACCTATGTGAACACGCCCATTATCGAGCTCGCGGGCAAGACGATGGGTATCGTGGGGCTGGGACACATAGGCCAGGCTGTGGCACGCATTGCCCTGGCCATGGACATGCGGGTGCAGGCCTTCACCAGCAAGCCGCAGCAGGCGCTGCCCGCAGGCGTGGCCAAGGTCGAGCTCGACAGCCTCTTTGCCACCAGCGACGTGGTCACGCTGCACTGCCCGCTCAATGCCTCGACCCGCAACATGGTCGACGCCCGGCGGCTCAAGCTCATGAAGCCCACGGCTATGCTCATCAACACCGCCCGCGGCCCGCTTGTCGACGAGGCTGCCCTGGCCCAGGCGCTCAAGAGCGGCCAGCTCATGGCTGCCGGTATCGACGTCATGAGCAAGGAGCCTCCGGCTGCCGACAACCCCCTGCTGGCTGTCGACAATTGCTACATTACGCCCCACATTGCCTGGGCAAGCAAGGAGGCCCGCGTGCGCCTGCTCGACGTGGTCACGGCCAATCTCAAGGCTTACCTTGCCGGCAAGCCCGTCAACGTGGTCTCGCCCTGACAGCGCCCCTCGCTCATTTTGCGGCGCGCGCAGCACTGCTGTGCCAAAAAAATACAGAGCCGTCTTGTTTTATCTTTGAGCTTTTTAGTAACTTTGCGGCTTGAACGATGAGATTGCGACGACTCACATATGTGCTTCTCGCCCTGGCCGCAGGATTGCTCCTGTGGTCGTGTGCCAGCATTGGCTCGCCCGAGGGTGGCCCGCGCGACTACACGCCGCCGGCAGTGACCAAGAGCGATCCCAAACCCGGTACCGTCAATTTCAAGGGCAACAAGGTGAAAATCAACTTCGACGAGGTGGTAACCCTCAACGACCAGCAGAAGAAGGTGGTGGTGTCGCCAGCCCAGAAAAATCAGCCCACCATCAAGAGCCTGGGCAAGACTGTGACCGTGGAGTTTAACGACCCGCTGCTGCCCAACACCACCTATACCATCGACTTCAGCGACGCTGTGCAAGACAACAACGAGGGCAACCGCCTCGAGAACTACAGCTTTGCCTTCTCTACGGGCGACAGCATCGACACGCTGCAGGTGTCGGGCATTGTGTTGCGGGCCAGCGACCTCGAGCCCATGCAGGGTGTGGTGGTGGGCTTGCAGAGCAACCTGGCCGACTCGGCCTTCACCACTGTGCCCCTCGAGCGCATAAGCCGCACCAACGACAAGGGCCAGTTCACCATTCGCAACCTCAAGCCTGGGCGCTACCACGTGTTTGCACTCAACGACCTCGACAACAACTACATGATGAGCCGCAACGAGGACTATGCCTTCATCGACAGCATTGTAGTGCCTCGTGTGGCCCGCTTCACCTCGCAGGACACGGTGTTCACCTTCGACCGCCGCGTCGACACGGTGTTTACCGGTCACCACACCGAGTACTTGCCCAACAACTTACTGCTCAGCATGTTCAACGAGCGCTACACGCCGCTTTATCTCAAGAAGACCGAGCGCCTGGGCCGCAACAAGCTGCTGGTGCAGGTGTCGGGCCCGTGCACGCCGCCGCGCCTCGACATCCTGAGCCCCGCCGTGCACGACAAGGACTGGTACTGCCTGCAATCGCGTGCGACCAACGACTCTTGTGTGTACTGGCTCACCGACTCCTCGCTCATCAAGAGCGACAGCATCATGGTCGACCTCTATTACGACAAGACCGGCCCCGACGGCGTGACCGCTCAGGCTCACGACACCGTAAACTTTGTGCTCAAGAAGTCGACGGCCGAGCTCAAGCGCCTCAAGGAGGAGGCCAAGGAAAAGGAAAACATGGAGAAGGACCTGCGTCGCCTGCAAGAGCAGCGCGACAAGCTCGTTGCTGCCGGCAAAGACCCTACCGAGGTCGACCTCAACATGGCTGCCATCAGGAAGAAGGAGCACGAGAAGGCTGCGACCACCTTCAAGATGGCTATGGCAACCAAGGGCAGCATGCTCGAGGTGACCGACTCTATTGCCTTCGACTTCGACACCCCCGTTAAGCACATCGACCAGAGCCGCATCAGGCTCGACGTCATGGATCCCGTCGACAGCACCTGGAGCGCCGTCGCCACGCCTGGCTTGCAGGTGGCCGGCCCCTACGACATCTTGCACTACACCGTGCCCATGCGCCTCGAGCCTGAGGGCGTGTACCGGCTCACCGTCGACTCGGCTGCGGTCGCAAGCATCTACAACTATGTCAACGACTCGGCCCAGTTCAATTTCAGCGTGCGCTCGCTCGACGAGTACGGCTACATCGTGCTTCACGTCAACTCGGGCGACAAGGCCTTTGTAGAGCTGCTCGATGGCAGCGAGAAGGTGGTGCGCACGGCACGCGTGCAACAAGGCACGGTGCGCTTCGACAACCTGGTGCCTGCCCAGTACTATGCCCGCCTCGTCATCGACAGCAACGGCAACGGCAAGTGGGATGCCGGCGACTATGCCCGTCATCTCCAGCCCGAAGAGGTGTACTACTTCCCCTGGCCGGCCAAGCTCAAGGTGCGCAAGAGCTGGGGCATGGAGGAGTCGTGGAACATCTATGAGGTGGCCCTCGACCTGCAGAAGCCCGACAAAATCAAGCGCAACAAGCCCGAGGTGAAAAAAGACTCGCTCGAAAAGAAGAAAAACTCCACTGGCGACGAAAACCAGGACAACGACGACGAGTTCAACTCTACCGGCTTCGGCCGCAACACCTACAGCGGCAACAAGTATACCGACTACCAAAAGAACCGCCGCTGATGCTATGCATCTTCTCGGCGCTGCCGGGGGGCGGCTGCGGCTTCTACTTGCAACATATAAAAAAAAACACTGGCTGCTTGTCGAGTCGACAGGCAGCCAGAGGGAGCAGTATCTCCACAGAGAATCGAACTCTGATTTAAGGTTTAGGAAACCTTCGTTCTATCCATTGAACTATGGAGACTTCTCGATTGTGGTGCAAAGATAAGCCAAAACTATGATTTTCCCAAAACAAAATGCGCGTCGCGTTGCTAAATCGCTCAATCTCGCCATTACGGGGGAGAGGGGGCTTCATTGCCCACCGCGCGTGCCAGCCCACAACGGCAGCAGGCAAGCCCTGTCGCCACATGCGACCGAGCTTGCCTGCCGTGCTTGTCGTCTTGCCCGCGAGCACTACAGCTGGTAGCCGCGCAAGAAGGTGTTGATGGCAAAGTAGCACAGCATGCCGGCAAAGTAGCCTGCCAGGGCCAGCCAGCTCACGTGCTTCATATACCACCCGAAGCTTATCTTCTCCAGGCCCATCACCACCACGCCGGCGGCCGAGCCTATGATGAGGATGGAGCCGCCCACGCCGGCGCAGTAGGCCAGCAGCTGCCAGAAGAGGCCGTCGCAGGCAAAGTCGCCCACCAGGTTGGTGTACATGCCCATGCAGCCTGCCACCAGCGGCACGTTGTCGACAATGCTCGAGACCACGCCTATTGCACCGGTCACGATATAGTGATTGCCGTTTGACACATCGTTAAGCCATCGGCCGGCAGTGTTGAGCACGCCCACCTCCTCAAGGCAGCTCACAGCCATGAGTATGCCCAAGAAGAAGAGTATGGTGCTCATGTCGATATTCCTCAACACGTTCGACACGCGGCGCGACCAGCCGCTCTTGCTCTTGCCCACCTTGCGGTAGAAGATCTCGGTAGTGAGCCACAAGATGCCCAGCACCAGCAGGATGCCCACAAACGGGGGCAGATTGGTGAGTGCCTTGAAGATGGGTACAAAGCACAGGCCGCCCACACCCAGCACAAAGATGATCTTGCGCTGGCAGCTTGTGAAGTCCTGTGCATCGGCCGATACGGTGTTGTCGTGGGTGTCGAGCTCGCCCTTGAGGGTGAACTCAAGGATGAGGGCCGGGATGAGCGCCGACACCAGCGAGGGAATGAATATCTCGGTTATCACGCCTTGCGAGGTGATGAGGCTCTTGTTCCACAGCATGATGGTGGTCACGTCGCCTATGGGCGAGAAAGCACCGCCCGAGTTGGCTGCAATGATCACCAGCGAGGCAAATGTCATGCGGTCGTGACGATTGGCCACGAGCTTGTTCAGCACCATCACCATCACAATGCTTGTGGTCATGTTGTCGAGTATGGCACTCAAGAAGAACGTGAGCAGCACAATGCGCCACATGAGCTTGCGCTTGCTCTTGGTCCTGAGTGCGTTGCGCACAAAGTTGAAGCCGCCGTTCTGGTCCACAATCTCGACGATGGTCATGGCACCCATCAGGAAAAACAGGGTAGTGGCCGTGCTGCCCAAGTGCTCCTCGATGATACTGTTCACCTTGGACAGCAGCGACGAGGCGTCCATGCCGCCGGCCCCGGGTACATACGATTCGGGCGACACCATGTAGAGTGTCCAGCAAGCCACAAACATGAGCAGTGCCACCGCTGCCTTGTTCACTTTTGTCACGCTCTCAAGAGCTATGCCTGCATAGCCGATGATAAACACGATTACAATCGCAATGGTAAGTGTTGACATTTCTTGAAATGTTTTCTTTTGTTAGTTCAGTTTATATTATAGGTAATGTGTATTAAATCGATTGCGACGTTTTCACGTGCTGGCAAAGGTACTACAAAAAAATGGGAGTGCGACGTGAAAAAATGTAATTTTTTTCGTTGTTTTGCACTTTCTTCCCTTTTTTTGCCTGGGCACTGTGATGCCTACAAGAAGGGCGGCCTTGCAACTCGGTGTGCAAGGCCGCCCTTGTGGGTAGATATATTGTGATCGTTTTATTATTTATTCAGCATCATTTGGCAGCTGCGTCGAGGCCCTTGTTCTTCTTGCCCACAAGCAGGTAGGCAATGGGCGATGCAACAAAGAGCGAGCAGAATGTGCCGATGACGACACCCAGTATCATTGCGAAGTTGAAGGCACGTATCGACTCGCCGCCCAGGAAGAAGATGACAAGCAGCACGAGCAGGGTCGAGAGCGAGGTCATCATCGTACGCGACAGCGTCGAGTTCAGAGCGTTGTTGAAGCGCAGCTTCTCGTCTTGCTTCGGGAACAGGCGGCGATACTCGCGCACACGGTCGAAGACCACCACCGTATCGTTGATCTGGTAACCAATCACCGTCAGGATTGCGGCGATGAAGGTCTGGTCAATCTCCATCGAGAAGGGGAACAAGCCGTGCAGTGTAAACGACCCGATGACGATGAATGCCGTGAGGGCCACAGCAGCCATGGCACCAAGCGAGAAGGCCACGTTGCGGAATCGCAGCAAGATGTAGAGACCCATGGCGATGATCGACAGGATCACTGCCCATGTTGCACCCCATGCCATGTCGCTTGCGATGGCAGGACCCACAACGTCTTGCGAAACCACACCCTGCGTCTCGTCGCTCACGCTGAACTGGTCGTAGGTCATGTTGCCCAGCTGGGGCTTCATGCCCTGGTAGAGCTTCTTCATGATTTCGTTGTCGACGGTCGAGTCGTTGCTTGCAATCTTATAGTTGGTCGACACACGCACCTTGGTGTTGTTGTCGATGGTGATGACCGAGACTGTGCTGCCGTTGGTACCCAGCAGCGGGGTGAGTTGCTCCTGTATCTCGGTGGTCGACACCGGGTGGCTGAATTGCACCACATAGTTGCGGCCGCCCGAGAAGTCGATACCCAGGCTCAGACCCAGTGTGGCAAAGAGTGCTATCACTACCACAACTACTGCAGCAACGACGACTCCCACTTTCTTGCGGCTGCCTATGAAGTCGAACTTGGTGTTCTGCATCCAGTTCTTGGCCCAGCTGGTGGTGAAGGTCATCGTGCCAAAGCCGAAGCGGTTCTTGTTGACGAAGTTCTCCAGCACAAGGCGGGTGGCAAACACTGCCGTGAAGAACGAGCAGCAGATACCGATGATGAGCGTGATGGCGAAACCGCGTATTGGGCCAGTGCCCAGGTAGGCCAGAATCACGCCTGTGATGATTGAGGTCAAGTTACCATCGAAGATGGCCGAGAAGGCATTGCTGTAGCCATCCTTGACGGCGGCCTTCAGGTTCTTGCCGTTGCGCAGCTCTTCCTTGCAGCGCTCAAAGATAAGCACGTTGGCATCCACAGCCATACCCAGCGAGAGCACGATACCGGCGATGCCTGGCAGGGTGAGCACGCTCTGGAACGAGGCCAGAATACCAAAGGTGAAGAACAGGTTGAGGATCAGACCCAGGTTGGCGATGTTGCCAGCCTTCAACCCGTAGACCGATATCATCATGATCATGAGCAGCACCAGTGCCACCACAAACGAGATCATACCCTTGTTGATCGATTCCTGACCCAGCGAGGGACCTATCACGCTCTCGGAGGCGATGTTGACGCGTGCCACCATCTTGCCCGATTGCAGCACGTTGGCAAGGTCGTTGGCCTCTTCGACGGTGAAGTTACCCGAAATCTCGGTGTTGCCGCCGTCGATCTGGCCATTCACGTTGGGGTAGGAATATACTTGGTCGTCGAGCACGACGGCCACCTGGCGGTTGACGTTGGCACCGGTGAGGCGCGACCACTGGCGTGCGCCCTCGTCGTTCATCTTCATGGTCACCACCTGGCCCTTCAGTTGCTCATATTCGCTTTGAGCCTGGGTCACCACGTCGCCGTTCATCTGTGCCTTGCCTTGCGGTCCGGTCTTGATGGCAATCAGGCCGAAGCGGTCGCCCAGCATCTTGTCGGCCTTCACGGTCCACAGCAGTTTCAAGTCGGTGGGCAGGAACCTGCTGCCATATTCCTTGATGACCTTGTCAATGGCCATTGTGTCTTTGGCAGCAGCCACGCCTACCACGCAGTAGTCGCCGCGGCCGTACATCTGCAGCAGCTGGCCAAATTTCACTTTGCTCTTGGCGGCAGCCGGCTTGGCCTTGGCGGTCATTGTCGAGTCGGCCTTGGCGGTCGAGTCGGTCTTGGCAGCCACAGGGCTCTCGCCGTTGTCGGCGGCTTGCACCATGTCGTTGAACTGGCCCGAGATCTCGCTCCACTTGTAGGTCTCGTAGAACTCGAGGTTGGCGGTGCCTTGCAGCAGCTTCTTCACGCGCTCGGGCTCCTTGATGCCAGGCAGCTCAAGCAGAATGCGGCCCGTGCTTTGCAGCTTCTGGATGTTGGGGGCCACAACGCCAAACTTGTCGATACGAGTGCGCAGCACCTTGTAGCTGTTGTCGACCATCGAGTTCACCTCGTCGGTGAGGTAGCTCTCGATTTGGTTGGCATTGGCATTGGGGTTGTCTTTCACCTTCTGCACGTTGCGGAAGAGTTGATACAAGTGGTCTTTATACGTTGCCCCGTCGAGTTGCTGCAGCTTGTTGCAGAACGACTTCACATACTCGTCTTGAGCCGTGCGGTTGTTCTCGACATAGGCGATTGCTTGGTTGAAATTCTTGTTTTGCGATGCGGGATTGGCCAGAGCTTTCAGAATGTCGGGCACCGAAATTTGCAGGGTGACGTTCATACCGCCCTTCAAGTCCAGACCCAGGCCGAGTTGCTTCTCGCGCACCTGCTGGAATGTGTAGTAGCCCAGCCACACCTTCTGCTTGGCGATTTTGCTCATATAATCGTTGTAGGCCCTCTTATAGGTGTCGTTCGACATGTCGGGGCTGCTGATGTGGGCCATTGCCATGGCCTGCTCCTCGCCCTTGGTCTCGTAGTGGTTGGCCACAAACGAGAACGAAAGGTAGAACGCACAAATAAGAATCAATGCAACGGTTATAACTTTAATAAAACCTTTAGTTTGCATGTGTCAATTATTTATTGTTTTGTTTAGTTTTTTCGATGCAACATTACCGCACCCGCACACGGGTCAGTTTACAGCTTGCAAATATACGACAAAATATTTGAGTTCTGAAATTTTTAAAAGCAAAATTCTATTCATGGTCTTCATAGTCGGCAATTTGCGTGTCACGGGCCGCTGCTGGGCTAAAACGTCGCGCAGGCATCGGGCGGCGGCGGGCTGCAATCCCCCCCCCCCTCGGCCGGTGCCTGCGCGCATGTGGGCGAGTAGTGGTGGCGGTGTGCCTGCGCGGCGGCTACCAGGAGCCCGAGGCTCCGCCGCCGCCGAAGCTGCCGCCGCCGAAACCACCAAAGCCCCCGCCGCCACTGAAGCCACTACCACCCCCGAAGCCGCCCCCGCCGCCGCCGAAGATGATGGGGCCTCCCCAGGTGCCTGTCGAGCCGCTGTTGCGGCCGCGCCCGCGGCCCGTGCGGCTCATTGCCCACACAAAGATGATGACAAACGCGATGATGACCACTGCTGCAATCTCGCCGCCGTTGCCGTCCTGGTCGTTGTTGTAGGCCGCCTCGTTGTACTCGCCCTTGGCTGTCGGCATGATTACCCGCACGGCGTTCCACACGCCGCCCAGGTAGTCGCCTGCGATGAAGCGGGGCTTCATCTCGCGCTCGATGATTTTGGAGCAGAAGGCGTCGGGCAGGGCGCCCTCAAGGCCGTAGCCCACTTGGATGGTGACGCGGCCGGGCGTGTCGTTTTTGGGCTTGATCAGTATCACCACACCGTTGTTGTGCTTCTTGCCTCCCACGCCCCAGGCGCGGCCCAGCTGCACGGCATAGTCCCACGGCTCAAGGTCCTGCAGGTCGGTGACGGTGACCACGAGTATCTGGTTGGAGGTGGCGTTGCTGAAGGCCTCGAGCGTGTCTTCGAGCGCCTGTGTGTTGCCCAGCACGCCGGCCAGGTCGTTGACCAGCCGGGGCGGGTCGGGGCGGCTGGGCAGCTTCACCGTCTCGGCTTGCGCCACGGCGGCCAGCAGCAGGCATGCGGCCAGCGCCAGGCAGCGCAGGAGTCTAATCGTCATCTTCGTCATAGGTCACTTCGTTGCTCAGTTCATTGATGTCTTCCCGGCTGGCCGGGAAGTAGGCAGCCAGGCTGTCGCCTATCTGCTTCACCACCTCGCACAGCCCGTCGACCTGGCGGTGGTCGGCCAGGTAGCGGGTCAGGGTCTCTTTCTCGGTGTGCCAGAAGTCGAGGGGCACAGCCTTGTCGATGCCGCTGTCGCCCAGGATGGCAAACTTGCGGTCGATGTAGGCGACATAGATGAGCACGGCGTTGCGCCGCCGGGTGTTGCACAGCCCCAGCTCTTGAAACTTGCGCTTGGCGGTCTCCATCGCGTCGCCGTGGCACTTGGGCGTGACGTGCACGCATATCTCGCCCGAGGTGTGCTGCTCGGCAAGCGCAATGGCGCGGGCTATGCGTTGCTGCCCTTCGGTCGAGATGAAATCGGTGAGTGGCATGTGGGTAGATGTGTTTTAGTAATAAACGAGATGCGCGCGTTAGTCGAAGTTCACCGTGGGAGCCTTGTCGGCGCCCTCGGCAGCCTTGAAGTAGGGTTTCTCCTGGAAGCCGAACATGCCGGCCACGATGTTGACCGGGAAGCGCTTGAGCTGCGTGTTGTACTGCTGGGCAGCGTTGTTGAAGTCCTTGCGCGACACGTTGATGCGGTTTTCGGTGCCCTCGAGTTGCTGCTGCAGGGCCATGAAGTTCTCATTGGCCTTGAGTTCGGGATAGGCCTCGCTCACGGCGATGAGCTTGCCCAGCGCGGCACCCAGCGTGCCCTGGGCCTGCTGGTATTGCTGCAGCTGCTCCTGGGTGAGGTTGGCGGCGTCGATTTTCACTTGTCCCACGCTGGCGCGGGCTGTGGTCACGGCCTCGTAGGTCTCTTTCTCATGCTTGGCATAGCCCTTCACGGTGTTCACCAGGTTGGGAATGAGGTCGGCGCGGCGCTGGTAGTCGCTCTCGACCTGGCTCCAAGCCTTTTCCACATTTTGCTGCTGGGTCACGAGGCCGTTGTACTGGCTTATGCCCCAGCCCACGATGCCCACAAGCACCACAATCACGGCCAGGGCCACACAGCCCAGCCCCATGCATCCCTTGCTCATGCCGCCCAGCCCCAGGCGGCTGGCGTTGTTGCCCATTGGCTTGAAGGCGCCTTGCTGGTTGCTGCCTCCTGTGCCTGCATTGACGTTGTCAAACACGTTCATAGTCTTCTGTCTTTTTGTTTTATGATTGGATAATTGTTGATTGTACTTTTCTGCGGTAGCTGGCCTTTTGCTTTGGTGAGGCAGCTTTGGCAGTAAAGATAATCATAGTTATCGAGAAGAATGCAATTTTTGTGCCACTTTTTGGCTTGACGCGTCGATGTAGCGATTTTTATTTCTTGTTGCGGGCCTGTTTCTCCTTGATGGCACGCAGCGCGCACCCCGTGGCATTGCACGAGCTGCATGCCCCGCCTGCGGCCTTGTGCTTGCGCCGCAGCCGCACCACCGTCGCAATGGCGAGTGCTGCGACCACGGCAAGCAATATCCAGCTTTGTAGATTCATAGTCGTGAGGTGTGTGTGAGTGTGATGAGGGTTACCAGAACAGGCCGAGCGCCAGTTTCACAATCCATGCCACAATCCATGCCACGGCACACTGGAAGCACACGATGCCTGCGGCCCACTTGCCGCCCAGCTCGTGCTTGACGGTGGCAATGGTGGCCACACAAGGCGTGTAGAGCAGGCAGAATACCAGTAGCACATAGGCGGTGAGCGGTGTGAGCACGGCCATGAGGGCACCCTTGCTGGCAAAGAGCACTTGCAGGGTGCTCACCACGCTCTCTTTGGCCATGAAGCCTGTGATGAGCGCTGTGGTCACCTTCCAGTCGCCGAAGCCCAGCGGCTTGAATATCGGGGCAATGAAGCCTGCTATCGATGCCAGCATGCTCTGCGACGAGTCGGAGACCATGTCGAATTGCCAACTGAACGACTGGAGAAACCAGATGGCAATGCTGGCAATGAAGATGACCGAGAATGCACGCTCGATGAAGTCCTTGGTCTTGTCCCACAGCAGCTGCAGCACCGAGCGCAAGCCGGGCATGCGGTAGTTGGGCAGCTCCATCACAAAGGGCACTGCCTCGCCCTTGAAGGTGGTGCGCTTGAGCAGCAGGGCAATCACAATGCCGCTGACGATGCCCAGCAGGTAGAGGCTTATCATGACCAGTGCGGCGTTGCTCGGGAAAAAGTAGCTGCAGAAGAAGGCATAGATGGCTATCTTGGCTGTGCAGCTCATGAAGGGGGTGAGCATCACCGTGAGCCGGCGGTCGCGCTCCGAGGGCAGCGTGCGGCTGGCCATGACGCTGGGCACCGAGCATCCGAAGCCCATGAGCAGGGGCACAATCGAGCGTCCCGAGAGGCCTATCTTGCGCAGTAGCTTGTCCATCACAAAGGCTATGCGGGCCATGTAGCCGCTGTCCTCGAGTAGCGAGAGGAAAAGAAACAGCGTCACGATGATGGGCAGGAAGCTGAGCACCGTGCCCACGCCGGCATACACGCCGTCGATCACCAGCGAGCGCACCACGTGGCTTATGCCCCAGCTCTGCAAGGCATTGTCGCTTGCCACGGTGAACTTGTCGATGAGCGCTTGCAGCAGGTCTTGCAGGTTGCCCCCTATCACGTCGAAGGTGAGCCAGAAGATGAGGCACATGATGGCCACAAACACGGGCAAGGCCGTCCAGCGGCCGGTGAGCACCTTGTCTACCTCGCGGCTGCGCTTGTGCTCCTTGCTCTCCTTGGGTTTCACCACGGTGCCGGCACACACCTTGTTGATGAAGTCGTAGCGCATGTCGGCCATGGCTGCCGCCGGGTCGAGACCGCGCTCTGCCTCGAGTTGCTTGAGGATGTGGTCGAGCAGCTGCTGCTCGTTGTCGCTCAGTTTCAATGCTTTGATCACGATATGGTCGCCCTCTATCACCTTGCTGGCAGCAAAGCGCACGGGTATGTCGGCTGCCTTGGCGTGGTCCTCGATGAGGTGCATCACGGCATGGATGCAGCGGTGCACGGCCCCACCGTGGTCGTCGGGGCTGCAAAAGTCCTGGCGAGTGGGCGGCTCTTGGTACTTGGCCACGTGCAGGGCGTGATCGACGAGCTCGTCGACGCCCTCGTTTTTCATTGCCGAGATGGGCACCACAGGCAGGCCCAGCTCTCGCTCCATGGCGTTGATGCGTATCGTGCCCCCGTTGTTGCGCACCTCGTCCATCATGTTCAGTGCCAGCACCATGGGCACGTTGAGCTCCATGAGCTGCATGGTGAGATACAGGTTGCGCTCGATGTTGGTGGCATCGACGATGTTGATGATGCCCTTGGGGTGGGTTTTCAAGATGAACTCGCGCGACACGATTTCCTCGTTGGTGTAGGGCGAGAGCGAATAGATGCCAGGCAGGTCGGTCACCGATGTGTCGGGGTGTCCCTTGATGGGGCCGCTCTTCTGGTCGACGGTCACTCCCGGGAAGTTGCCCACGTGCTGATTGGCGCCGGTGAGCTGGTTGAACAGGGTGGTCTTGCCGCAATTCTGGTTGCCGGCAAGGGCAAAGGTGAGCATGGTGCCCTCGGGCAGGGGGTGCTCGGTCTCGCGGTTGTGTTGCCAGCCCATCTCGCCATAGCCCGGGTGATCCTCGACTGCCGGAGTGGCGTCATCATGGCTGTGCTCGATGCCGGCATCACAGTCGGGGCACAGCTTCACTTCAATCTTGGCTGCATCGTCCTTGCGCAGGGTCAGGCTGTAGCCATGCAGCACAAACTCTATGGGATCGCCCATGGGGGCATATTTCACCAGTGTCATTTCCACGCCGGGTATCACTCCCATGTCGAGGAAGTGCTGGCGCAAGGCGCCCTTTCCACCCACTGCCTCGACGGTGCAGGTGGAGCCTTTGGGTATTTCGTTGAGTGTCATCTTTTACTTTCAGATCTGTTTGCGGGTGCAAAGTTACTAATAATATTTCGCAACTTGACTGCATTGTTTCCTATTACACCTATAAAGGTAGCACTGCTTGCCAAGCTGCGTTATCCCCACAATGGGGGATTTTTGCCCGCTGCTGTCGTCATAAATGGGGATGACGTGACAAAAGCTGCCCTTGGGAACCATTGTCCCAAGGGCAGCTTGCAGTGTGCCTTGCCGCGTGGCTGCGGCAAGCGCTGTACAGGATGCCTTACTTGCGCAGCACCTTCTTGCCCTTTTGTATCACGATGCCCTTGTAGGAGGCGTCGACACGGCGACCCATGAGGTCATAGGCAGGTGCGTTCTCATCGATAGTGCCACTGGCAGCGTTGATGTCGACAATGCCAGTCGAGATGCCGTCGATGAGCGGGTAGAAGTCGAGAGCCTTGCTGTCGCTTATCGTGAGGTAGGCGCTGTGGGCGGGCACTACATCGCCAGTTGCGGCCTTGCCGAAGCCGACAACAGAGGTGGTAGAGAATGCGTTGAACACATAAACGTTGTCGTTGGCGGTCACCTCGACGGCGGTGTTCACCGTGGGCTTGAGCAGGTTGACCATCTCGTTGCCCTCGGCCTTGGCAGGTGCATTGTTGCCGCCTTGCTTCACGTCGCGCTTGAAGGTGTAGCTGCCTGCAGGAGCCTTGATGATCACGCCGGTGCCGGCAGGGATGCCCAGGCTGCGGTCGTAGGGCTTGATGACTGCACCCTCTTGAGTGACCTCGACAACGGCATAGGCCGTGAAGTCGGTCTCGGCCGTGAGGTTGCCCTCGAGCGAGATGGCGTGGTCGCTGCTGTAGGTAGTCCAGCCGCACTCGGGCACCACGATGACGTCGGGCGAGAGCGTGAGCACCACATTCTTCTCTACATTCATCGTTTCAAATGCAACCGAGTCGGTGTAGGTGTCATAGCCGTCGGCAGTCACTGTCATGGCATAGTGCTTGTCGCTTTGCACCACAGCCATTGTGTAGTGTCCGTCGGCATCGGTCTCGGCCTCATAGAGCACATCGCCGTTGCGCAATTCCACCTTGGCGCCGCTCACGTTTCCAGCCTGGCTCGATACCACGCCGCTCAGGGTGGCGGGTAGCTTCTCTACGGTGAAGTAGGGCACAGGCATGTAGCTTGTGGCTTTGGCCTCGCTCCATTTAAACTGCGAGTCGCTGCGCTTGCTGTAGCCGTTGGGCTTGTCGGCGGAGTATTCAAATTGTGCACGCTGGTAGTTCGTGGTCAGATCCGAGCCCATCACCATCTGTATGCTCTGTCCGTTGTAGACAAAGCCCTCGGGGATGTCGATGCTCAGCAGCACCTGGTGGTCGTCGTCATCGCCCACGAGCGGCACGGTGTGGTTCTCGTTGGCTATCTTGGTGAGGCTTGTCGTGTCGGGCACGACATAGCCTGAGGCATAGGTGGAGTCGGCCTTGTTGCCTATCCAGGCCTGCACGTCGGTCGAGACCTCGCCGCTCTTGTTGTAGCCCTTGAAGCTGATGCGGGTGATCTTGTCGCCCTTCTTCAAGCCCGAGGCCTCAAGCAGTTGCTGGGTGTAGATCACATCAGAAACACTGTGCTTGTAGTACACGTTGATGGGGGTGGCATCCGAATTGCTTGTTGCAGCCACTTTGCCCACCTGCACGTCGTAGCCTGCCGTCTCGGGCGCGATGGTGACCTCGGCGGTGTCGCTCACCACCTCGTAGTCGCCTGCCTTGAGCACAATCACGGCGTTGTACTTGCCAGCCTTGTTGGGGGTGAAAGCGAAGTCGAAGGTGGCGGTGCTGTCGGTCTTCAGGGTCTGCGAGGCGGTGGTAGCCACCGTCTTGCCGTCGACCATGAGCTCCAGCTTGTAGCCCTCGGCCGGCTCGGTCTTGGTGTTGTTGTTCAAGACTGTGGCAGTGGCGGTGTAGACGTTGTTGACCATGCCTGCCGACGGCATCTTCACCTGGGTGAAGAGCATGTCGTGGTCTACATCGACGCGCTCAAAGCCATAGATGTTGTCGACCGATGCGTAGCCAGCCTCAAAGGCAATGTAGTAGTTGCCGGCTGGAACATTGTCGATCACAAAGGTCTTGAGGGCACTATAGTGGTAGGAGGCTGTCGAGCCAAGGTCGTCCGACATTTCGGCAGCCTTGATGGCCTTGGCCAGGGTCCAGTTCTTGCGGTCGGGCGAGTAGTACACGTTCATGTGTGAATCCTTGCTGTTGGGGTTGTTGCGTGCAACATCGATGCTCATCTTCTCACCCTCGGCTACCTTGAGCAAGGGGGTGATGAGCTTGGTGTCGTCGACCAGCGACGACGAGGCAAAGTAGACGTTGCTCGACGTCGAGTAGTCGCGTTGCTTCACTGCCCAGTTTTTGCCCACAATGAAGCCTGTGGGGAACTTGCCGTCTTCAAAGTTGACATAGAACTTGGTGGTGTCGAGCACAGTGGCCGAGAGCGGCAACACATAGTCGCTGGCACCCTCTGTCTTGATCACCATGTTGCCCGAGTGGATGCCCGTTGCGGTGTTGGTGGCGGTGATGCTGAAGTCTTTGCTCTGGTGGGCAGCAACAGTGTCGCTCTTGGCGAGCGTCGTGGTGAAGCCCTCGGGAATCTCTATGGCTGTGATGCGCAGGGGCGCAGCGCCGCGGTTGTAGAGGGTGTAGTTCTTGGTGACAGGCTGCGTGAGCATGCCGAAGGCCTGCTCGGTGCCCGAGGCCACGGTGCCGTTGTCGTCGCTCACATTGGGCACGGCCGTGTAGGGCACTGGCTCAATCCATGCGCCGTATTGCGAGGTGCCGCTCACGTCTTCATACACATTGTAGCGGTCGCGCTTGGGATACTTGGCATAGGGCAGTTCTATCGTCAGCTCATAGTCGGTGAGCTTTGCGCCGGCAGCCAGGGGCTGCGAGATGGGCACGGTGGCCACTACCGAGTCGGCATAGTTGTGCACGCTCAGGGTGTAGCCCTCGTCGCCCGGGGCAAAGTCGACGTCGCCCGGGTTGGCAATGGTCACCTTGAACTTCATGCCGAAGTTGCCGTTGGCGTCAACGTCCTCATTGCCCGTGCTCGAGCCGCGATAGAGCACATTGATCACCTGCGACAGCTTCAAGGCACGCTTCTTGGTGATGAGTGCCGAGTCGGCCTCGAAGTCGTCGATCCACACATTGCTGGCATAGATGCCGATGCGGGCGCTGTCTTGACGCGGAATGTCGACTTTCACATAGTCGGTTGTCGACAGCTCGGGCAGGGTGACTGCAATAGTCGAGCCCTTGGTCAGAGTGCCGTTGCTGCTCTGTTTCACGCTATAGAAGGCTATGGTGCCGTTGTTGGCTGCCTTCTTTACATAAATCGACGATTTCCCCTTGATGTAGGGCGTCACAAGCAGGTCGGTCGTTTTGCCGCCCGACCACCCTTCGCCCACATTGGTCTGGTCAGAGACCTTGAGCGCTCCGCTGCCGTTGCGGCCGCCGGTGCTGCTGTAGGTGTAGGTGGGGTAGTAGCTGTCGTAGCTCTCGCTGTCAAAGTAGTAGTCGGGGATGTGATCCCACCCTTTTGCTACCGTGAAGCTGTAGGTGCTGGTTGAAATTGCAGTGTTGAAGTCGACCGTGTAGGGACTGTAGACCTCGGCCGAGGCCGTCGACACTCCCAACAGGGTGAGGACAAATGCAATCAAAAGATTGATTTTTTTCATAAGCTTTTTGTGTTAAGATTATAAAATAAAAGGGTATACCTGGGCATGGGTAGGTGGCCCGTGCCCAGGAGGTGTTCCAAAGGGTTAACGCATGATTTTCTTGTATTGGCCGTTGGCCTGTTTCACGATGTAGATGCCATGGGTGGCTTCGCTCGGGGTCACTTGGCGGCCATCGAGCGTGTAGTACAATACCGGCCCGGCCGGGGTCACGCGGGTGACGGCGAGGCCTGTGACCGCATCCTTGAGCGAGATGCTGTTGGCATTGAGTATGTCCATGTGCTTGAGGCCCACCGTGCTGCTGCCCGACGGGTCGACATAGCGGCTCACCATTGCCACTGCCGTCATGCGGGCCGGGTTCACGCCGGCTGGCAGGGTGGTCGAGTAGGTGGCCGTGAAGGCATTGCCTTGCAGTTGCAGCTTGTCGCCGCGCACGGCGGTGAGCACGTCGCGCAACACATGGTTGTGCATGTACTGCCTCACGGTGCTCGTGGAGCCTGTGGCCGCGTTGTAGACGGCCTGCGGCGAGGCCACGCTGTCCTCGGTGAGCATGAGCGTGAGCCCCAGGTCGCCAAAGATGGCCGGAGCCTCGCTCGTGGTTGTGCCGCTCACCGTGAGGGTGAGGTTGCGCGTGGCGGCGTCATATTGCGGAGCTATCTGCAACTGGGCAAACGCCGGGTTGGAATGCTCGTCTTGCAACAACTCTTGCATCATGCCGGCAACAAGGGCAGGTGCCGTGAGCACATAGTAGTTGAGGTCGTAGGCCACATGGGCCTCGCCCGGGTAGTAGGAGCGGTCCATCGTGAAGCTGGGATAGGTGTAGGCATAGTCCTGGCACAGGCTGCCGGCCTTGTCGCAAGCCAGCGGGTTGCCCTCGCGATAGATGTTGACATAGGCCACGTTGCCTTTCAGACCCTGCACTGCTGTGGCCATGGCATCGAAGCAGCCTGCCGTGTAGGGCGAGGCCGCGTCGGCATACTGCTCGAGATAGGTCTGCTGGCGGGCATACTTCTCGCGATACACACTGAAGGTGTCGGCGATAAAGGTGTCGTCGCCCATGGGCACGCCGTCGGCCTGCGTGATGTAGACGCGCAGCACGTGCGGTCCCGAGGCAATGTCGGCCGGCAGGTTGAACACGCGCTCTATCGACGAGAGTGCGCCGCCTGCCACCACATCGGCCGTGTCGAGGTTCACGGGCTGGCCGCCGTCGAGGGTGTAGTTGATGGTGTAGTTTCTTATGGTGTCGCGCCCAGTGTTTTGATATTGCACAAAGAAGTCGATGAGGTCGCCCGGTTGCTTATACTGGTAACCATTGGTCATGTGGGTGAATTTCATCGACTTGCTGGGCAGTGACGAGATGTCGACGATGAGCTGCACACACAGCAGCCCCTTGCCGTTGATGGCATAGAGGCCCTCGCCCGACCCGAAGTTGCCCAGCACGAGGAAGCCATAGGACTGCGACCCGTCGGCCGTGGCCAGTATTCCGGTCTTGGTTTGTGCCTGCTCGGCGGTCTCGGTCACGTCGAAACCGAAAAACAGGCCCTCGCCCTGGCGTATTGTGTAGCCCTTCACGCCGTTGAGCATCACTTCGTTCCAACCCGAGTGCGGGTGCCACACGCTCTGTGTCACCGAGTCGGCGTCGGCCAGAATGCCCTCGCTGTCGAGCGGGCGCACAAACACACGGCTGGTCGTGGCCGAGGCGCCCAGGGCAAAGCGCAGCCCCACCACCTTGCAGCCCACATAGGGCTTGAGCATGTCGGCCGGGACCAGCGCGCCCACTGCGTGGGTGCCGGCATAGCCCGTGCCCACATTCTGCTTGTCGATGGCATCGCTGGTCGTGTAGCCCACCACGCGCTGCGTCGACGACACTGCCCGGCTTGGTGCCGGCCACTGGGCCATCGCAGCGATGGCAACAGCCAGAAACATTAATATGATAGTTGTTTTTTTCATCATTGTTATCGCATGATTTTAGTTACGTTGTTACCTTGTTTTTTGATGGCAATGCCGTGATAGCTGTCGATGTCGGGTATTGCCTGGCCCAGCACGTTGTAGTAGGTGGCTGGCGCCTGCGACGGTGTGGCAACGGTCAACTGCTGCACGCCTGTCACGTTGATATTGTACTCGGTGGTGGACGACGATGCGTTCTTGTAGATGGCCTTGATGCCCACTGTGTGGTTGCCCGTGCTCACGTTGGGCAGCACGCACACCGACGAGTCGCTGTGAGCCACCAGCTCGCCGTCGAGATAGATGTCGTATCTCACCACGTTGCCATAGTCGATGTAGTGCTCCTCGCCCTCGGCCGGGCCCACGGTGAAGTCGTCGAGCTGTGCAAAAAAGCCGTCGGTGGTGTAGTAGTGCACACCCACTCTCACGGTCTTGCCGGCATAGGCCGAAAGGTCGGTCTCATATTTTGTCCACTGCGAGGCGGGCATGTTCTCGGCCTTTGATATCACGGTGAAGCTCGACGGGTCGGTCCCGTCGGTCGAGACGGCAAACTCGAGTTGCTCGGGATAGGCGTCGCTGTAGGACTTGGCTGCTACCGTGAGCTTGTATCCCTCGCGTATGCTGAGCTCGGGCGAGATGAGCCACTTGTTGGCAGTGTACTGCTGCGGCGAGAAGAAGAGGATCTCCTTGTTGCCCGTCACAGGCTTCATGGCCTGGTCGGTGGGCAGCATGGCCGGCACTGTGGCGTAGGGGTTGAACACGATGGGGGCCAGGGTAGTGGGATTCTGCTGTGTGCCCGAGCCTGGGAAGGTGATGATGTAGCCGCCCAGCGAGATGGGATACACAGCATGCTGGTCCAGGTCGACCGACTTCCACTGCCCGAAGGTGCCGGTGGCAAAGTCGGGGTAGTCTTCAAAGCTGTCGCTGAAGGCCAGATCCTGGTTCCACCGCAAGGTCACCTTGCTGCCGCCCTCGCCGTTGGGGGTGATGTCGGCAGTGATGTTGTAGGGGGCGCGCACCTTGTCGGTGAGCGTGATGCTGCAGGTGGTGTCGGCCGCGATGATGTAGGTGCTCGAGAAGGCGTTGAAGGCTCCCTCGGCAATGTCGGCCGCATAGGTGCCGCATGGCAGCGACGGGATGCGCACTGCGCCGTCGGCCACAGTGAGCTCGAGCGCATTGCCCGTGTTGGTGTTCACCAGGTTGAATTTCTCGCCGTCGGCAGTGCGCTTGCTGTCGGCAGTGATGTTGAAGGTCACGTTGGCATTGTTGTCGTCAACTTTCACCTGGACGGTAGCCATGTCGCTGTGTGCGCCCGTGTATATTGCCTGCACGCCCACGGTGTGCTCGCCGGGAGCAACGTCGGCGATGGTGTAGGAGTAGCCGTCGGTGCTGCCCGCCTTGGCTCCGTCGAGATAGATGTCGAAGGTCTCAAGCGGGTTGCGTGGCGAGCGGCTGGCACGCAGTGCCCTCTCTGGCGCTGCCTGGCTGCCCTCGTCCTGACCTATTCTCACATCGTCGATCATGAGCATAAACGACCCCAGCGTGTTGTGGTCGCCTATGTAGCGCAGGGCACACTTGACGCGCTTGCCGGCATAGGCGGCAAGGCTGTACTTCATGAGGTGCCATTGCTTGTAGTCGACTTGCTCGTAGTTGCCGCCGCCGAGGCGCACAAAGTCGGCTTGCTGCGGGTTGTCGAGCTTCTCGGTGATGTAGACCTGGAAACGCTCGGGGGCCGCATCGGCAGCCTTGGCGTAGAAGGTGAGATAGTTCTCGTTGCCCAGCGTCACGGCGGGCGAGATGAGCCAGTCGTCGTTGGGCGCGCCGCTGTTGGTGCGCGTGAAGCCCACATACTGGTTGCCCGAGTAGGGACGCAGCACGGGATAGCTGTACCACCAGGTGGGGTCGACCTTCAACGGGTTGATGATTTGGGCATATTGCAGCACGCCGCGGTTGGGATAGGAACCCACCAGGGGGGCGGCGGCCAGCTTGTCGCCGTCGATGCCCGTCCAGTCGCCAAAGGCGGTGGCAAAGGCATCGTAGCTCTCGAAGTCGTCTTCAAACACGGGCTTCTCCACGTTCCACGTCAACGCGACGGCATTCTTGCCCGTCATTGCATCGTGCGTCACGGTGGGCGAGAGCGAGAATGGCGTGGTCACCTCCACGTTGAGGGTGAGGGCGACTGTTGTGTCGTTTTTCAAGTTGAATGTGGCCGATGCCGTGTAGTAGCCGGGCCGCTTCACGGTCACGCTGTGGTTGCCGGCATAGGCCTTCACCTGGCACTGGCCGCTGGCATCGAGCTTGATGGTGCCGTAGCTCAGCGAGTAGTCGGCCTGGGTGATGTCGACCACCTGGCCGGCAAGGTTCTCTCCAGTGGTTGCCGTCACCTTCACGGTGAGTGTCTTGTCGCGCTTTTGCGCGCTCAGGGCAAGCGGCAGTGCTACAAGCAGCAACAGGAGTATGATTGCTTTTTTCATCTTGATGATTGCAGTGTAATAGACTTGATTTCTTTAAGTAAAAAAAGGTAATGGGGCCTTGCTGTGTGGCTCGTTCCCCATTACCTTCGAGGTTAGAATCAGTTACTTTTTCATGTAGCGCAGTGCCTGCACAGTGTTGCCTTGGGCCACGCGCACGATATAGAGGCCCTTGTCGAGGCTCTCGAGCACCTGGGCGCCCTTGCCGGCGGTCACCATGCGGCCGTCGATGGTGAAGACTTGCACGTCGTCGTAGTCGTTGATCACGGTCACCGTCTTCACACCCGAGGCAGTGCCGATGTTGTTGAACGTGAAGTCGTCGTAGAAGGCTTCCATCACGCCCTCGGCCTCGGTGGTGTGGCGCAGGGCCACATAGATGGTCTTGCCTGCAAAGCTGCTCAGGTCGGCCGTGTAGTGCTGCCAGGTGTTGGGCTCGAGGTAGGGCACTTCCTGGTTGGCGAGCACCGTCTGGTTGAACGAGGCCGTCGAGGCTTTGTCGGTGGTGCTCACGAGCACAGTCACGTGGTTCATGCCGGCGGGCAGCACGCTGTTGGTCTGCTCCAGGTTGCGCACGTAGAAGTCAAATGTGGTGCCTTCGGTGGCATTGATGGGCTTGCTGATGAGCCAGTCGTCGGCCTTGCCCGATATGGGAGTGCCGGTGAGCAGCACGCCCACGCCATCGTGAGCCGTAGTGAGCGGGTTGTTGAGCCATGCCTGGGTATAGGCATACTTCTCGCCGTTTTTCTCGGTCGAGGTCAGGTAGTAGGTAAACGACTCGTTGACCGTGTTGTCGGCATCGATCATCGTGAAGTCGTCCTTCCACGAGTAGTCGAGCTTGTTGTCCTCAAAGCCGTAGTACAGCTGGTTGGCTGCCAGGGCGGTGCCGCTCACGGGCAGTGCCACCTGGTAGCCCGACTCGAAGGTCACGGTCATGGCGTCGGTGAGCGAAGTTGCCGAGCTCAGGGCGTCAAATTGCAGACTGAAGTTCTTGGACTCGCCCGAAGCAATCTCGTCGCCGGCTGCCAGCGTGCTGGTGAAGTTGGGGTTGGTGAAGGTCACACTCTTTATCTTGAGGGCATTGCTGCCCTTGTTGAATAGGGTGAACACCTCGCCCGAGTTGGCCGACTTGTTGTAGTTCACCTTGCCGGCGTTCCACACCGTCTTGTTGAAGGTGGCCTTGTCGGCCTGCGACACCTCGAGCTCGAAGTGAGCCACGCTTGTGCCGCCGTCCTTGTAGTAGTTGTCAAATGTCTTGTGCACCCAGCGGAATTGCACCGTCTTGCCGGCGTAGGCGCTCAGGTTCACTTGCTCGCTCTTCCAGTAGGCGGCGTCGTCGCCAGTCTCCGAGATCGAAGTGAGGTCGTTCCACTGGCCGTCGGCATAGATCTGGAAGTAGCCTGCGCTGATGCCGTTGTTGGGCTCAACGTTTTGCTTCTTTTTGCTGTCGCTGGGATCGACCAGGGCATCGCTGGGATGCACGCTGGTCCACACCCACGAGGCCATGATGACCTTGTCGGCAGGCAGGGTGAACTCTTGAGTGGTTATCGAGTTTTGCTCGTTCTTGCCAGCCAGGTAGCCCGATGTGAGGGCGTTGGAGGTGACGGCTCCGAACTTGTAGGGATAGATGCTGTTGATATACCAGTTGCGGTTGTAGGAAGCAGCCGGGGTGAGGGTCCAGCCGGTGGGAATGTTGCCGCTGGTGAAGTCTTGCACATAGGGGTAGTCCTTGACCGAGGCATCGGGCTGGGTGGTAAATTGCCACACGGGCACGTTGGTTGCCGAGCCCACGCTGTTGTAGGGCACCACTTTCCACTTGTAGGTGGTCGAGTAGTCGGCTGCAAGCACGGTGTAGCTCATCTTGTCGCCCAGGTCGAGGTTGCTGATCAGGTTGTCGGCAGCATCGTTGCTGCCCACATAGAGGCGGTAGCCCTCGGCAAACTGGGCGGGGCCCCACGAGAGGGTGATGTTTTTGGGCAGCACCTGGGTGGCGCTGTCGGCAGGCGTGATGAGGGTGGCTGCGCCAGGCACGCCATCGGCGCCGTACACGTTAGGCAGCAGCACGCGGTCGACATAGATGTCGGCAAACTCGCCGGCGCCTGTCTCAGAGTCATATTCTACGGCTGTGTTCACAAAGCGCACATAGGAGCTGTCGGTGCCAGTGCCCAGATCCACGCTCAGGTTGTCCACGTTGGTCATGCCGCCGCGGGTGTAGTCGTAGGTCCACTTGGTCGTCCACGTCTTGCCGCCGTTGTAGGAAACGTCGACCTTGAAGTCGTTGGTCTGATAGGTGGAGCCGTCCCCGCTGGTGAAGTCGTTCAGGTAGGTGAATATGAGCTTGCCGCCCTTGCTGAGGTCGAGACGCGGCGACACCAGGTAGGCATCGGTGTAGCTTGCGGTGCCATAGGCCGAGCCGTCGCCTTCGAGTGCGCGCACGTTTTTGCTCCAGCCTTTGTTTTTCCACCCGGCAGGCGGGAAGTAGTCGTTGAAGCTTTCCAGCTGGTAGCCTTCGGGCACGACCATCTTCTCGGCACTCAGGGCCACTGTCACGTCGCCGCCGTTGGTGTGCACCACCACATCGCCCTTCACCGGCGAGGTGAGCGAGGCGGTGTAGGCCAGCTGGAAGCGGCTGCTTTCATATTTTGCCAGGTCCACGCTCTTGTAGTCCCAGGTCGTGGTCACGCCCTGCGGCAGGTCGATGCCCGTCACCTTCAACCCGTTGGTGCCCTGATTGGTGAGGGAGAACAGGGTTGTGTAGAACTTCTCGCCTATGTACATGGCGGGGAATTTATAGGCATTGTCGGAGAGCACGGGCACGGGCTGTGTGGGCGGCGTGAACTGCTTCACTGTCACGTTGTCGATATAGGCAATGTTGGCAATGGGGTAGAGCATCTTGTACACAAAGGCCAGCTTCACTTTCTTGCCCTTGAAGTAGCTCAGGTCGATCTCAGAGGTGTGCGGGTCCCATGTGGTGATGGGATAGGTGAGCACACCGCTCTCCTTGAGCAGATTCTGGTCTTGTATCGAGAACACGGTGATGGCGTTGGCCATGTCGTCGTTCTCGACCACACGCACCTGCAGGTCATACTTGGAGTTGTCCATCGAGGCCATGGGACCCACCTTCCAGTCAAACTTGAGCTGGTAGGTGTTGTCGAGGTTGAGCTCGGGCGAGAGCAGTATCTCCTCGCGCGGGCCTTTGCCCTCGGTCGATGACTCGAAAAGGGCTCCGTCGCACGCGGCTGCATGCTTGCTGCCGTCGACCACGCCTTTCTCGCCGTAGGTGTTGCTCCACTTGTAGGACATGTTGGTGCCTGTGTAGCTGTCGATCGTTGTCCATCCGCTGCCCTTGGTGACTGGGCGCGAGTAGCTCTCGGTGCTACTGGTCTCGAAGTCCTCGTCGAGCAACGTCTGTGCCTGCACTCCTGTGGCGAAGAGTGCCAGCAATGCTAATGACAAGTAAAATTTTTTCATACAGTAATTTTAAAAAGAATAAATAAATTGTAACAATTAGTTTGCAAATTTAATAAATTGATATTTTCTCGCAAAAAATTGTTGAAATTTTTAGGTATTCTGTACTGATTTTGGTAGTTTTTTTTGATTTTGTGCAAGCAGCAATTACGGGAAACAGTAGTGGAGGCGGCTTGCCCCCCTGCATTTCCATAAGTGGCACAATTGTTGTAATTTTGTAGGCAATAATAATATAATGTGTGACATTATGAAGGAGAAAAGACCCCTTATTCTCGTCGGCAACGACGACGGTTATAGTTTCAACGGCATCCACACCTTGATTGATGTGGCCCGTGAGTTTGGCGACGTGGTGGTATCGGCCCCCACCGAGTTCCAGAGCGGCAAGGGCAGCGCCATCACCATCACCGTGCCCCTGCGTGCCACGCTGCACGTCGATGAGCCCGGCCTCAAGGTGTGGCTGGTGAACGGCACCCCGGCCGACTGCTGCAAGCTGGCGCTCGACCAGCTGCTCGACGGCCGCGTGCCCGACCTGGTGCTCTCGGGCATCAATCACGGCGCCAACCTGGGCGTGGCCTCGCTCAACAGCGGCACCATGGGCGTGATATTTGAGGGCTGTGTGCACGGCATCGAGAGCGTGGCTTTTTCCTACGGCAACTACAGCTACGACGCCGACATGAGCGCCTGCGTGCCCGTCTTGCGCAACGTGATAGCCCGCGTGCTCGACCACGGGCTGCCCCGTGGCGTGTGCCTGAACGTGAACATCCCCTACGACAAGGGCCCGCTCAAGGGCTACAAGGTGACCTCGACCTGCATGGGCCGCTGGGTGCACGAGTTTGAGCGCCGCACCGACCCTCACGGCCACGACTACTACTGGATGACAGGCGAATACGCCCCGCATTACACGGCCGGTGAGGATACCGACCTCTACAACTTCAATCGTGGCTGGGTCACCGTCACACCTTGCCATGTCGACCAGACCGACCACGAGGCTATGCCCGCTATCGAGCGGTTGCTGCAATAAAATATGCCGTGATTCATGTGAAAGTATTATAAAAGTTGCTAACTTTGCAAATTATTTAGGAAACAACTATTATACACATTTTACAATATATGGCAGAAAGAAAAGTAAGAGTGCGCTTTGCACCGTCACCCACAGGTCCGCTGCACATAGGCGGCGTGCGCACTGCGCTTTACAACTATCTCTTTGCACGCCAGCATGGCGGAACCATGATACTGCGCATCGAGGATACCGACAGCAACCGCTTTGTGCCCGGTGCCGAAGACTACATCAACGAGGCCCTCGACTGGCTGGGCATAGGCATCGACGAGGGCGTGCGGCAAGGCGGCAACTACGGCCCCTACAAGCAGAGCGAGCGCCGCGACATCTATCACACCTATGTGAAGCAGCTGCTCGACAGCGGCAAGGCCTACATCGCCTTCGATACCCCTCAAGAACTTGAGCAGAAACGCAAGCAGGTCAAGAACTTCCAGTACGATGCCACGACGCGCATGACCATGCGCAACTCCCTTAGCCTGCCCGCCGAGCAGGTGAAAGCGCTTGTCGACAGCGGCGAGAACTATGTGGTGCGCTTCAAGGTGGAGCCAGGCCGCGATGTCGTGGTGCACGACTTGCTGCGTGGCGATGTGACCATCAACTCGTCGATTCTCGACGACAAGGTGCTCTATAAGAAGGCCGACGACCTGCCCACCTATCACCTGGCCAACATTGTCGACGACCACCTCATGCAGGTGAGCCACGTCATACGCGGCGAGGAGTGGCTGCCCAGTGCTCCGCTCCACGTGCTGCTCTACGAGGCCTTTGGCTGGGCCGACACGATGCCCGCCTTTGTGCACCTGCCGCTGCTGCTCAAGCCCGACGGCAAGGGCAAGCTCAGCAAGCGCGACGGCGACCGATTGGGCTTCCCCGTGTTTCCCCTCGACTGGACCGACCCGGCCACCGGCGAGGTCTCGAGCGGGTATCGCGAGGCAGGCTATCTGCCGCAGGCCGTGGTCAACTTCTTGGCCCTGCTGGGCTGGAACCCCGGCGACGACCGCGAGTTTATGACCATGGAAGAGCTCACGCGCGACTTCTCCTTTGCTCACTGCTCCAAGAGCGGCGCCAAGTTTGACTTTGAAAAAGCCAAGTGGTTCAATCACGAGTATCTCCTGCACACCCCCGACGCCGAGCTCGCCCGCGACTTCAAGCCCCTGCTGGCCCAGCACGTCGACGTGGCCCGGTACAGCGACGACTATATTGTTGCCGCCGTGGCAAGTGTGAAAAACCGCATCAACTTCCTCAAGGACCTGTGGCCCAATGCCCACTTCTACTTCGAGGCCCCGACCGAGTACAATGCCAAGGACGTGCGCAAGCGCTGGAAAGACGACACCCCCAGGCTCTTGACCGAGCTCATCGCGATACTGGAAACGCAGGATTTCGACAACGTCGAGAGCACCGAGCAGGCCGTGATGCACTGGATCGACGGCAACGGCATCCACAAGGGCAACCTCATGAATGCCATGCGCCTCACCGTGGTGGGCGAGTGCAAGGGCCCCGGCATGTTCGACATCACCAAGATACTGGGCAAGCAAGAAACCATAGCCCGCATCAAGCGCGGCATCGACACCATCAAGCCCGAAGCCGCTCAATGATGAGACGCCGTGCACTCACATTGCTCACACTGCTGCTGCTGGCCCTCCCCTCGGTTGTGGCACAGCAGCTGGTGTGGAGTGTCGACTTCAACTCGCTCTTCAACAACCGCGAGGGGGGCGATGAGGCACGGCCCGACCAGACGTTTGTCTTCACCCGCATCAGCCCCGAGCTGGGCGTGATGCTGGGTCGCGACACCAGCAACGTGCATCTGCTCAAGGGCGGCGTCACCTGGTTTCAGCCGCTCAACGACAACCTCGACGGCTACAAGGTGCTGCCCGTCATGTACTACCAGTACCGCCATGCCGGCGCCGGCGACTGCTGGCGCGTGACCGTGGGGCAGTTGCCCCGCACCCTGCTCATGGAGCGCGCCCCGCGCTACCTGTGGAGCGACTCGATGGCCTACCACCAGCCCAACGTGCGCGGTGCCCTGGTCCAGTATGAGCGCGGTGCAAGCTATGCCGAGCTTTATCTCGACTGGCGCCAGATGCAGAGTGTGTCGAGCCGCGAGGCCTTCAATGTGGTGGTCGACGGCAAGTGGAGCCTGTGGAGCCGCAACGGCCGGCGCTTGTGGCTGGGCGGCTACTTCCAGTACAACCATCTTGCCAAGCGCAAAAACGCGCCCGAGGGCGAGGGCGTGAACGACGACGTGACCATCAATCCCATGCTTGGGCTCGACATGGGCCACTGGAGCGTGCCCGTGCACCTCAAGGCCGGTGCAGTCGTCAACCGCGAGCGCGCCCGCGTCGATGGCAAGTGGCACACGCCCTGCGGCTTTGTGGCAGGTGTGAACGCGCGCTGGCGCTTTCTCGAGGCCGAAGAAAACGTGTGGGTCGGCAGCGACCTGTTTCCGCTCTATCCCCGCTTTGGCAGCCAGCTCAACCTGGGCGACACCTACTACCGCGACAAGTTCTACAGCCGCACCGACCTCACGGCCCACATCGTGCAGAACGCCTTTGTCGACCTCAATACCTCCTTCACTTTCCACTACACCAACAAGACCACAGGTTTCTGGCAGCAGCTGTCCTGCCGCCTCTATATCGACAACCTGCTGTGGAGCAACCGCCGCTCGCGTGAGCGGCGCCTCAATAGCACATATTAAAACAAGTTTGTTTTTTGACTACGACCAGAGTACAACATTATGAATCCTCTTTATAATATAGGTATCGGCGCCTATCGGCTTGCAGTGAAAGCTGCCTCCCTGCGCAATCCCAAAGCCAGGAAGATGCTCGAGGGGCAGGCCAGCACTTTCTCTTATCTTAAAGAACGGCTCGACCGCAACTGCCGCTACATTTGGATTCACGCCTCCTCGCTCGGCGAGTTTGAGCAAGGCCGGCCCTTGATAGAGAAAATCAAGGCCTGCCACCCCGAGAAACTCATCTTGCTCACCTTCTTCTCGCCCAGCGGCTACGAGGTGCGCAAGCACTACGACAAGGTCGACGCCGTGTGCTACATGCCCTTCGACCTGCCTTGCAACGTGAAGCGCTTTCTCGACCTGGTCAACCCCGAGATGGCCATCTTTGTCAAGTATGAGTTTTGGGGCAACTATCTCATGGAGCTCAAACGCCGCGGTGTGCCCACCTATATCATTTCGGCCATCTTCCGTCCCAGCCAGCGCTTCTTCCACCCGTGGGGGCGCATGTTCCGCCAGATGCTGCACTGCTACACCCACATCTATGTGCAGAACGAGGAGTCGCGCCGCCTGCTGAGCCAGATAGGCGTCGACAACGTCGACGTGTGCGGCGACACCCGCTTCGACCGCGTGATGCAGGTCAAGAACGAGGCCAAGGAGTTTCCCATCCTTGCCGCAATGACTGCCCACAGCCCGTTCACCCTGGTGATGGGCAGCAGCTGGCAGCCCGACGAGGACATCGTGATACCCTACTTCAACACCCATCCCGAGATGAAACTCGTCATTGCTCCTCACGAGTTTGATGCCATACGCTTGAAGCAGCTGCTGCACAAGATAAAGCGCCCCGTTGCGCTGTACTCCCACACAAGTGCCGAGGCTGCCGGCAAGCTCGACTGCATCATCATCGACTGCTTTGGCATCCTTTCCTCGCTCTACCGCTACGGTTCGGCGGCCTATGTGGGCGGCGGCTTCGGCGCTGGCATCCACAACATCAACGAGGCGGCCGTCTACGGCATCCCGGTCATCTTTGGCCCCAACTTTGGCAAGTTCAGAGAGGCCAGCGACCTGATTGCAGTGGGTGGCGGCTTCAGTATCAACAATGCCCACGACTTCAAGGCAGTGGCCGACAGTCTCATCGGCGACCACGGGCGACTGCACGCAGTGGGCGCCATTGCCGACAACTATATCAAGAATCACGTGGGCGCCACCGACTTTATCTATCAAGACCTATTCCCCGGCAAGTGATACTTGAGCCGCCCCTGGCGGCCCGGAGCCGTGACGACGTGTTGCTGCACCTGCCTGTGTGCAGGCAGAATTACACATTTTGCGCAAAAATGTGCGATGTGTTGATTTATTTCCCTACCTTTGCACATCAACGCGCTGCAATGCTGCCAGCCGGTGCAGCATTGCATCACTCACACACACATAACAACCCTCGAAATTATGATGAAGGAAAATACGATCAAGATTTTTTCTCGCAGCTTCAAAGAAAACTGGGACCTCCCGGCAGTGACCGACTACAACACCAAGTCGACCCTCACCTATGGTGAGTTTGCCCAGCTCATTGCCAAGATTCACTTGTTTTACAACGAAATAGGCATCAAGCGAGGCGACCACATTGCCTTGATAGGCAAGAACACCCCGTCGTGGGTGGCCACCTTCATGGCTACCATTACCTATGGCGCCGTGATTGTGCCCATCTTGCAGGAATTCAACCCCAACGATGCCCAGCACATCATCAATCACAGCGACTCGGTGTTGCTCATGTCGAGCAAGGCGGTGTTCGACAGCATCGACTTCGACATGCTGCACAAGGTGAGGGCCGCCATCTCGCTCGACGACGTGAGCCTGCTTGCCCAGAAGGAGGGAGAAACCGTGGGCGAGGCCCTGGCCAAGGTCGACGACCTCTTCAAGGCTGCCTATCCCGACGGGTTCACCCCGGCCCACGTCAAGTATCCCGAAATCGACAACAAGGAGCTCATGGTCATCAACTACACCTCGGGCACCACGGGCTTCAGCAAGGGCGTGATGATCACAGGCAACAACCTGGCGGGCAACATCGTGTATGGCATCGACTCGCAACTGTGCTTCAGGGGGAGCAAGGTGGTGTCGTTCCTGCCCCTGGCTCACGCCTACGGGTGTGCCTTCGACATGCTGTGCCAGCTTGCCGTGGGTGCCCACATCACCCTGCTGGGACGCATTCCCTCGCCCAAAATCATTGTCAAGGCCATGAACGAGATTCACCCCAACCTGGTGATTACCGTCCCGCTGGTGCTTGAGAAAATCTACACCAAGCTCATCGTGCCCAAGATAAGCAAGGGCATGCTGCGCTGGGCCCTGGCTGTGCCCTTGCTCGACAACCGCATCTACGACCAAATCAGGAAGCAGCTTGTCGACGCCTTTGGCGGGAACTTTGAAGAGGTGATTGTGGGCGGCGCACCGTTCAACGCCGAGGTCGAGGAGTTTCTCTACAAGATACGCTTCCCCTTCACAGTGGGCTACGGCATGACCGAGTGCGCCCCGCTGGTGAGCCACACGCCCTGGCGCGAGTTTGTGCTTCACAGTGCCGGCCGCGTGCTGCCAGGCATCATGGAGGCCAAGATACTGAGCGACGACCCCGAGAACACTCCTGGCGAGATATGCGTGAGGGGCGAGAACGTGATGATGGGCTACTACCACAACTACGAGGCTACCGACAAGGTGCTCGACGACGACGGCTGGTTGCACACCGGCGACATGGGCACCCTGAGCCCCGACGGCACCATCTTCATACGCGGCCGCCTCAAGACCATGCTGCTGGGTGCCAACGGGCAGAATATATATCCCGAGGAAATCGAGGCCAAGCTCAACAACATGGCCTATGTCAACGAGAGCCTGGTCGTGGAGCGCGAGGGCAAGCTCGTGGGACTTGTCTATCCCGACTACGACGTGATGGACGCCCAGGGCATCACCCGCGACAAGCTGCCCGATCTCATGGCTCAGGTGCTTGCCGAGCTCAACAAGCTGGTGGCTCCCTACGAGCGATTGTCGCGCATTGAGCTGATGGCCAACGAGTTCCAGAAGACTCCCAAGCGCAGCATCAAGCGTTTCCTCTATAGCCATTGATGCTGCTGTTACTCCAGTGCGAGTTGATGACTGAAGGTATTTACATTTATGTTCACATAGATTAACACTTCGGAATTAAACCAATTATTCTGTAATTAAACGGTTGAATGACTGATTGTTGGTTGCTTGTGAATTGCAAATATTGTTTAAAAACATGTTTCTTAACACTCGGATTTCGAAAAAAAAAAGGAAAAAATGTTTGCATGTAAAACTTTTGTTATAAATTTGCATCGATTTTAGATCACAAAGAAAAAAACATTGTTTTATTATTTTAAAAATTTTACGAAAATGAAAAAGTTAGTTTTATTACTTGCTGTTGTATTCAGCGTTGCTATGGTATCTTGCAATTCTAACAAGGCAGAGGAGAACTCTGCAGAGGAGACTAGCGCAGCTCAGACTGAGGAGGTTTCTGCTGCTGAGGAGACTAGCGCAGCTCCCGAGGCTAGCGCAGCTGCTGAGAAGAGCGCAGCTCCCGAGGCTAGTGCTGCTGAGAAGAGCGCACCTGCTGAGAAGAGCGCAAAATAATGTAGCGCTTTACAACGCACAGAACTAAAAAACGGTTTGAAGCTGATTCCCTCACATGCAGGGAGTCAGCTTTCTTTTTTTACCTGTGTGTGGCTTGCTCGCGCGGTCCCTGTCGCAGCCGGGGCAGCCTGGAAAGGAAAAAACAAGCGTGCACAAGATCTTGTGCACGCTTGCATTGTTTCACAGGTGTGGGGGGCAGCTCGCGGTCGCTGCCCTGCCTCAGCCGCCTCGCGGCGTCAATGGCGACGGCGGTTGCCGCTCTTGCGCCCGCCCTTGTCCTTGCGGCGGTCTTCGGCCGCGCGGCGTGTTGAGTTGCCGCGGTGGCCGCGCTGCTGGCGGCGCGAGGCCTTGCCGCCCTCATAGTTGTCGCGCTTGCGGTCGTCCTTGCTTTCCTTCTTGGTAAACCGGCTTGACTCGGTGATGGGTGCCTTGTCGATGTGGTGGCTGCCGGCCGGGTTGTTCTTGTCGACCAGGGCAAAGTCGAGCTGCTTCTTGATGAGGTCGGCACGTGCCACTTGGATGGTGATGGGGTCGCCCAGCTGGTACTTCTTCTTGGTGCGGCGGCCTATGAGATAGTAATTTTTCTCGTCAAACTCGTAGAAGTCGTCGTCGAGGTCGCGCACAGGTATCATGCCCTCGCAGTGTGTCTCGTCGACCTCCACATAGAGTCCCCACTCGGTCACTCCCGAGATCTTGCCGGTGAATACCTCGCCCAGGCGGTAGCCCATAAACTCCACGCTCTTGTACTTGATCGAGGCGCGCTCGGCATTGGCGGCCAGCTGCTCCTGTGCGCTCACGTGCTTGCACTCCTCCTCCAGGTCGGCCTGGTTCACGCTGCGCGCCCCCTTCTTGGCATAGCGGTCGAGCAGGCGGTGCACCATCATGTCGGGGTAGCGGCGTATGGGCGACGTGAAATGGGTGTAGAAGTCAAATGCCAGGCCGTAGTGGCCCACATTGTTGGTCGAGTACACGGCCTTGGCCATCGAGCGAATGGCAAGTATCGAGAGCAGGTCCTCCTCGGGCTTGCCCTTGATGTCGTCGAGCAGTTTGTTGATGCTCTTGTTCACCTCCTTGGCCGTGCCGTGGGTCTTCACCTTGTGGCCAAAGTGGGCGCATATCTCCCCGAAGTTGGCCAGCTTGTCGCTGTCGGGCATGTCGTGCACGCGGTATACAAAGGCCTTGGCATGCTGTCCTTTTTTCACCTTGCCTATGTGCTCGGCCACCTTGCGGTTGGCCAGCAGCATGAATTCCTCGATGAGCTTGTTGGCCTCTTTTGAGACGTGCAGCACCACCTTTATGGGTTTGCCCGTCTCGTCGATTTCAAAGCTGGTCTCCTCGCGGTTGAAGGCCACTGCGCCGTCGTCGAAGCGCTGCTTGCGCAGCTTCTGAGCCAGGTCGTTGAGCTTGAGCAGCTCCTGGGCATAGTCGCCCTTGCCGGTCTCGATCACCTCTTGGGCCTCCTCGTAGCAGAAGCGGCGGTCGCTCTTGATCACCGTGTGGCATATCTCGTAGTTGTAGAGCTTGGCCTGGTCGTCCATCTCGAAGATCACCGAGTAGGTGAGTTTCTCCTCGTCGGGGCGCAGCGAGCATATGTAGTTGCACAGCCGCTCGGGCAGCATGGGCACCGTGCGGTCGACCAGATAGACCGATGTGGCGCGGCTCTCGGCTTCTTTCTCGATGATGGTGCCGGGCTTCACATAGTGGGTCACGTCGGCAATGTGCACGCCTATCTCCCAGTGCCCGTTGTCCAGCTTCCTTATCGAGAGGGCGTCGTCAAAGTCCTTGGCGTCTTTCGGGTCGATGGTGAAGGTGGTGACCTGGCGCATGTCGCGACGCTTGGCTATCTCCTCGGCGGTGATGCCGGGGTCGATGCGGTCGGCCGCTTTCTCAACGTTCTGCGGGTACTTGTAGGGCAGGCCAAACTCGGCCATGATGGCATTGATCTCGGCGTTGTTCTCGCCAGCCTTGCCCAGCACGTCGATCACCTCGCCTATGGGGCTGTTGGCGTCTTCGGGCCACTCCACGATTTTCACCACGGCCTTGTCGCCAGTGGTGCCGCCCTTGAGCTTCTCGTTGGGAATGAAGATGTCGGTGGCCAGAAACTTGCTGTCGGTGTTGAGCAGGGCAAAGTATTTTTTCACCAGCAGGGTGCCGGTGAACACCTGCTCCTTGCGCTCGAGTATCTTGATGACCTCGGCCTCGGGCTCCATGCCCTCGCGGGCTGCACTGATGTGCACCAGCACCTTGTCGCCGTTGAGCGCGTGCATCGAGTTGCGCTCGGCCACAAAGATGGGCTTGCCGTCGTCGTTGGCCGTGTCAACACTGTTCTTGCCGTTGCTGCGGCGTATGAAGATGCCCTCTTCCACGGTGCTGCGTTGCAGGGCCTTGAACTTGCCCGGGGTGCTCTCGCTCAAGAAGCCGTCGATTTCGAGCTGCTCGAGAATCTCCACCACCAGGGCGCGTTGCTTGGGAGTCTTGGCCCCCACCTTGCTCGACACCTGCTTGTAGTTGTAGGGTATATTTTCCTCGGTATTGAAAAAGTTAATCACCTTGTCGTGGAATTCTCTGCGTTCCTGCTTCAAGGATTTGAGTTTGTCGTTGTTTGCCATATATGAGATTATATTGCGTTTGTTTGTTTTGCATCGGTCACAGCACTGGTGGCTTGCAGTGCTGCCGGCCTCTCTTGGCCCCACTCGAGACACGCCTTGCCGTTGTGCTTCTGGCCAGGACCTGAATTGCCACCTACAAATTTAGGTAAAATTCTTGACAATTCTGTTTCGCGAGGCTAAATATGTGCTTTTCAGTGCATTTTTTGCGTGTTTTGGCGTTCTTGCCTGCTTGGCGGCGGTCATGCATTTAGCACTGCAGCCCCGGGCTCGTCGTTGCACAGGGCCCGGGGCTGCAGCATGCACCACGATGGTCGCGCTCACCGCTCGGGGTGATATTGCACAAAGGCCTCCATGGCCTCGTAGGTGGCAAGGCCCAGCGAGGCATACAAGTCGGCCGTGTCCTTGTTGCGGTCGATGGTCTTCTGCCACGAGAGCTGGCCGTCGCCAGGGTCGCGGAAGGGGGCGTCGTGTATCTGCGACTGGTGCTTGAGCACGCCGTTCACCTTGTAGGTGAACTCCTCGGGGCTCATGGGCACTGCCATCTCGATGTGGTCGATGTCCCACGTGCCCCACTGGCCGCGGTACATCCACATGCGGCACTCTTGCATGAAGTCGGCCTCTTTGAGCTCGTCGATGGCCAGCAGCAGGGCGTTGGTGGCGCGCATGTGGGTGCCGTAGGGGTCGCTCAGGTCGTCGGCAAAGAATATCTGGTGAGGCTTCACGTTCTCGATGATTTTCTTGATCAGCAGCACGTCGGCATCGGTCACCTTGCCGCGGCCATAGGGGTTGCTCTCGTAGAAGGGCAGGGCAAGCTCGTGTATGTGGTCGCGTCTCACGCCCATGTACATGCAGCCCATGATCGACTCGCACGTGAGGATGCGGCCCTTCATAAACCGCATCTCGGCATTGTCGGGGTCGCCTGGCTTCTTGGCTTTGATGCCGTCGATGATCGACTGCGCCACCACGCGCCTGCGCTCTTGCGGGTAGCCGTAGTGGTCGCTTAACATGCTGTTGAGCATCAAGGTGCGCTCCAGGTCCTCGTCGGCCACGGTGATGTCGCCGCTGGTCTGGAACACCACGTGCACGTCGTGACCCTGCTGCACAAGCCGGCGCAGGGTGCCGCCCATCGACACCACGGCATCGTCGGGGTGCGGGCTGAACACGAGCACACGCTTGGGATAGGGCAGTGCCCGCTCGGGGCGCGACGAGTCGTCGGCATTAGGCTTGCCGCCAGGCCAGCCGGTGATGGTGTGCTGCAGGTCGTTGAATATCTTGATGTTTACGTCGTAGGCCGAGCCAAACACGGTCACCAGCTCGCTCAGGCCGTTGTCGTTGTAGTCCTTGTTGGTGAGCTTGAGCACCGGCTTGCCCGTGTGCTGGCTCAGCCACACGATGGCGCGGCGCACGAGCTGCGGCGTCCAGTTGCAGCTGGTCACCTTCCACGGGAAATTGATGCGGGTGAGCCGCGTGGCAGCCTCCAGGTCGATGGTGAGCTTCACGTCGCGGTGCATCTGCAGGAACGAGGCGGGGTAGAGGTCCGAGATTTTGCCCTCGATGCAGTTGTACACGGCATCGATGCTCTCCTCGCCCCAGGCCACGGCATAGAACTTGCGGGCCGAGAGCAGGTTGCTCATGCCCAGCGTCACGGCCGTGTCAGGCGCTATCTCGCACTGGTAGGACTCGGCGATGCGCTGGCGGGTCTCGTTGCTCAGCAGCACCAGCCGGCACGACGACGACGACGATGAGCCAGGGTCGTTAAAGGCCAGGCCGCCCGTCTTGGTGAGCTGGCATATCACCACGTCGAGACCACCATACTCGTCGATGGTGGTCTCGTAGATTTTGCACAGCTTGTGCACGTTCTCCTTGGTGGCACTCGGGTCGAAGGTGTGGATGTTGTTGGGGTCGATGTCGACCTTGCGGAACAGCCGCTCGTAGAGGCGGCTTATGGTGCTCTGCGAGTCCTCGCGCACGTTGCCCAGCCCGAGCTCGCTCATGTTGAAGGCGACAACGTTGGCAAAGGTCACCTTGTCGGCAAAGTACAGCTTCACCAGCTCGTCGTACACGTCGAGCGCAGCCCGGCCGGCACCCAGCCCTATCACGCATCGCCCCTTCTCGCGCACGTTGCGGGTTATCTGGCGGGCAATGTCGGCAGCCACGTCGGCCGCTCCCTCGCTGGGAGTTTCCACTATCTTGGTATAGATTTTCTCGCAGCGCGTGAGCGAGGCCAGCTCCAGCTCGCTCTCGGGCCTGTACAGGCGGGTAGGCACCTGGTCGAGCTTTATCTTTGAACTTAGTTCGGTTATATTATCCATCTTTTAGTTCCTGAATTTTTTTGTCTAAATTTACATTGCAAGTTTACATTTCTGGTGGGGGTGGGCCTCGCCTGCCGGGCGCGCTCCATGCCCCTTGCCATTGCTTAGAAGCAAAGATAAGATTTTTTCTAAATATTAATGCAACATGTTGCTTGTTTTTTGATACCGGGCACAAAAAACGCCCATTTTCGGCACCTCGCCTCCCCGCCTGGCTTGATTGCCCGTTGAAGTGCTCGTCGGGGAGGGCGATGCGGCTCGCCAAAACAAGAAAATGAAGATTTTTTTGAAAAAAAACGGGAATAGTGTTGGTAATTCAAAAAAAAGTCGTACCTTTGCAATCGCAATTCAGAAATGAATGCGCCGTTGACTCCGTAGCTCAGCTGGCAGAGCAATTGATTCTTAATCAATGGGTCGTGGGTTCGAGCCCCACCGGGGTCACAAGAGGGCGAAACCAAGTGGTTGTGTAAAAACGACTGCTTGGTTTTTTTTGTTGCTCAGCTGGCACGGGGCGCTGGGTGGCACCGTGTTGCAATTGCCGGGATGAAACTTGACACTTCGCCGATTATTTAGTAATTTTGTGGTTCAATAGTACGACTAATTAATTAAAAAAAAACATCAACGCAACTATGAGATTAATCATCGAACCTGATTATGAGAAAGTGTCGGAATGGGCTGCCATGTATGTAGCGTCGCGCATCAACGCCGCCCAGCCCACAGCCGAAAAACCCTTTGTGCTGGGTTGCCCCACAGGAAGCTCGCCTCTGGGCATGTACAAGAAGCTCATCGAGCTCAACAAGGCCGGCAAGGTGTCGTTTAAGAACGTGATCACATTCAACATGGACGAGTATGTGGGCCTGCCCGAGGAGCACCCCGAGAGCTACCACTCCTTCATGTGGAACAATTTCTTTTCTCACATCGACATCAAGAAGGAGAATGTGAACATCCTCAACGGCAATGCCGACGACCTGGAGCAGGAGTGCGCACGCTATGAGGAGCGCATCAAGCAAGCTGGCGGCATCGACCTCTTCATGGGCGGCGTGGGCCCCGACGGCCACATTGCCTTCAACGAGCCGGGCAGCAGCCTGGTGTCGCGCACGCGCCAGAAGACGCTCACCCAGGACACGGTGATCGCCAACAGCCGCTTCTTCGACAACGACGTGAACAAGGTGCCCAAGACGGCTCTCACCGTGGGCGTGGGCACCGTGATGGACGCCAAGAGCGTGATGATTATCGTGAACGGCTACAAGAAGGCTCCAGCCTTGAAGGCTGCTGTCGAGGGCGGTGTGTCGCAAATGTGCACCCTGAGTGCCCTGCAGATGCACCCCAAGGCTATCATTATATGCGACGAGGACGCTACGATGGACCTGAAGGTGAGCACCTATCGCTATTTCAAAGACATCGAGCGCAATCATCTCGACCCTGCCACGCTCATGAAGTAGCCAGGTGGCAGTGAACTGAAAAAAAACAGAATACAGCACAAGAGAGAGAGGCGGCCCCGACTGGGGGGGCACGGCCTCTCTCTCTTGCTGTATTGTGTCGCTGGGCCGCTCTCAGGGGTCGACCCAGTCGCCGTTTTGCTTGATGAGGGCGACCAGGCGGGGTATGGCCTCGGTCTCGGGTATGTTTTTCTCGATGCAGGTCTTGCCCTTGTATAGGCTTATCTTGTGGCGGGCAGCGCCCACATAGCCATAGTCGGCGTCGGCCATCTCGCCGGGGCCGTTCACCACGCAGCCCATCACGGCTATCTTGAGGTGGGTGAGGTGGGCTGTGGCGGCTTTCACCTTGTCGACGGTGGTCATGAGGTCAAACATCGTGCGGCCGCAGCTGGGGCACGAGATAAACTCGGTCTTGCTCATGCGCACGCGTGCGGCCTGCAAGATGGCAAAGGCCCATGCCGTGAGCTTGTCTTGCCGGTCGAAGCGGGGGGCCTCGAGCCATAGGCCGTCGGCCTGGCCGTTGAGCATCACGGTGCCCAGGTCGGCGCCGGCTTTCACTTGCAGCAGCTCGGCCTGGGTGTCGTCGTAGCGCACATGGGCTATCACCGGCGTGTAGATGCCGGCAGTGGTGAGCCTGTGGGTGAAGGCCTGGATGCAGCCGCTCACGTTCACGTTGTCGGGGCTCACGATGATCACGCTCTCGCTGGTGAGCCGCTTCTTGAGCTCGTCGACGGGGCAGCTGGCCACTGTCTCGACCCAGTCGATGCCGCTCTTGTCGAGCTCGTGGCTGTAGAAGTCGGGCTTGAGGCTGCCGCTGTCGCAGCCGGCAATCACTATGGGCACCTTGCGGCCGCCTATCTTGCCGTGCACCTCGGTGCTGTAGCGGCGGCAGGGTGCCAGACGGTTGTAGCCGGGGCTGAAGGTGCCTGCGATGGGCGTGTGCCCCTCGCGGCTGGCCATGTAGTCGACCAGCTTGCGGGCAACGGGTATCTCGGCTTCGGGGGCCTCGCTCAGCGACACGCGCACGGTGTCGCCCAGCCCCTCGGCCATGAGGCACCCTATGCCCACGGCGCTTTTCACGCGCCCGTCGTCGCCAAATCCGGCCTCGGTCACGCCCAGGTGCAGGGGGAAGTGCATGTGCTCGGCGTCCATGGCATCCACAAGGCGGCGCACGGCCTCGACCATGACCACCACATTGCTGGCCTTCATCGAGATGACCACGTCGAGGAAGTGCTGCTCTACAAAGACGCGCAGAAATTCCATCACGCTCTCTACCATGCCGGCTGCCGTGTTGCCGTAGCGGCTCATGATGCGGTCGCTCAGGCTGCCGTGGTTCACGCCCAGGCGCACGGCAGTGTGGTGCTGCCTGCACAGGTCGATAAAGGGCACAAGCGCGTCGTGCAGGTGCCGCAACTCGGCGGCATACTCGTCGGGGGTGTAGGTCAGGCTTTTGAAGGTGCGGGCCGGGTCCACAAAGTTGCCCGGGTTGATGCGCACCTTGTCGGTGACCTGGGCGGCGGCATAGGCTGCCCGCGGGTTGAAATGGATGTCGGCCACCAGAGGCACGTTGCACCCCTGCTCGCGCAAGCGCTGCCGCACCAGCCCTATGCTTTGGGCCTCGCGCACGCCCTGTGCCGTGAGGCGCACGATCTCGCCGCCGGCCTGGGCGATGCGCAGGCACTGTGCCGCGCTGGCCTCGATGTCGTTGGTGTCGGTGTTGGTCATCGACTGCACCCTCACCGGGTAGCCGCTGCCCATCTTCACGCCGCCCACGTCGACGGTTGTTGTCTCTCGTCTGCTGTAGTTGAAATCGTCGTTCATTGCTGTGCTTTTTGGTTTGGCCCTGGGGGGCTTGTGGTGCCGCTTGCCCCGTCAGTTCACTTTGTAGTCATATTTCACTTGGGCCAGGTCTTGGTTGGCCTTTTCAATCTTGGCTCCCAGGCCGGCCTTGTAGCGGGTCACCTTCTGGGCGATGTCGCTGTCGGCCAGAGCCATGATCTCGGCGGCGAGAATGGCGGCGTTCTGTGCCCCGTTCACCCCCACAGTGGCCACCGGTATGCCGGGAGGCATCTGCACGATGCTCAGCATGGCGTCGAGGCCGTCGAGCATGCCCTTGATGGGCACTCCTATCACTGGCAGGGTGGTGGAGGCTGCTATCACGCCTGGCAGGGCAGCGGCCATGCCGGCCCCAGCTATGATCACCTTGATGCCGCGTCCCTGGGCCTCGCGGGCAAACTTCTCGACGGCCTGAGGGGTGCGGTGGGCCGAGAGGGCATTGACCTCGAAGGGTATCTCCATCTCGTTGAGCCACTTGCAGGCTTTTTCCATGACGGGCAGGTCGCTCGTGCTGCCCATAATGATGCTTACTAATGCTTTCATTGCTATACTTCTAAAAAATATGATAAACGAATGAGTGTGTGTGTCTACTTGCTGCCGCAATATCGCGCGCGTGCAGGTGCTCTACCCGAAGAGCATCATCATCATCTTCACGCTGAAGTAGCCCAGCAGCGCGCCCGCAATCACTTGGGCAAAGTCGTGCCGCCCCTGGATGATGCGTGCCGTGCCCAGGCAGCCTGCCAGCATGATGGTGACGATGAGCACCACCTGCATGTCGAAGGCCTCGATCATCTGGATGTGCATGGTGTAGACCAGGGCCACAATGCCGCCTATGCCGGTCATGTGGGCGCTTATTTTCCACTTCAGGTTGATGAGCAGCACCAGCAGCAGGGCCACGGCGCCGCCGGCGGCAAACATGATGAACCACTCGGGCGCGTGCACATGATTCAGGTAGAAGCAGCTGCTCGTGTAGCAGGCCAGAGCAAAGATGTAGGGCAGCGTGCGCTCCCGGCGCAGGTCGAGGCGCTTGCTGTGCACCAGCCCGAAATGCTGAAGCGCCGAGATGAATATCATGGGCAGGATGCACGTGAGGCCAAACATCACAATCAGTATCATGGCCCGGTCGCCCGTGGGGCGGGAACTCAAGAATGACCCCCACAGCACCAGAAACACACCGTAGGACGGCATGAGCAGCGGGCTGAGCACTGTCGACATGAATTGCGACAGCCCTATGACGACGCGTTTGTTCTTGATTTCGCTTGCTTTCATGTTTTCTTGGGGCTTAAATGGTTTTGCGCAGCCGTGCCACGGCTATGCCCAGGCGGTCGCGATACTTGGCCACGGTGCGGCGCTTCACGTCGTAGCCCTGCTTGTTGAGCAGCTCGCACAGGGCGTCGTCGCTCAGCGGGTGGCTCTTGTCTTCGTCGTCGACGAGCTTCTTGAGGGCTTGCAGCACCGTGTGGGTCGACACCTCGCCCAGCCCCTCGCTGAAGAAGTGCTTGAGCGGATACACCCCCCAGGGTGTGGTCACATATTTTCCTTGTGTGGTGCGCGATATGGTCGACACGTCGTAGCCCGCGTCGTGGGCCACATCCTTGAGCACCATGGGCTTGAGCTGCGACTCGTCGCCGGTGACAAAGAAGTCGTGCTGGCGCTTGACGATGGCGGCCATGGTCTTGAACAGGCGCTGCTGGCGCATGTGCAGCAGGGTGATGAAGTTGCTGGCCCGGTTGTACTTGTCGTGTATGTCGGTCATCGTGTCGCGCTGGGCGCGCGAGGTGGCCTTGGTGTTGTTGTACTCGTTGTAGAGACGGGTATAGCTCTCCGAGATTTGCAGCTCGGGGATGCGGTTGAGCAGGGTGAGGGTGAGCTTGTCGCCGTCGACGTCTACCTCATAGTCGGGCGTGATTTGCTGGCGCACGGTCTCGCTCGTGCCGCCCGAGAAGCCGCTGCCGGGCTTGGGGTTGACACTGCGCACCAGCTCGATGAGCTGCCGCAGCCGGTGCTCGTCGATGTTCATGCTGGCGCATATCTTGTCGTAGTGCTTCTTGCCCAGCAGGTCGAAGTATTTGTCGACCAGCTCGATGGTTTCCTCGACCAGGTCGGTCACGGGCATGCGCCTCAGCTGCAGCAGGATGCAGTCGCGCAGGTCGGTGGCGGCAATGCCTGGCGGGTCGAGCTGGCGCACGATCTTGAGCACGGCCTCGACATCGGCGGGTTCGACCTCGATGCGGCCGTCGCTGAAGGTGATGTCGTCGGCAATGGCGCTGGGCGAGCGTTGCAGGAAGCCGTTGTCGTCGAGGCTGCCCACGATATACTGGGCTATGATTTCCTGCTCGGGGCTGATGTCGCGCTCGCGCACTTGCTGCATGAGGTAGTCGCTCAGCGTGGGCTCCTCGACGGCGGTGGGCCCGTAGTACTCGTCGTCGGCGCTGTGGTTGCTGGCGCGGTAGTTGGGGGCTGTGTCGTCGCCGTTGTCGTCATCGTCGTTGTTGCCAAAGTCAAAGTCGCTCTCGCCCTCGTCGTCGGGCGTGCTGCCCTCGTCTTTCTCGCCGCCTGGCGTGCTGCCCTCGTCGTCGGGGTCGGCCTTCGGCTCAAGCGCGGGGTTGCTGTCGAGCTCGCCGCGCACGCGCTCCTCGATTTCCGACTCGTTCATTTTGAGCAGCGGGGCGAGGTCGACATTGAGCTGCGAGGTGCGCAACCCTGTCTTTATCGTTGTTTCCAGTCCTTGACCTTGTTTTTCAGCCATGATGATGTGCAGTTTTCTTATCTATGCAAAGTTAATAAAAAGATTGCACATTAAGGGCCTTGCCGCCATTTTTTCGCCTGTGGCGGCAAGGCCCGGTAGGTGTGGGGCCGTGTGTGTGGGGGGCTAACCGCAGCAGTTGCCGCCGTTGCAGCCGTTCACCCACTTGCTTTCCATCTCCACGGCTTGCGGGAAGATCAGGTCGTTTTCGATGTGGGTGTGCTCTTGCAGGTCGAGGGCAAACTCGTGCAGCTCGTGCATGAGGCGCTTGTAGTCGTCGCTGCAGCCCTCGGGCTCGTTGTAGTCGTCGAGCAGGGCGGCAATCGTGGCTTGGCGTTGCAGCTCCTCGGCGTGGTCGGCCATCATCACGTGTATCGGGTTGAGCACTGTGCCGCAGTGCATGGGTGCGGCCGCCTGGCGGTTGCTGGCGGCCTCGTGCAGCTCCTCGATGTAGGGGAAAAGCACGTTTTCCTCCTTAAACAAGTGGGCGTCGAGGGCCTCGAGCGAGGCGGCAAATAGCTGCTCTACCTGCGAGAGCACGAGCGGGCGCTCGGCCTTGACGCGGCCCAGCAGCTCGAGAGTGAGGGGACCGCGGGTGCGTATGCCCCGGTGATGTATCTTGATGGCGTAGTCGATGAGCAAGTCGGTGGGCCATGTGTCAAAGGTGTGTCGGCTTCTGTCTTCCATATTGCGTTTGAAATGTTTTATTTGATTATCGGGTGCAAAGGTAGGCATGCCGCCGCCTGCCCGGCGGTAACAATTGTGACCGCCGGGTGTTAAAAAATGCTGTAAAAAAAGGTGGTGGCTGGGCGGGCTTCACAGGTACTGCCGCTCCACCTGGTCGAGAATGGCCGTGAGCTCGGCCTTGGTGCTGGCACGCAGCATGGCTATGCGCGTCTCCCTGAAGTTGGGTATGCCCTTAAACAGCGGCGTGGCAGCCAGGTGGCGGCGTATGTGCAAGATGCCGCGGTACTCGTCGATACGGTCGATGCTCTCGTCGATCTGGCGGCGCAGCAGCTGCATCTTCTCGTGGTTGGAAATCGCGGGAAGCTCGCCCGTGGCCAGGTACTGCTTCATCTGCTTGAAAATCCACGGCGCCCCTATGGCTGCGCGGCCCACCATGATGCCGTCTACGCCATAGCGGTCGTAGTACTCCTTGAGCTTGGCCGGCGTGGTGATGTCGCCGTTGCCTATGATGGGTATCCTCATGCGCGGGTTGCGCTTCACCTGCCCTATGAGCGTCCAGTCGGCCTCGCCGCTGTAGAGCTGGCTGCGCGTGCGGCCGTGTATGGTGAGGGCCTGGATGCCGCAGTCTTGCAGCTGCTCGGCCAGCTCCACGATGATCTTGTTGTTGCAGTCCCAGCCCAGGCGGGTCTTGGCCGTCACGGGCACATGCACAGCCTCGACCACGGCACGCGTTATGGCCAGCATGAGCGGCACGTTGCGCAGCAGCCCGGCACCGGCTCCCTTGCCGGCCACCTTCTTCACCGGGCACCCAAAGTTGAGGTCGATCACATCGGGGTGCGCCTGCTCGCATATGCGCGCCGCCTCCACCATCGAGTCCACATCTTTGCCGTAGATCTGGATGGCCGCCGGGCGCTCTCGCGGCGAGATGGCGAGCTTGCGCAGCGTGGCCTGAATGCTGCGTATGAGCGCATCGGCCGATACAAACTCGGTATACACCATGTCGGCGCCCTGCTCGCGGCATATCTGCCTGAACGAGACGTCGGTCACATCTTCCATGGGCGCAAGCATCACTGGCCGGTTGCCCAAATCTATGTTGCCTATCTTCATAATCGCTTATTTGTGCCACAAAATTACTGCAAGCCGAGCGCAATGCAAAATCAAAAGCTCGCCTTTTGAATTTTGACATTGCCGAGGCGCCGCGTGATTAAGGCGTGAGCCAAAATTACTGCAAGCCGAGCGCAATGCAAAATCAAAAGCTCGCCTTTTGAATTTTGCATTGCCGAGGCGCCGCGTGATTTATCCAAAATTACTGCAAGCCGAGCGCAATGCAAAATCGGGGAAACTCGTTTTTTGAATTTTGCACATTTGCCTTTACACACTAAATGTTGTGTTAGTCAGCTTCTATGCTTGCATGATACATCTATTTTAGATATTTGTCGAGAATGGCCTGCTTGTTGGCGGCACACTCTTGCCTGCGCACTTTTAAAGTAATAACTTGTTGATCTATTCCATAAATCTGCTTGACAATTCTATTTTGTTCTTGCAGTGAAAGGAATGGTATCTCAAGATGCTTATAATAATCTATAGGCACCCTTCTATGTCCACTTGATCCCGTGAAATGAGCAGCTGCCTCTTTTCTTATCTTATCTTGATTTAGCAAAGCAAAAACATATTCCGGCATTACTTTGCTTTTGTTGACTCTTAAAACATGAAATTCGGTACTGCCCATGCCAATCCCGTTAGTCAAGCCAGAAGCAATTGCGCACTTGCCGTTTTCCATACATGGTGTTATTTTGGCTATGAGTATGTCGTTTTCTGCAAAATACGTATAACCTCCTTTACGAAGTTCACCAAGAGGTCTGTCGACCATTTTTTCAATTATGCCTTGTCCTAATGAATTCATCTCAACGAAAGATACTGAAGTGTCATCTGGCATATTGGAAATTTCAGAACGAGACGGATTAATTTCATCACACAATGCTTCTATTGTTGTGACTTCGTTAGCGCTGATGCTTCCTACAATCTCTGCCTTTTGATTTGCCAGCGATTCAATTTTTTTATTACACTCATCATATTTTCTATCTTCAGCCTCGCACTCAGTGACAATTTGCTGCTGTGTGGACATTGGAGGTAAGGGCAATTCTATTTCTCCTATTTTATTGGATAAATTATTTATGTTAGAGCCTTTACTATAATCAGAAAGTAAAGCTTTGAAACCAGAAGAATTTAAGAGATATGCCAAGAAGTGATTATCAATGATGCTATTATTGATGCGCAGTATACCCATGAAGCCACCGGCATAATATTCTGTATTTTTCTCTATAAAACAAGACTTACCAACATGTTTTTTACTTCCACTGGAGAAGCACATGAAGATATCACCTTTATGCAGTTTTTTCTCCTCTTCAAGAAAATTTGCATCTTTAAGAAATATTGGCTTTTTAATTTTGAGTTTTCCATTTGTTGTTATATTATCAGCTGGTAAAATAATATTATTTGTTGGATAATTTACTTCTGCTTCATTCGGATATGTTATTCCTCTTATTATCTTGACAACGGAACCAAGCCTTACGGTATTAAAGTTACTGTATGGATTGGCAACTCTCTCTAAGGTTGTACCAATCTCTATATTAAAAGAAGTAGAAGAGAATTTTACCATATCCGTCAGCCTATACCACTTCGCAAATTGCTGAAATTCTTCCGGCAATTGTGTTTGTGCATCGATGAAACTATTACGAATTGCACATGCAATGGTGCCTCGTGCAAAACGATCATCATCGTTGTAGAGCATACCACCTGGCTTTATAATCTTGATACCCTCATCACCCTTTCGGTTACTCCAGTCGTAACCGAGAAATTCTTTCTGGGCCTTATTGTCGGCCGGTGCTGTGACGACAAGAGTATGCTGCCCTGATGTCAGAGCAAAATAATAGAGTTTCCGCTTCTCTGTTGCCAAAGCCATATCGTAGAACTTGTCCCGCCGGTATTTCTCCTTTTCCTCTGCTGTGGTTATCGACTTGGGAATACTGATGGCCTGTGTTCTGAAGGCATCATAGTATGTCTTCAGATAGCTGTCGGCGGCCAATTCTTCCCAGTTCAGCTCTTTACTGACAAATCTGCGGTATATATCTTGGCCGATGTGCTGATGCTTCAGATATTCGTCGAAGAGGACTTTATCTTTCCACCCGTCACAGAAGTCATTGCCCATCACAACCGTAACGAAGTCCTTAACCATCTCGGCCTTGCGAGGCGGCTCCTCGTATTTCTCAAGGAAGAGCGTAACGGTATTGGTACTTGTCGCTCCGAAGGTCTTGCTGCCAAATGCCACGATAGCGTGCAGCCGGAAGTTTTGCAACAGTTCACCACGTGCAGCCGTGTAGCTTGCAGATGCATTGGACAAGATTGATGCGGGTAGCACCACAGCCGCAATGCCCTGCGGCTTGAGCAACTGGGCGATACGCTCCACAAACAACGTCTCTATCTCTTTACCTTCCAGCGTTATCTGCTTCAGAATGGAGAACTCATTGTTGTGCAACGACAGATGCCGTTTGAAACCGTTCACTGAATAGGGCGGGTTTGCCACCAGTATATCGAACGAGTGTGGCTCTATACCTTTCTCCAGATAATTCTCCAGCCCGTCTCCAAAGATGATGTTGCTTCCTCCGGCTCCATTCATGAACATGGAGACCTTAGAGACACGTGCCAGACGATAGTCTTTCTCCACTCCATAAATATGTTTTTCCACCCAATTGTTTTCCTCGTTGGGACGGATGGCATTGACAGCCTCTACTCCCTCGGTAAGGAAATGTCCGGCACCACACGCATAGTCAATAATACGTGGCAAATCATGCTCTGAAATATAATTGGAAAGCGGCAGTGCATCCCAAATAAAACGAGTAATGGGCGTAGGTGTGAAAAATTGTCCCTCGTTTTGTTTAAAGCCTTTGTTGAGTAATTGCTCAAACAAGTCACCAAGGAACTGGTGCTTTGACTGATAGACAATGCGATAGGGCTGAAAGAGCTGAACTACCTCAACAAGGATCTTGCCATTCTGGTAGAATAGTTCTTCGTTGTGGACATCCTTGAAAGCAAAGTCGTTGTTGGAATAAAACTTGAGCACTCTGATGGTATGCTTCAAGTCCTCTATGGCTGCTTTACGTTTTTGACCGGTGTAGTTTTCAAACAGGCGCTCTGCATAGCCATCATCAACATAGAAGATCTTCTCTTTCATAAACTCTTCCATTCCCTGCTGATGAAGCCGTTGCAATCGGTCTTGCAGAGTCTCGTAGGTGTCGGTGTACTTGTACTGAAAGTCCACTTCCTCGTAGTCCTGCTTTTTGATTTCGTCGACCAGTTTGCAGATAAAAAGGGCTACAAGACGATTGAATGCGTTTTCCTTGTCCGACACGTTATTGTGCCGGAGTATCTCTTCAAACTGATTGACAATCTTATCGTCCGGAGTGAAGTCCTTTAGATCTTTCTTGCGCAGCGGCTTTAACTCTATTTGATAGGGTTGACTGTCCTCACTGAAGATAAGATCGGACAGCCATTGGCAATTGTAAGTGTCTCGCCAAACCTCAAAGCGTTCACTGTCATTTTTGGCATGGGCAAACACCTTCACATCTTTGTCGCGCTCCGACATTTTCAGGATGTTGGCATCGTCAGTGCAATTGATAATATCACTTTGATAGGTAATTTTGGTGCCATCCCAGTCAGAAGCATAGAGTGCGAGCCATTTTATACCATTGTCCTGTTGCCAATAACTGAAAAGCTGCCCGCCATCGGTCTCTGTATTCTTCTTTTCTTTACGATATTCCTTCCCTGCAGTCTTGCATTCTATAATGATAAGGTTGTCACCATTCTTATCCTTGATGAGAATATCTGGTTTGCCACTTGACTTTGAGTCATGCCCAAGACGCCATCTTGGTTCCAATTCTATTGTTTCAGGAAGATAGCCTTTTTCCACCAATCTATTGACACACTCGAATACAACAAAGTTCTCATCGTGAGAGAAATTGCTTGTAGTCTTGTCATTCAGGACAACTCCTTGTGGATAGTTCAGTGTTTTGTTGTCGATATCAACAGACATGTTGAATGCTCCAAAGTCTTTCTTAAAGAAATTGCCTATTTTCTCTTTGTGAAAGCCCATGGAAATAAGGACTTCTTTTATGTTGGATTGATTGATCATCGGTGTGATGGGCCAGATTTGTTGTACAAAAATACATCTTTTTCACTGACATATAGATATGAAAATAAAATAAAATTCAAAACCACTTGTGTAGGGTCAAGTCATATTTCTATTATCGTTGCTTCAACAATCTGTGAGCAATGAAAAGATGGATGTCTACGACCCTCCATTCCCGTTCAGGCAATGCTGGGCCTTATATGATGGTGACGGCATGAAATGGATTGATTGTAGGAGGTAACGTGACGGCATGGGGTGCAACAACGGGGCGGCGCCTGGTGCACCCGGGGTTGGGGGGCAGCAGGCGCCGCGCGCGTTGGAATATAGTGAAATAGTTAGGCCTCGATGTATTGCTTGATGTCGTCTTCGACGGTGCCTATTCCGCTCAGCCCGAAGTTGTCGACGAGCACCTTGAGCACGCCGGGCGACACAAAGGCTGGCAGTGTGGGACCGATGTGGATGTTTTTCACGCCCAGGTGGAGCAGGGCCAGCAGCACGATCACGGCCTTTTGCTCATACCATGCGATGTTGAAGAAGATGGGCAGCTCGTTGATGTCGTTGGCGCCGAATATCTCCTTGAGCTTCAGGGCCACCACTGCCCACGAGTAGGAATCGTTGCACTGGCCGGCGTCGAGCACACGCGGTATGCCGTCGATGTCGCCCAGGTTGAGCTTGTTGTACTTGTACTTGGCGCAGCCGCTGGTGAGTATCACCACGTCGTGGGGCAGTGCCTGGGCAAACTCGCTGTAGTAGTTGCGGCTGCGCATGCGGCCGTCGCAACCGCCCATGACCACAAACTTGCGTATGGCGCCGCTCTTGACGGCCTCTACAATCTTGTCGGCAAGGGCAAAGACTTGGTTGTGGGCAAAGCCGCCCACGATCGAGCCCGACTCGATCTCCTGGGGTGCCGCGCAGGTCTTGGCCAGGGCTATGACCTGGCTATAGTCTTTGTGCCCGTCGGGGCCGGTGGCTATATGCTTCCAGCCTGGATAGCCGGCCGAGTTGGTTGTGAACACGCGGTCGCGGTAGTTGGCTGTGGGTGTGGGAGGCACGATGCAGTTGGTGGTGAACACGATGGGACCGTTGAAGGTGGCAAATTCCTCCTTCTGCTTCCACCAGGCGTTGCCGTAGTTACCCACCAGGTGTTTGTATTTTTTCAAGCGCGGATAGTAGTGTGCGGGCAGCATCTCGCCGTGGGTGTAGACGTCGATACCGGTGCCCTCGGTCTGCTCGAGCAGGTCTTCGATGTCCTTGAGGTCGTGACCCGAGATGAGGATGCCGGGGTTCTTGCCCACGCCTATGTTTACCCGTGTGATTTCGGGGTTGCCATAGGCCTCGGTGTTGGCCTTGTCGAGCAGGGCCATCACGTCGACGCCATATTTTCCCGTCTCGAGCACGGTGTCGAGCAGCTGCTGCATGGTGGCGTCGGGATTGGTGACGGTTGCAAGAGCCTTGTACATGAAGGCGATGATCTCGTCGCTCATCTGGCCCAGGCGGGCTGCGTGCTCATAGTAGGCTGCCATGCCCTTGAGGCCCAGCACAGTGAGCTCCTTGAGCGAGCGCAGGTCCTCGTTGCTGTTGCGCAGCACGCCCTCGCGACGGCTCTCGGTCTCGTAGTCGGCCTTCTCGCCGCCCCATTTCACCTCGTTGTAGTGGGGCAGGTCCACGCCCAGCTCTTGGGCGCGGGCCAGCAATTGCTTTTTCAGGGCGATGCCGGCGTCCACCTTGCCCAGGATGGCCTGGTCGTCGAAGTTTGCATTGGTAATGGTCGTGAACAGGGCATCTACCATGAAGGTTGCTGCCTGCTGGTCGATGGGCTCGCCTGCCTCGACGAGCGCATGCTCGATTGTTGCCACACCGCGCACCACACTGAGCAGCAGGTCCTGCCACCGTGCAGTTGTCGACGTTTTCCCACACACACCCTTGATGGTGCAACCCGTTCCCTTGGCCGTCTCCTGGCACTGGAAACAAAACATATCGTTTGCTGTAGTCATGTTACTTGTTTTTGAATTTCGGTTGCAAAGTTAGCACATCGGCCTTGCGCCCAGAGGTAACAAATGTTACTGCGCAATGTTAATGACCCATAAATTTTTTTCCCCCCCCCGCGACGATAGCATCCCGACCGAGCCACAGGCTCAGGCCGGGATGCCGGGAAGTTGTTGTTATAAAAAAATGTGTATCTTTTTCTTGGCTGTGCTCGCACGTCGTCAGCGCTTGCGGTTGCGCACGCTGCGGGTGGCGCCGCCGCTGCTGCTCTTGATGCTGCGGGTCTTCACCTTGGTGGTCTTGGGCTTCGACTTGCTCTGGCTGCTGCTCTTGGCCTTGCTGCCGCGCTTGGTGCTGCTGCGCTTGCGGGCCGACTTCACGGTCGTCGACTGCTGCTCGTCATCGTCTTGGGTGGCCTGCTGCTCGTCGCCGTCGGCCTGGGCTGCCTTGGCTCTTTCGGCCTTTTCGCGGGCCTCCTTGGCGGCCATGAGCTCCTCGCGGTCGGGCACCCACAGGCTCTTATTGAACTGGCGCAACCGGGCCTCGATGCTGTCTTGGGCGTGATGATAGGCGCTGTCGTCGGGGAACTGCTGACGCAGGGTCATGTTGCGCAGGTTTTTCACCTTGTAGATCTCGCCGCTGTACATGTTGAGCTTGAAGAAGTCGTCGAGGTTGTAGCGCAGCAGGTTGTTGTCGTCGTCGGTAAACACATACTGGCGTGCAATGTAGGGGCGTATGTCGTTCATCTTCACCCAGAACATGGGCCACTTCTGCATCACGCCATACTCGTCCTCGCGGTGCAGCACCGGGCACAGGGCCTCGACGCGCGACTTCATGGCGTTGCTGCGGGTGTCAAACTCCCACTTCTCGATGATGTAGTAGCTCAGCACCTCGCTGCCCGGTATGTCGGCGTTCTCGATGCTGTAGCGGGGGTGCTTCTCGGTGCTGCCCTTGGCTGTGGTGTAGAGGATGTGGAAGCGGTCGAGCATGTTGCTCACCTTGTACTTGTACTCGGGGGTGAACATCTCGCGGCCGTCGAGCCACTCGTAGCAGTCGATGTCGCCGTCGGCCACCAGGCGCATGATGATGTAGAACAGGCTCTGGCCGTCTTCGTTGGGCTCCTCGGGGTAGTACAGGGCGGGGTTCTTGCCCTTGGTGAGGTCGAGCTCTCGATACACGACCTTCATCCACTGCAGGTCGGCGTCGCTGGGCTCGTTTACCTCGTAGAACGATTGCTGGCGCTCAGAGATGGCCGAGTTGGTCTTCTTCTTGCCCTCGTCGCCGGCTTTCTTTCTCACCACCTGGGCTTGCGTGCTCAGGCCAGCCAGGGCTGCCAGCAGGGCTACGGTGATAATCTTGAGAAACTTCATATTTGTCTTAAAGTCAATTGTTTGCTGTCTGTTTTTTTCTGTGTTAATTCACGATCACCTCCATGGGCGAGATGTCGCGCGTCACGCCATCGGGGCCGGTGGCCTTCACGCGCGAGATGTAGAAGCGCTTGCCGTGCTTCATGTTGCGCATGGCGGCGCGCTGGCGGTCGGAGAAGTTGGCACCGGCCGAGCGCTCGCTCATGGCGTTGCCCATCTGGTCGAAGAGCACCATCTCGAAGCTCACCACGCGGTAGTCGATCTTGAGCAGGTCGTCGTCGATGGCGGCATCGAGGCCGCGGGCTGCCAGCAGGGTGCCCTTGGCAAAGGGCTTGCCGCCCTTGTACTCCTGGGTGTTGCCCTGGGCGTCGCGCCAGGCGATAAACGGGGTGGGGTCGGGCAGCTTGCGCACCCTGAAGGTGGCACTGCCCACATTGGTGCGGGTGCCGTCGAGCTCGGCCGTGACGCTGATGGTGCACTCCTTGCCTATGGCACTCGAGTGGGCCACCCAGTGGTCGCCGCTCTTGACCAGGGTGCCGTTGGTCATGGTGGCCTGTATCGACTGTTGCGGCACGCCCGACACGGCTATCGACACGGGGTTGTCGATGCCGGCATAGAACACGTTCATCATCGTGGCCGATATCGAGGCCATGGGCTCGATCACGGTGTAGCTCGACTTGAACTCGCGCTTGGTGACGGTGCCGTCGCGGCCGGTGACCTCGATCCAGCCCGAGTAGTTGAATGTGCCCACCGAGCCAGTGCCCACCTCATAGAGGCCCTTGTTGTTGTTGAGCATGCTGCCGTTGACGTACACCTTGGGGCGCTGCATGGTGTCGACAGCCGCCATCACGATGCGGGCCGTGTACTTCTGGCCGCGCATCACGATGCGCGAGTCGGGCACCACAAAGGCTTCGATCGAGTTCACGCGCAGCTCGCCCGTGTCGAGGCCTGTGAGCAGCTGGTTGAGCAGCACGCCCTGCGAGAAGCGTATGTCGTTCTGCAGCTTGGAGAGCAGGGTCACAGCTGCAATCGAGGGCATGTTTTCAAACATGCTTTCCTCCCATTTTTTCTTGCCGTTGCTGGTCTTTACCGTTGCTGTCGACAGGGCCTCCTCGATGCTCTTCTGCTTCTGGCCGTCGTTGAGCAAGCTCACGATGTAGTTGCGGTAGCGGTCGATGCGCGCGCGCAGCTCGGCTCCCTTCTTGCCCGTGGGCGGGAGCATGACCTGGGCGGCGGCGTCGAGGTTGTCTTGTGCCACGATGTGCTGCGGGTTGGCTTTGGGCCCGTCGCACACGCGCACGATGGCCATCTTGAGCGAGTCGATATAGTTGTAGAGGCTGTCGGTGACGTCGCACATGTGCTGGGCCTCGTAGAGCGGGGCCTTGTCTACCTTGGGGTACTTCTGGTACCATGCCTCGAGTTCGCCCAGCAGGGCCTGGTTGCGTGCCGTGAGCGTGCGGTTGGACCGGTCCAGGCCTTGCTGCACCTGGTTGAAGCCGTTGAGCACGTCGCTCGACACGTTGAGGGCAAGCATGGCGGTGAGGACGATATACATGAGGTTTATCATCTTCTGGCGCGAGGACATCTCGGCCATGCTTTGATTTTTGTGTACTGCCATTTATTTTATACTGTGTGTGTGCTACTGTTGGTCGTTGTTGTCGTCGTCGTTGAGGTCAACGCCGGGCATCGAGCCGCCCATGGGGCGGTACATGTTGACGGTCATGGCCTTGATCATCTTTTCATACACGCTGTTGAGCTGCTTCATGTAGCGGGCCATCTTCTCGGTCTCGTCGCAGTAGTGGGCGCTCTCGGCAGCCGACTTCTCGTACATGTCGCGTATGTCCTTCAGGCCGCGGTTCACGCGGTCGATCGAGTCGAGTTGCGAGCTCACGCCCTTGAGCTGTATCTCGTAGATGGTGTTGAGCCCGGCAATGTTGTGGCTCAGGCTCTGCATTTGCTCCACATAGCCCGTCGAGCTGTCTTTGATGCCCTCGCTGTTGTCGGTGATGGCCTTGTAGCTTTGCAACAGGGTCTGCGACACCTCGTTGAGGGCCGTTGTGGTCTTGTTGAGGCGTTCCATCTGCTCCGAGATGCCGGCCATCTGCTCGAGGTAGCGGCTGGTGGCTTCCGAGAGGTCGGCCATCTTCGAGAGTTGCTCGGTGGCGGCGCTCATGCGCTGTATACTCTCGCTCAGCGAGGTGGTTTCGGCCTCGGTGAGCTGCAAGCCTTGGGGCAGGCCCACGGCAGCCTTCACCTGGGCCTCTTGCTCCTGCTGGGCAGCGGCGGCGCTTGCTGCCCCGGCGCCCACTACGATGCCCGCGCCGCTGGCAAAGTCGGGACGGTCGTCGGGGTTGCCCGTCTCCAGCACGGGAAACACCTGCTCCCAGTGATACTGCTTCTGGGGGCTGTCGAAGGCGGTGAGGATAAACATGAGCACCTCGGTGCCCATGCCTATGGTGAGCAGCTCGTTGCCGCCTTGCAGGTGCAGGATTTTGAACAGGGCTCCCCATATCACCACGGCGGCGCCTATACTGTAAGCAAAGTTGAAGAAGCGCTGGCCCGAGTCGCCCGAGAGGAAGCGCTCGACAACGTTTTTGTATTTTTTGATTTTACCCATTTTCTTTATCGTTAAGCGGCGCTGTGCCGCGAGTTGAGATCCATTGATGTTGTGATGTTGTTGTGTCGTCTCTTGAGTGGCCGTGAGCGGCGCGCCTCATTTCTTGCGCTTGGCCTTGGCGTAGCCCACCTTGGAGCGCACGCAGCGGAAGCCTATGTAGGAGCGTTGCTCGTTTTCATATTCCCACATGCGTATGTCGGAGCGTATGTTGTGGGCCACGTCTTTCCACGAGCCGCCGCGCACGATCTTGCGCGACATCTTGTAGGGGTCTTCCTTGGCCACGTTGTAGCGGTACTCGGGGTTGAGGTCGCTGGTCATCTTGTCGATGCTCTCGGTGTAGGCCGTCGAGGTCCACTCGCTCACGTTGCCGGCCATGTCGTAGAGCCCGAAGTCGTTGGGCTGGTAGGTGCCCACGGGCGAGGAGATGATGCTGCCGTCTCTCACGTAGTTGCCCTCCTGCGGCTTGAAGTTGGCATAGAAGCAGCCCTCGTCTTCGCTCAGCGGCATGTCGCCCTCCCAGGGATACTTGTTCTTGTTGACGCCTGCGCGGGCGGCATATTCCCACTCGGCCTCGGTGGGCAGGCGGTAGGGCTCGATGTAGACGCCCTCCTTGCCCAGCGACTTGCGCAGAAACTCGGTGCGCCAGTTGCAGAAGGCGTTGGCCTGGTCCCAGCTCACGCCCACCACGGGATAGTTGTTGTAGTTGCCGCTGGCAAAGTACATGCGCACGTAGGGCTCGTTGTAGGCGTTTTCAAAGTCGTTGACCCAGCATGTGGTGTCGGGGAAGATGTTCACAATATAGGTGTTGACAAAGTCGTACTGGCTCGAGAGCGGGCGCGTGATGGTTTGGCGCACGATTTTGCCCTCGTCGTCGATATAGGCAGTGTCCTTGCTGATGACGGGATTGCTGGTGGGCACGGCGTGGTCGGTGTTGTAGTCGCGGCGGGTGGGGTCGAGGCGGTTTTTGCGCTTCACGGCCTCGGTCATGTTGTACACCTCGTAGCGGTAGTTCATCTGCTCGGGGTCGAGCTCCTTGTTGCCGGTGATGGGATTGGTGCGGTACACGCTCTCGATGGCGCGTTCCTCGTCCTCGCTGGGATTTTTCCAGGGTATGTTTTTGCTCCAGTCGAGGTGGGGCTTCACGGGGTTGCCCTCTTTGTCTTCCTCGATCTTGAAGTCCTCGTTGCCACCATAGGCGGGGTCGGCCAGGCGCTCGCGTATGATGGAGTCGCGCACCCAGTAGAGAAACTGCTTATACTTGGAGTTGGTGATTTCGGTCTCGTCCATCCAGAAGGCGTCGACGCTCACGCCGCGGGCCACCGAGTCGATGCCCCACAGCGAGTCGCGCTGGGCAGGGCCTTCTTTCATCGACCCGCAGTCGACCAGCACCATGCCATAGGGGGTGGGCTCGCTGAAGGTGGTGGCGCCTATGCCCGTGACTTCGCCGCCTTGGGTGTTGATGCTGCGGCGGCCCGAGAAGCACGATGTCATGATTGTGGTCATGAGCACTGCGGTCAAGATAATGATTAATGGCTTTTTCATATTCTACATTATTCGAATACTCTTATGTTTGTTTTTATTTTTGTCTCCTAAATCCAGCTTCACGTTGTAGTTGATAAACACCTCGTGGCTACCCGTGGTGGCCTTGCTGATGGCCGACACCGGATAGTCGTAGGAGTAGCCAAGAAAGAAGTTCTTGAAGTTGGCTCCCACCATGATGCTCACGGCATCCTTGTAGCGGTAGCCCACGCCTCCCGAGATGAACTTGTTGTAGCGGGCCCTGAGCGTGACCTCGCCTTGAAACACCTTGGTGTTGGTCTTGGCCATGACCGAGGGCTGCAATTCAAATAACGTGTTTTTGATTGGAATATTGCCGCCGGCCATAAAATAATAGGTGCGGCCTTGCTGGAACTCGTAGATGTCTTCCTCGTTGCCCTCGCTCTTGAGCTCGACACTGGGCTGGGTGATGTGGGTGACCGAGGCGCCGGCCCAGAAGTACTTGTGCTGGTAGTAGATGCCGGCGTTCATGTCGAAGGCGTTGCCCGAGACGTCGGTCTTGGGTATGGCATCGTCGTTGGCCTCGTGGGCGTTGTCGCCCGTGGGCATCACTATCTTGGAGCCCTTGAAGCTCTCGGTCACGAGCCCCACCTGCAGGCCCACGCTCAGGGTGCCCTTGAAGAGCTTCTGCTTGAAGGCAAGCTGGGCGCCGGCGTTCAGCCCCGAGTACAGACCCATGCTGTGCTGCTGTATCACGGCGCCTGTGGCCAGCCGCTTGCCCAGCAGCTTGAAGGGCATGTCGCCCAGGGCCACAAACGACAGCGGGGCGTGCTTGATGCCCACCCACTGGGCGCGGCTGCCGGCCACGATGTGGATGTAGTCGCTGTTGCCTATGGCCGAGGGGTTGTAGTAGCCGGGCACGGCCCAGTACTGGGTGTACTGGGCGTCGACTTGCGCCCGTGCGCCTGCCGGCAGCAGCGCTGCCAGCAGCAGGAGCACGAGTGCCGTTATGCCTGTATTTAGCTTGTTCACTGGTTGCACGTCATTCAAAATAGAAAGTTACCACCACCATGTTGTCCTTGATTTTGTCGACACTCTGGGTGAAGCGCATCATCTGCTCGTTGTCCTGCAGGTCGGGGCGGTCTTTCTTGAGCATGTTCTTGAGCCCGAAACAGAATTTCACCTCGGGGCAGAACTTGAAGAAGGGCAGGTAGAAGTCGCATCCCATGCCCACGGTGAGCATCACGTCGCTGTTTTTGAGCTGCAGCTGGTCGGGGCGGTCCTTGCTCACGTCGACCACGCCCATCACGCCGCTCGTGAAGTAGGGGCGGTAGTTGTGGCGCCGCAGTGCCGAGAACTTGACCTCTACGGGCAGCACCACGTAGGTCGACTTTATGTTCTGGCTCTGCCGGTAGTGGGTCTTGTCGGGGGCTGTGGCATCGCCCAGGGCGTTGATGTATTTCACCACCTTGTTGCCAAAGTACATGCCGGGCGAGAAGCGCAGGTTGAAGTGCTGCCCCAGGCGGTAGTCGGCCAGCACGTTGACGCTGAAGCCGGGCGAGTGGTTGGGCACGTCGGCATACCACTGCTCGCCGTCGGCGGTAGTGAAGCCGTTGTTGGTGATGTTGAGGTCCTGGAAGTTCATGCCTATCGAGAAGCCGAAGTGCAGCTTCTTCATGTCGGCATACTGGCGGTTGAGCACCTTGTCGTTGTCCTGTGCCATCGCTGCCGCCACTGTGAGCAGCAGCATCACCACGAGCGTGATATGTCGGGAATATTTACAATTCATTTCAACCTTTATAACGCATTTTTGCCACCAATATTGCCATGCCGCCCTTTTTTTCAGCCTTGCAGCTTGGCGGCGGCCCAGGCCTGGACGGGCCGGGTGAAGTAGCGGTGCATGAGCCAGGCCCCGCCCACGAGCAGGGGCAGCATGCCCACAGGCACCATGGCGTAGGCCTCGATGCCGTAGTGGCCCAGCACGGGAGCCACCAGGTAGTTGTACAGGCGACCGGCCAGGCCTTGCAGCAGGAAGAGCTCGAGGCTCATGCTGCCCAGCCACACAAGCGGCCGCCACGATAGCGCCCGCCCCACGGGGCCAGGATTGTCGTTGTTGAGCGCGTGCACAAGCACGAGCAGCGCCATGGGTATTTCCCATATTATGCTTTGGTCGTAGCGTGCGCCCAGCAGCTGCGGCCAGCACACGTCGATGGCCGTGAGCAGGGCGGTGAGGCCCACGGGCACCCACTCGGCCCAGTGCCATCGGCGTGCATCCCAGCGGTGGCCCACGGCGTGGCACACGTTGCACGCGACCATGCCCAGCGCAAACTCATAGACGCGCAGCAGGGGGCACACGTAGGCCCAGGCCAGCTCGCTCTTGCTCTCGATGCTGCCCATGGCTATGGCGTAGGGCACCATCAGGGCTGCTGCCGTGGCGAGCTGCCACTTGAGCGGCATGGCCTTGAGACCGCGGTACAGCAGCCCGTAGCACAGGTAGCAGGTCAGCAGGCTGCTCAGGAACCACGAGGGCACGTTGAACGAGAAGAAGTAGTCGCGCACCGGGATGAAGCATTGCACAAGCAAGGCGTTGGGCAGCAGCGCCGGCCAGTAGAGCCCCTTCTCGTGCACGGCAACCGTGAAGGCTGTGAACAAGGCCAGGCTGAGCCAGTGGGCAGGATACAGCCGCAGTGCACGCGAGACCAAAAACCGGCCCAGCCCCCGCCCTTGCAGCCCTCGATGGGCGCGGCAGGTGAGAAAGCCGCTCATGATGAAGAAGCACACCACCCCTGCCATGGTGAGCTGCATGCACACGGGCATCACGCCGCAGTGAAACCACGCGATGCACAGCACAAAGATGCTTCGCCACGAGGTGAGGGGTGCGATATGGCTCGAGGCACGCTCAGTCATAGATCGAGGTGTAGTTGTTTTGCTTGGTTTTGATGCCGCGCAGGCGGTAGACCATGTTCACCACGGGCCTCCAAGCGGCAAAGAGCGGCACGCACATGGCCAGCTTGGGCACCTGCAGCGGTCGGGCACTCTTGTCGAAGGCGACGATGGCAATCGCCCACGAGGCCACGGCCAGCACTGCAGCCAGGATCACCACAACGGCGTTATCCCAGTCGAGTGCTACGGCCGCCACAAGGCATGCCAGACGTGCATAGTTGAGCGTGGAGAAAAAGCCCTGTGCGATAAACGGCGCCCTGGTGGCCACCAGCTTCGAGGTGAAGTCGCGCCTCAGCTTGAGGCGGTTGTGGGCGCGGGCCACATCGTCGTAGTAGGATTGCACCTGGCTGCCGGGACTCAGCTCGAGGCGCGTGTTGCCGCCGTTGGCAATCTGGCTCACATACACGTCGTCGTCGCCCCAGCGCAGGTCGATACTTCCCGAGAAACCGGCGTTGTCAAAAAACACCTGGCGGCGGTAGGCCAGGTTGTCGCTCACGCCGCGGTAGGGCACGCCATCGACGGCACTCAGCACCCATTGCCTGGCAGTGACCGCTGTGTCGTAGATGCGATAGTAGCGCCCGGGCTTCTTGTCGCGGCTGTAGTGATAGTGCGAGTAGCCCAGCACCACGTCGATGCCGGCCACAAAGTTGCGTGCCAGCAGCCGCAGCCACTGGTTGCTCATCACGCGGCAGTTGGCATTGGTGGTGACAATGATGTCGCCCTTGGCAGCCTTGATGCCTATCATCAAGCTCAACTTCTTGCGCGATAGCGAGCGGGTGTCGTCGGGCGAAAACGACAAGCGCAGGTTGCCGTAGGACTGCATCATCTCGCTCACCACGTCGCGGCTGTCGTCGTAGGACCCGTCGTCGACCACGATCACTTCATATCGCTCGTAGTCCTGCTCGAGCATGAGCGGCAGCAGCTGCTCGAGGCTGGCAGCATCGTTGTGGGCATAGACCACGACCGAGATGCTGGGCAGCTGCTCCTCGTCGAGATAGTCGCGAGCCGGCTCGTCGCGCTGCACAAAGCGTGCCAGCCGCCGCGCCTGCAGCCACTGCCACAGCCCGGTTGCCACAGTGAGCAGCAGTGCGCCTGCCAGAAGTATATATATGTAGAGGGGAATTGCTAACGAAAAATACATGTGTCGCGATAGTTGATGATTTTTGTGTGTGCAAAATTACTGCAAGTCGAGCGAAATGCAAAATCGGGGGAACTTGTTTTTGATTTCGCACATGCTTCACGCCGCGCAAATTGCCATGTAAGTGCGTGCACAGTGGCTGCGGCAGTTGGGTGTGCTTGGATTTTGCGCTTTCCCTTTTTTGCAATACCTTTGCAGGGCATTAGCGCTGTTTGTGGGCTTGTGTGCTTGCAATTCCAGTGGCGAGTCACAATAATTGGCACTTGGTCGGCGTTAATATGAAATAGCAATTGTAATCACCCAATGCATAATCAACACTTCGTCATGACTGAGAAAATACTTATCGCCCTGCTCGCCCTGCTCGCCCTGTGCGGCTGCTCTACAAGCAAGCAGGCCGAACCATCGCTTAGCTATTTCCCCAATTTGGGACAGGAGGGCACGCTCGCCGACGACAAGAGCGACTACTCGATACACATTGAGCCCGACGATGAGCTCATCATCAGTGTCACCTCGGCAGTGCCCGAGGCCACGGCAATGTTCAATGTACCCAACGCCAATCCTGCTACCCGCGGCACTACCGAGACCCAGGGCAACGGCCGCTTGCTCACCTATGTGGTCGACCATGAGGGCAACATCAACTTTCCTGTGCTGGGCGTGCTGCACGTCAAGGACATGACCACCTCCCAGGTCGAGAAGCTGATAAAGGACAAAGTGGCCGAGAAGGTGAAAGACCCCTACGTGCGCGTGCAGCTCACAGGCTATGGTGTGAATGTGATGGGCGAGGTCAACGCCCCGCGCCGTGTGTATATCGGCAAGGAGAAAATCACCCTGCTCGAGGTCTTGACCCTGGCTGGCGACCTCACGCAGTATGCCCGCCGCGACAATGTGCTGGTGATACGCACCGTCGACGGCAAGCGCACCTATCAACGCCTCAATCTGCAAGACAGCAGCATCTTCTCATCGCCCTATTTCTACATGCAGCAGGACGATGTGGTCTATGTAGAGCCCAACAAGATTAAAGTCGACAACTCCAAGTACAACCAGTTCAACGCCTACAAGCTCACGATGGTGTCGACCATCGTGAGCATGGCAAGTGTGATCGCCTCGCTGGTGATTGCTCTCACAGTCAAGTAAAATACTACTCATATAGATATATGGACAACTCATCACCCAATACCGCTCCCGAGCCGGCTCAGGCAGCGGCATCAAGTTTCGATGCGGGCAAGCTCTTGCGCAAGCTGCTGCACTACTGGTGGCTTTTTGTGCTCTCGTTTGCGGCCTGCTTCGGCATCGCATTCTTCTACCTGAACGTCACTCCCCCGGTCTTTCTCATACGTGCCTCGGTGCTTGTGGGCGACGACGACGGCAGCTCGGCGGCCAAGAAGGCATCGGGCGGCTTCGACATCTCGAGCATCATGGGCGGCGTGAGCGCCAACGTGCAAGACGAGATCATCGTCATGGGCTCGGAGAGCCTCGTGCAGCAGATGGTCGAGGAACTGGGCCTGAACGTGAACTACAGCGAGAAGCACGGCTTCATGAAGCACGAGCAGCACTATCGCAACTCGCCCATCGTGGTCGAGGCCCCCAAGGAGCTCTACGACACCCTGAGCACGGCGATGGTGTTTAAAATCAAGTGCGACAAGATGGGCAGGGCCGATATCAAGGTCAAGAAGAGCTTCTTCAACACACTGGTACATCTCAAGGGCGTGCAGCTGCCTGTGAGCGTGAAGACGCCCTATGGCATCTTCTCGGTGCAGAAGAGCAACTTCTACGTGCCCGGCAAGGCCTACAATATCACTGCCAGCGTGAAAGGCTACGTTTCCAAGGCCGAGGATTACATGGCCGATGTGGATGTGCAGCTTTATGCCAAGAAGTCGGACGGCATCTCGCTGGGTATCACCGACAGCAATGTGCAGCGCGGGCGCGATATCCTCAACACCCTCATGCGCCTCTACAATGAGAAGGGGCTCAAGGACAAGGATACCCAGGCTATCGCCACGGGCAAGTTTATCGACGACCGCATCAATCTCATCTATAAAGACCTGATAGGGAGCGAGTCGGAGATTGAAGCCTACAAGAAGGCCCACAACATGGTCGACCCCGAGATACAGGGCAAGGCTGTGATAGGCAAGCAGACGGCCAGTGAAAACGCTATCGTGGCCCTGCAGACGCAATACCGCATCATGAGCATGATACGCGACTTCATCGCCAACCCGGCCAACAAATACAACCTCATCCCCTTTGAGGCCGACTCGACGGCAGCATCGGGCTCGGTGGCGGCCTACAACCGACTCGTGACCGAGCGCATGCGCCTGGCCGAGTCGGCCAAAGACGACAACGCGGTGATGCACAACATCGACAAGCAACTCGCAGTGACCCGCGCCAATGTGCTGCGCGGCGTGAAATCGAGCATGCAGGCGCTCAACATACGCCTCGCTCAAGCCGAGAGCCAGGAAGCCGCTGCCAGCGACAAGATAAGCCAGGTGCCCACCACCGAGCGTGAGACCCGTGCCCTGTATCGCCAGCAAGGCATCCAGAACGAGCTCTACACCTACCTGCTGCAGAAACGCGAGGAGAACGCCCTGAAGCTGGCCTCGACCACGCCCAAGGCCAAAATCGTCGACAAGGCCTATGCCTCGTCCAAGCCCGTGAAGCCCAAGGTGCCCATGGTGCTCTTCCTGGCCTTGTGCATGGCTGTCTTCATTCCAGTCACTATCATCTACCTGCTGCACATGCTCAACACCAAGTTCAGCTCGCAAGACGACTTAGAAGAAATAAGCGCAGTGCCGGTCATCGGGCATGTGCACCACAACCGCCACAAGGAGGCCCTGGTGGTGCGTCAGGGCAAGACCTCGGCTATCGTCGAGCTCTTCCGCTACCTGCGCAACAACGTGCAGTTTATGCTCACCGGTCCCGAGGCCAAGGTCGTGCTCGTGACCTCGAGCACAAGCGGCGAGGGCAAGTCGTTTGTGAGCTCCAACCTTGCCGCCTCTTTTGCCCTGCTCGAGGGGAAAAAGGTGGTGCTCGTGGGCATGGACATACGCTCGCCCAAGCTGGCCGACATGTTGCACCTCAAGCCCCTGCCAGGGATCACGAGCTACCTGGCCAAGAGCGACATGAGGCTCGACGAGATTGTGCAGCACATGCCAGGCAACGAGAGCCTCGATGTGATTGTGGCCGGTGCAGTGCCTCCCAATCCCTCCGAGCTGCTGCTGGGCGATCGCACCGGCAAGCTCATTGCCGAGCTGCGCGAGCGCTACGACTATGTGATTATCGACTCGGCTCCTGTGGCACAGGTGAGCGACACCTTCTCGGTGGCCGGCATGGCCGACGCCACGGTGTATGTGACCCGGGCCAACTACACCAAGCGCAGCATGGTGAAGCTCATGAACCGTCTCGTGGCCACCAAGCGCCTGGCCAACGTGGGCGCTATCGTCAACGACACCAAGCCCAGCCAGGACAACAGCTACGGCTACGGCTACGGGAAAAACGACGACGACAAGTGATGCTGAGTAGCTTAGTAGCGAGAGGGGGACTGCAATGAGCAATGACAAGGCTGGCATATATCAGCGGGTGCTGTTCACCGTGTTTTGGGTGATTGCCACCTTCGGCTTTGTCAACGACGAGATTCTGCCCTTCATCTCCAGTCTGCGGTCGCCGCTGTTCTTCCTGCTCGACTTCACGATTGTGGGGCTGGGCCTGCTCACGATGCGCGAGTCGCGGTGGGCGATGGTCTCGATAGGCATCTTCACGCTGCTCTCGCTGCTGGTGACCGTGATACTCAACGGCTACTCGCTGCTGTTCTACATCAACGGCTACCGCGAGTTTGTGGGCATTGCCTATTTCTTTCCCATCATTCGCTATTTCAACAATACCGAGGAGCGGCGTGCACGCTTTGTGCGTGCATTCGACAAGAACCTGTACATCTTCCTTGTGATACAGGCCTTGTGCATCACTTTTCAGTTTTTCAAGTATGGCGCAGGCGACCAGGGTGGAGGCTCGTTTGGCCAAAACTACTCGGGAGTGGTGTCGCTTTCGATCTATGCCGTATCGTTCTACTTGATGCAGAAGCGTGTAGACCGTAATGATTTCTTCAACAGCTTGTGGGCCAACAAGTCGCTCATCTTCTTGTTGTATCCCACGTTTCTCAACGAGACCAAGGTGAGCTTTTTGTTGCTCCCTTTGTACTTCTTCCTCTTGATGCCCATCGACCGCAAGATGTTTATGCGCATCGTCATCTCGGTGCCCATTGTGGCCGTTGTGTTTCTATTGGGCGATATTGTATACTCCTCGCAGGAGAGCGGAAAAAATGATTTCTTGTCGAAGGAGTACCTGACCGAGTATCTCATAGGCGATATAGAGGACCCCGAGGGCGACGCCCAGTACAACCTTGAAGAGAACTCGGCCACCGACTTGCCGCGTTACCTCAAGTTTGTGCTCATGCAGCAGCTCGATGCCGAGCATCCGGGCCATGTGCTCACGGGCTTCGGCGTGGGTCAGTTCAAGGGCGGCAGCCACATGGAGCGCTCGTCGCTTGCCGATGAGTACGACTGGCTCTTCTTCGGCACCATGCCCTATGCTTTGCACGTCTACATCCAGCTGGGCGTGCTGGGCCTGCTGTGGATGGTGTTCAACTTCTGGGTCATGTTTACCGAGCATCCCGTGGGCTACGGCCGTCGCAACAAGAACCTGCAGCTCTTTTTTGTGCTTGTCGTGCTCATTGTGCTTGTCTACAACGAGGCGTTCCGTGGCCCCGAGTTCAGCTTCTTCTTTGCCTCGATACTTGCCACGTCGTGGCTCAAGACCGAGCCTGCCGCCGCGTCGCAATCGACTCCTGTTTTAAAACCAGCATAATATGAAAAAGGCGATAATGCTATTGTCGGTCATGTGTGTGGCCGTATCGTTGTTGTTGCTCCCGAGCCAGGTTGCGGCAAGCACCGTGACCCTGCGAGTGAGCCAGTTGCAAGGCAACCTCACGGCGGCCCTGCGCGAGCGTGCTGCCCACCTCGGCCCTGCCGACCACCTGGTGCTCTACTTCGACCGGGCCGGCACGTTTACCATCGAGGGCACGGTTGAGTTTGCCTGCAATGTCGAAATCAAGGGGCTGGGCGTGAAGAAAACCACCGTCGTGCTCGACAACGGCACCGACAGGGCCGGCTTCAAGGCTTTCTTCGACGATACCTTTTTTAAGGTGAGCGCCAGCACGAGCCAGCCCCTGGCTGTGTCGATACACGACCTCTCGGTCAAGCTCAAGGACCACAACGGAATATGGTGGAATGGCGCCGAGAAGTATGCCTTCAAGCTGTGCAACTGCGCCCCAGTGAGCATCGAGCGCTTCAACTGCACGTTGCGCAACGCCGTGTGCACCAACGTTGACCTGCGCGCCTGCTCCAATGTGACCGTGCGCAACTGCACGCTCACCAACTACAACAATTGCACTACGGGCGGCGTGCTGTGGCTGCGCGGTCAGATGCACGACATCGACATCAGCGCCAACACGTTTTACAAGTATGGCAACGACGAGTGCGTGGCCTTCTTCGGCGCCGATGCCCCTGTGCCGGGCGACATCAAGCGCTACAACATAAAGGTGGCCGACAACGATTTCTACTATGTGAACCGCGGCAATGGCCCTGCCGACTTGGTAAATGGCGTGTTTTTTACCTATTACGTCGGTACCTCGACCCCGGCCACCGTTGGCTGCGCGAGCAGCAACGTCGACATCTCGGGCAACCGCTTCTACATGCAAGGCTTGTGCCACACCATCATGGGCATCACCTTCAGCGAGCGCGACACCCACGACAATGTGGTGATTGCCAACAACTATATCGAAAACAGCCCTGTAGCAAGCGACCAGAAGATTAGGCATTGCGACTACGAGGTCACCGACCTCAACGCGGCACGCATTCCCATCACGTTCAGCGGCAACACGACCGTCAACAATGCGGCCTTTGTGGCCCCCTGGGGCGCCTCGGGCTACTGCCACCTCATGGTGCATGGCGGCGCCATCGTCGACCTGGGCAAGAGCTCGCTCACCGACAATGTGGCGACCAGCAGCCTCACTACACAGCGCCTGGGGTGCCGGCTCCTGAGCTTTGACAACGCAGGCGGCACCGTCAACATGACTGGCAACTCTTTCTCGGGCCTGGGCATGCTGGCCTCGATCGACTATGGCGACGGCATCGACGGCAAGGTGACCATCAATGCCGACAGCAACGTCTTCACGGGCGACACGCGCATCTATTGCCGCAATGTAAAGACGGTCGACCTCAACTTTGTGGGCAACACCTTCAACAGCACCACCAGCAACTTCTTCCTGCAGGAGTTTGCCCAGCAGGGCTCGCTGGTCTTCGACGGCAACATGGTCAACACGCCGGGCAACGGCCAGCTCATGACCCACTGGGACAACAACGACAAGGCTGCCCGCCGCTTCAACAAGCTGCAAGTGCGCAACAATGTGTTTACGGGGGTCGACGGAGAGCGCACCCTGCTCCAGCCCATCACCAACGTGCGCTCGCGCAGCGTGGCCGGCAACGTCTATCGTTGAAAGTGCACTGTTGCATAATAAATCCACCTTGGTTGCGTTAATATTAGAACGCTTAAGATTTCCCGACTATGGCTCAACGTGTTTTACTCGTCAACAAGTTCTACTATCCCCGTGGCGGCGATTGTGTGGTCACACTCAACACCGAGCGGTTGCTGCGCGCCCACGGCGTCGATGTGGGTGTGTATGCCATGCAGTATCCCCACAACGTTGAGTCGCAGTTTTCCCGCTACTTTGCCAGCCAGATTAGCCTCGATGGCGGCCTTGGCGCCAAGTTCAAAGCCCTGAAGCGCATTATGGGCCTGGGCGACATCAAGCGCTCGATAGCCCGCGTGCTCGACGATTTCAAGCCCGATGTGGTGCACCTGCACAACGTGCACAGCTACCTGTCGCCCGTAGTGGCCCAGATGGCCCACAACCGTGGCATCAAGGTGGTGTGGACCCTGCACGACTACAAGCTGCTGTGCCCGGCCTACACCTGCCTGCGCGAGGGCAAGCCCTGCGAGCAGTGCTTCGGGAGCAACAAGCACCCGGTGGTGGAGCACCGGTGCATGAAACGCTCGATGGCAGCCAGCGTCGTGGCCTGGGCCGAGGCCAAGCGCTGGAGCCGCGCAGTGCTCGAGAAGTGTGTCGATGCCTGGATATGCCCCAGCCAGTTCATGGCCCGCAAGATGGAGCAGGGCGGCTTCGACAGTGGCAAGCTCAAGGTGCTGTGCAACTTTGTCGACCCACTGAAGCTCGAGAAGTTTAAGGCGCAGCACGAGCAGCCGCGCGACGACTTCTACTGCTATGTGGGGCGCCTCTCGGCCGAGAAGGGCGTGTCGACACTGCTACAGGCTGCTGCCTTGATGCGGCGCGAGGTGCGTGTGGGCGGCTCGGGCCCGCTCATCGACGAGCTGCGGCACGATTTCTCGTCGTTCCCCAACATTCACTTCCTGGGTCAGCTCGATGCCCAGGGCGTGAGCGACCTGCTGGGCAGGGCGCGCTTCTCGGTCGTGCCCAGCGAGTGGTACGAAAACAACCCGCTCAGCGTCATCGAGTCGCTGTGCTCGGGTACCCCAGTGGTGGGCTCGCACATAGGCGGCATACCCGAGCTCATCGTCGACGGGTGCGGGCTCACCTATCCTTGTGGCGATGCCAAGGCCTTGTGCGATGCCATGCGCCAGGCTTGGAACACCGGCTGGGACCACGATGCCATCAAGCACCGGGCCATCGAGCGCTTCTCGCCCGAGGCCCACTATGCACAGCTGCAGGCCATATACGACGGTTGATCGCCTCTGAGGCCATGCGCTGAGCAACACGCCAAGAGAGAAAATAATGCGGGCGGCTTGGAATGAGCATTTTGCTTCCAAGCCGCCCGTGCTGTTTTGTATCGGTACCGCGATGCTACACGTTGAAGCGGAACACCACAATGTCGCCGTCTTGCATCACGTAGTCCTTGCCCTCGATGTGCATCTTGCCGGCCTCTTTCACGGCCGTCTCGCTGCCATAGTCGATGTAGTCCTGGTACTTGATGACCTCGGCCTTGATGAAACCGCGCTCAAAGTCGCTGTGTATCACGCCGGCACACTGTGGCGCCTTGCTGCCCTTCTTGAAGGTCCAGGCGCGCACCTCCTTGGGGCCGGCCGTGAGGAAGGTCTCGAGGTTGAGCAGGGCATAGGCACTCTTGATGAGGCGGTTCACGCCGCTCTCCTTGAGCCCGATCTCGGCCAGGAACTCCTGGCGCTCCTCGTAGGTTTCCAGCTCGGCAATCTCGCTCTCGGTCTCGGCGGCGATGACCAGCACCTGGGCATCCTCGTCTTTCACCGCCTCGCGCACGGCGTCGACATAGTGGTTGCCGCTTGCAGCGCTCGCGTCGTCGACGTTGCACACATAGAGCACGGGCTTGTTGGTGAGCAGAAACAGGTCGTGGGCAATCTTTTCCTCCTCCTTGCTGTTGAGCTCCACCAGCCGGGCGCTCTTGCCCTGCGAGAGCACCTGCTCGTAGCGCTGCATCACCTCATATTGCATCTTGGCCTCGCGGTCGCCGGCCTGAGCCTGCTTCTGCACGCGGCCTATGCGGCTCTCTATGGTCTCCAGGTCGCGCAGTTGCAACTCGGTGTCGATCACCTCCTTGTCGCGCACGGGGTCGACTGTGCCGTCGACGTGGGTCACGTTGTCGTCGTCGAAGCAGCGCAGCACGTGAATGATGGCATCGGTCTCGCGTATGTTGGCCAGAAACTTGTTGCCCAGGCCCTCGCCCTTGCTGGCGCCTTTCACAAGGCCGGCAATGTCGACAATCTCGACGGTGGTGGGCACGATGCGCTCGGGGTGCACAAGCTCGGCCAGCTTGTTGAGGCGATCATCGGGGACGGTGATCACCCCCACATTGGGCTCGATGGTGCAGAAAGGAAAGTTTGCCGATTGCGCCTTGGCGTTCGACAAGCAGTTGAACAGAGTGGACTTGCCCACGTTGGGGAGTCCCACAATACCACATTGAAGTGCCATAAATGATTGTATTTTTTTGAATTCCGACTGCAAAGGTACTGCAACCCGAGCGCAAAACCAAACTAATTGTCCCGTAATTTCACCTGCCCCGCGTCTCGCTCCAGCCGGCACCACACCTCACGTCGTGCTCTCGGGGTCAAGTGAAAGAACCCGGGGGACAAAAAAACGGCACCCCGATGCCTGCCTTTGCATTGCGGCCATCGGGGTGCCGGTGTGATTGCTATAGAAATGGTCAGAATTCCAGGATGAGGGCCTCGCGGGGGGCGAGGTTGTAGTCCCGTGTCAGGTCCACGATCTTGCCTGTGGGCACGTCGCGGGCTGTGGTGGCGCCCTCGATGACCTCGGCATAGCGGTTCACGCTCAGTGTGGCTGCCTTGCTGGTGCCGTTGAGCACGGTCATCACTTTCTTGCCCTGGTAGCGTCGGGCGACGACATAGACGCCGCCATAGGGGCAAAATTGTGTCATTGTGCCTTTGGCGATCACGTCGTTGTGCTGGCGCCAGTGCAACACGGCGCTCAGCCAGTCGAACATGTCGTTTTCCTGGGCCGTGCGGCCCTCGCGCGTGAAGCAGTTGCGCTTGTCGCCGGGGAAACCGCCCATGAAGTCCTTGCGCACATTGCCGTCGGTGACCTGCTTGGTGCCGTTCATGAGCACCTCGGTGCCGTAGTAGAGTTGCGGTATGCGTTTCACGGTGAGCAGCAGGGCCAAGGCCTGTTTCAGGGCCTGCACGTCTTTGCCGTCGGCCAGGAAGCGGTCGGTGTCGTGATTCTCGATAAAGGCCATCACGTGGCTGGGATCCTTGTAGAGGTAATCGTAGACAAAGCTGTTGTAGATGCGGTTGTAGCCTTTCCACCAGCCGTCGGTTTCCTCGTTTTTGGCCGAGTCGAGTTTCTCGTAGAAGGAGAAGTCCATCACGGTGGGCAGGTAGCTGTTGTCGTTGCTCAGGGGGGAGTCCTTCTGCCAGGCGGCGGTGTAGGCAGGCTCGGTGACCCAGGTCTCACCCACCACGTTGAAGTTGGGGTACTCGTCGTTGAGGCGCTTCATCCAGCGGGCCATGGGCTGCTTGTAGGCATAGGGATAGGTGTCCATGCGTATGCCGTCGATGCCCACGGTCTCAATCCACCACACGCTGTTCTGTATGAGGTAGGTCATCACGTGGGGGTTGTTCTGGTTGAGGTCGGGCATGGTGGGCACAAACCAGCCCTCGAGGGTCTCTTTCTTGTCGACCTGGCTGGCATAGGGGTCCATGACGGGGGTGAGCTTGTAGCTCGTCTGCATATACTTCTGGTAGCCGGCGGGCCAGTTGAGCCAGTCCTTGGAGGGCAGGTCTTTGAGCCAGGGATGGTAGAGGCCGCAATGGTTGAATATCATGTCCATCACCACCTTGAGCCCGTGCTGGTGGGCCTGGGCCACGAGCTGCTTGTACTCGTCGTTGGTGCCAAAGCGGGGGTCTACCTTGTAGTAGTCGGTGGTGGCATAGCCGTGATAGGTGCTGAAGGTGCCGTTCTCGTCGGGGCTGTTGTTCTCGAGCACTGGAGTGAACCACAAGGCGGTCACACCCAGCTGGTCGAAGTAGTCGAGGTGCTGCTCTATGCCTTTGAGGTCGCCGCCGTGCCTCAGGCTGGGCTCGTTGCGGTTGCAGGTGTAGGGCTGCATGCCTGCGAGCTGGCCGTTGCGCGGGTTGCCGTCGGCAAAGCGGTCGGGCATGAGCATGTAGAGCACATCGGCAGCGGTGAAGCCCTGGTGCTGCTCGCCGCTCATGGAGCGTGCCTTGAGCTCATATTTCACTGCCTTGCGCTTGCCGTTGTGGCTGAAGTTGAGCGTCATGGCCCCGGGTTGGGCGTCTTTCACGTTGAGATACACAAGCAGGTAGTTGGCGCTCTCCACGTTGACCACGCTGTCGATGCTCACGCCCGGGTAGTTGGTAGTCACCTCGGCACCCTTGATGCCCTTGCCGTAAATCATGAGCTGCAGCGAGGGGTCGTTGAGGCCGGTGTACCAGTTGGGCGGGTCGATGCGGTCGACATCGACGGTGGCTGCACCGGCTGCCATAGCTGTCATTATCATTGCCGAAAGAAGTATTTTTTTCATCTTTATTTTGTTTGTCTTGTGATTGTGAATGTGTTTCTTTTGTTACTGGTGCATGATCAATGCCGATTGGGGGGCCACCTCGACGGCCGAGCCGTTGAAGGTGCCCATGCCGCCGGCATCGATCTTGCCGCCTGCTGCCACCACGGTGTACCAGCCTTGCGGCACCTCGACCCTGGCCGGGGTGTTGCGGGCATTGAGCACTACATAGATGTTGCTCCAGTTGTCGCCGCCGGCGTGGTCCTTGAGGCAGAAGGCCACCACGCAGTCTTGCGTGGGCAGAAACTCGAGGTGGCGGCGCACCAGTTCGGCCTCGCCCAGCCTGAAGGCCGGGTGAGCCTTGCGCAGGGCCAGCAGCTGGCAGTAGTAGTTCCACACTTGCGGGTGCAGCAGCTTGCCGTTCCAGTCGAGCTGGTTGATGCTGTCGGGCGAGTTGAAGCTATTGTGCACGCCTTTCTTGTCGCGCATCATTTCCTCGCCGCTGAGCATGAAGGGCACGCCCTGCGAGGTGAACACGGCCGTCTGGGCCAGCATGTCGAGGCGCTCCAGCTCGTCGCCGGCGATGCCAGGCAGCTCGGTGCGCAGGCGGTCGACGAGGCACATGTCGTCGTGACAGCTCACATAGGCAATCATCTGGGTGGGCTGCAGGGCCCAGGGCTGCTTGCTGTAGTTCACCTTGCTGTAGTCGACCTGGGGGTGGGCGATGCAGCCGGCGATGCCGGCCTTGATGCTCTCTTCCTCGCCGGCGATGCCTGCCAGGAAGGCGCCCTTGTGGTCGTCGTTGAAGGGTCCGCGCAGGGCGTCGCGCATCTCGTCGCTGAAGGCGGCTATGCCAGGCATCTTGGGCAAGTTGGCCTTCACGCCCAGCTTGCTGGCGGGCAGGGCGCATGAGCCCGCGCTCCAGCCCTCGCCGTAGATGAAGATGCCGCTGGGCAGCTCGTGGCGTATTTTATTCATGGTTGCGATGTCGTGCACGCCCATCAGGTCGAAGCGAAAGCCGTCGATGTGGTACTCGTCGACCCAGTATTTCACGCTCCTGAGCATGTAGTCGCCAAAGATGCCCTCGCTCTTGGTCTCGTTGCCGCAACCCGAGCCGTTGCTGTAGCTGCCGTCGGGCAGCTTGCGGAAGATGGCGTCGGGCATCGTCTTCTGGAACGAGTTGCCCTCGATGCTGAACATGTGGTTGTAGACCACGTCGAGTATCACCTTGATGCCGGCTCGGTGCAGGGCCTGCACCATGAGCTTGAACTCGCGTATGCGTGTGACAGGGTCGGCGGCATTGGTGCTGTAGCTGCCCTCGGGCACGTTGTAGTTGAGTGGGTCGTAGCCCCAGTTGTATTGTGGCACATCGGGCTTGCTCTCGTCGATAGAGGCGAAGTCGAACGACGGGAGCAGGTGCACGGCGTTCACACCCAGTTGCTTCAGGTGGTTGATGGCCCACGGCTCGGTCAGCGCCAGGTACTTGCCTGGATACTGGCTCGACTGCCGCTTGACGTGGATCGCGGGGTCGAGATTGATGTTGCGGGCTATCGAGAAGTCGCGGTGGTGCAGCTCGTAGATCATGAGGTCTTTGCCGGCAATGTCGGGGCCGCGGTCCTGGGCCCAGCCCTCGGGGTCGGTGTCGCGCATGTCGACGACGGCGCCGCGCTGGCCGTTCACGCCCACAGCCTGGGCTTCGGGTCCAGGGCACTCGCCCAGGAAGTGCTGGCCATATTTCACATCGAGGGTGTAGAACTTGCCCTTGAGGTCGCCCTTGAGCGTGGCCTCATAGGTGGCCAGCTGCCCCTGCTTGTGGCCCACGCGTTTCATCTCGACGGTTTTCACCGCCTTGCCGCCTGTGCCCTGGTTGTAGATGCGCAGTACCACGGCCTTGGCACTGGGCAGGGTGTGGAGCTTGAAGGTGGACTGGCGCGGGGTGTAGACGACGGGCTGCCCCGTGGCAGCCGTTGTCGCAAGTAAGGTCATGAGCGCAATGAGTAATAGTTGTCGTAGTTTCATGTGATGGGTGTTGGTTGAGGATTGCGGTTGAATGTGTGTGTGCGCGCGCTTCCAGAGCGTTGGGCTACAAGCGGCCGCTCTGGGCGATGAGCTTCTTTACCTTGGCATTGAAGCTGTTGTCGGCCATGAGCTGCTCGATGCTCTTGTGCATGCGATAGCGCCAGTAGTAGCGCGGTATGGCAGGCACATTGATGCGCTCGTCGTTCTCGTCGGCCAGCCGCTCGTCCTCGTCGATGGCCGTCCAGTCCTGGAACGAGAGCAGGCACAGCATCGACGGGCAGTTGAGGTGATTGGCCACGACCTGCTCGGCAAGCCACCCGGGCATGGGGTGGGGAGCTGGGCCTTGCTTCCACAGTACCTCGTTGTAGTATTCCTGGGCAATGTTCCAGTCCTCGTCCCACCACTGGCGCATGGTGGGCATGTCGTGGGTCGAGATGGTGCTCACCGAGCGGTAGGGATTGTTGGCCAGCACGCCAAATTTCACGTGATTGTCCTTGGGCATCGACTGAATCTCGAGGCTCAGGATGCGCAGCTCGTTGATGACCCAGGGCACGCACGCTGGCACCATGCCCAGGTCTTCGGCACACACGAGCATGCGGGTGGCCTCGACCAGTCGAGGCAGCTTCTTCATGGCCTCGCGATACCAGAAGTCGTTGTTGCGGCGGTAGAAGTAGTCGTCGTAGAGCTTGTTGAAGGCGGCCTTGTCGCTGTCGTAGAGCGACTCGTAGACGAAGGCGTGCTGCACGGCGATGCGCGGGTGGAACTTGTAGGGGTCCTTGCGGTCGCGCACAAAGAGCACGTCGGCTGCCAGCGACATGAGCGCTGTGCACAGGTTCTTGTCGTCTTGGCTGTCGCGGCCCTTGAAGGCCTGCTGTATCTTGCGCTGGGTGTCGTAGTCGGGTTTCAGGCGGTAGCGGTCGCCCCAGGTGTGCTCCAGGTATTTCTCTTTCACCTCGCCGGCGCGGTCGTGGAAGGTGCGCTCGAGCGACCAGTCGGTGATGAAGGGCTCGGTGAAGTAGTCCTGGAAGTGGAGACCGTAGCCCTCGATCTGCTCGCGGGTCATGCCCAGTGCCGGCGAGAACTGGCCCAGCAGGCCGCTCACGGCATCGATGGGAATCTCCCAAATGCGGAAGAAGCCCAGCACGTGATCGATGCGGTAGGCGTCGAAGTACTGTGCCATCTTGGTGAAGCGTCTCACCCACCAGGCGCAGCCGTCCTTGAGCATCTCGTCCCAGTTGTAGGTGGGGAAGCCCCAGTTCTGGCCGTCGGTGGCAAAGGCGTCGGGCGGGGCTCCGGCCTGGCCGTTGAGGTTGAAGTAGCGGGGCTCAACCCAAGTCTCCACGCCGTCGCGGCTCACGCCGATGGGGATGTCGCCCTTGAGTATGACGTGGCGCTTGCGGGCATAGTCGTGGGCCTGGCGCATCTGCTTGTCGAGGTTGTATTGCACATAGTACCAGTAGGCCACTTTCTTGTACTCGCTGGTGCGGCTGTTGGCCATGGCGGCGCGCAGGCTCTCGTCGAAGGTGCGGTGCTCGGGCCACTTGCCGAAGCTGGCTGTGCCGTAGAGGTCGCGATAGTGGCAGAAGGCTGCATAGGGCACAAGCCACTGCTTGTTGGCCTCGAAGTATTGCTTGAAGTCGGCCGTTTTCATGGTCTTGGCGCCCTCTTGCTTGTAGAGCTCTTCCATGTAGGCCAGCTTGGCCTGGTTCACGCGCTCGTAGTCGATTTTGGGCAGCGCGTTGAGCTCGGCCTGCAGCTTGCTGTAGTGCTGGCGACGGCTGGCGTCGGCCAGCTGCGGCAACTGCCGCAAGTCGATGTATTGCGGGTGCAGGGCGTAGATGCTGACGCAGTTGTAGGGGTAGCTGTCGGTCCAGGTGTGGGTGATGGTGGTGTCGTTGATGGGCAGCACCTGCAGGGCCTTCTGCCCGGTCGAGGCCACATAGTCGATCATGTGCTTGAGGTCGCCGAAGTCGCCCACGCCGAAGCTGCCTGCCGTCTTGAGCGAGAACACGGGCACCACGGTGCCGGCTATGCGCCAGTCGCCTATGGGGAAGCCGGCTGTGGGCAGCTCATAGACCACGCAGTCGCCCTTCTTGAGCTCGGGCAGCGTCACGGTGCGGTTGCCGTCGACTTCCCACAAGATGGTCTTGTCGTCGCGGTTGCTGAAGGCTACAAACTTGAATTCTATCACGTTGCTCTTGAGCTGGCTGGCATCGAGCACGGCCACCCACTCGTTGCGCGAGTGCTCGGCCATGGCTATGGCCTTGAGCACCGACCAGCTGCCCAGCGCCTGCCCGCTGCCCACCAGGGCAAGGCGGTCGCCGGCGCGCAGCTGCGGCGCGCACACCTTGAGTATCACTGTAGTGTCGTAGTCGGTGACCGGCACGGTCACGGTGTCGCGGTGTGCCAGGCACTCGGTGATGGCCGAGCTGTAGTGGTAGCTGTCTTGGGGAATGTCGATCCAGTGGTCGAAGATGGTGACGCGCGTGGCCTTGCTGGCTGCCAGGTCGAGCAAGTGGCGCTTGCCTGCCCACTCGTGACGCTCGAGGCGGCCGTCGCACTCCACGCTGTAGTAGTATTCTATGCTCCTTGCACTGTGAGCAGCCGGTGCCAGGGTGGTCTCGCACGTCCATGTGTGGCCGTTGACGGTGGCCATTGCATGCTTCGAGACGTTGCCGCCTGTCCCCACGATGTTCAACACGATTTCCTCGCCGAAATAGGTGTTGTAATCCAGATAAAATTTCAGTTTCATTTATGTTAGTGTATTATGAGTTCGATTAACCATGTAAAATTACAAAACAATACTCGTTCATTGATAGCCAACCTATTGAAATGTGGGTGAATAAACAATGCAATCGTTTGCATCTTCGGTAGTCGTCGTCCCCAGGTGGGCTGGCCGCAGGCCACGGCACAAAACAAGCAGCCCACGACCTCATGTCGAGGCCTTGGGCTGCTCAGTGGTTATGCTTGCGCGGCCGCGGTGCGGGCCGCGGGCAGTAGCGCGATTAGTCGCTCAGCTTGGCGCACAGGAATTCGCGGTTGAGACGCGCAATGTTGCTCAACTTGATGTTCTTGGGGCACTCCGAAGCGCAGGCACCAGTGTTGGTGCAGTTGCCGAAGCCCAGCTCGTCCATCTTTGCCACCATGGCCTTGACGCGGCGCTTGGCTTCGACCTTGCCTTGCGGGAGCAGGGCAAACTGGCTCACCTTGGCTCCAACAAAGAGCATGGCCGAGCCGTTCTTGCAGGCTGCAACGCAGGCGCCGCACCCGATGCAGGTGGCGCTGTTCATAGCCTCGTCGGCAGCTTCCTTGCTGATGGGGATGGCGTTGGCGTCGGGGGCGCCGCCGCAGGCAAAGCTCACGTAGCCGCCGGCCTGCTGAATCTTGTCGAAGGCGTTGCGGTCGACCATCAAGTCCTTGATGACGGGGAAGGCGGCCGAGCGCCAGGGCTCTACGGTGATAGTCTCGCCGTCGTGGAAGCGGCGCATGTAGAGCTGGCATGTGGTGGCGCCTTGGGCCGGGCCGTGCGGGTGGCCGTTGATGTAGAGCGAGCACATGCCGCATATTCCCTCGCGGCAGTCGTGGTCGAACATGATAGGCTCTTCGCCTTTTTCGATGAGCTGCTCGTTCAGGATGTCGAGCATCTCAAGGAATGAGGTGTCAGTGGGGATGTCGTCCATGTGGTACTTCTCGAAGTGGCCTTGCTCTTTGGGACCTGCCTGACGCCAAATTTTAAGATCAAAACTTATATTTGCCATTGTTGTTTGTACTTTTTTAGTTGCGGGGCCGTGACGGCGTTGTGTGCCGCCCGTGCCACTCGCTTGCTTGTCACTTAAAATTAATTCTTATAGTTACGTGTTTGAACCTTGATAGCCTCGTAGTGCAGAGGTTCCTTGATGAGAGTAGGCGCCTTCTCGTCGCTGCCTTCATATTTCCAGCAGGAGACGTAGAAGTAGTTCTTGTCGTCGCGCTTGGCCTCGCCTTCCTCGGTCTGGTACTCCTCGCGGAAGTGACCGCCGCAGCTCTCGTTGCGACTCAGGGCGTCATAGGCGATGAGCTCGCCCATGGTGATGAAGTCGCGCAGGCGCCAAGCCTTGTCGAGCTCGTTGTTCATGCCTTCCTCGGTGCCGGGCACAAAGACGTTGGTGTCAAATTCCTTGCGTATTTCCTTGAGCTTCTTGAGTGCGGTCTCGAGGCCTTCCTTGGTGCGGCCCATGCCCACATATTCCCACATGATGTTGCCCAGCTCGCGGTGTATCGAGTCGACCGAGCGGTTGCCGTGGATGTTGAAGATGTGGTCGAGATCGGCCTTCACGTCTTGCTCAGCCTTGTCAAACTCGGGCGCGTCGGTCGAGATGCGTGGCCACAGCGACTGGTCGGCCAGGTAGTTTTGTATCGTGTAGGGAAGCACAAAGTAGCCGTCGGCCAGACCCTGCATCAGGGCACTTGCACCCAGACGGTTGGCGCCGTGATCGCTGAAGTTGCACTCGCCGATGGCGAAGAGGCCCTTCACCGAGGTCTGCAGCTCATAGTCGACCCAGATGCCGCCCATGGTGTAGTGGATGGCGGGATATATCATCATGGGGTTGTAATATTTCACGCCGTTGATCTCGTTGGCGAGCTCGCCGGGGTTGACGTCGGTGATTTCCTCATACATGTCGAAGAGGTTGCCGTAGCGCTGGCGCACCACGTCGATGCCCAGGCGGTTGATGGCCTCGCTGAAGTCGAGGAACACGGCTTGGCCGGTGTTGTTCACGCCATAGCCCTTGTCGCAGCGCTCCTTGGCGGCACGGCTGGCCACGTCGCGTGGCACCAGGTTGCCGAATGCCGGGTAGCGGCGCTCCAGGTAGTAGTCGCGGTCTTCCTCGGGAATGTCGCTGCCCTTCTTGGAGCCTTCTTGCAGAGCCTTGGCGTCTTCAATCTTCTTGGGCACCCAGATGCGGCCGTCGTTGCGCAGCGACTCCGACATGAGCGTGAGCTTCGACTGCTTGTCGCCGTGGCGGGGTATGCAGGTGGGGTGAATCTGCACATAGGCAGGGTTGGCAAAGTAGGCGCCGTGGCGGTAGGCTGCCATTGCGGCCGAGCAGTTGCAGGCCATGGCGTTGGTCGACAGGAAGTAGGTGTTGCCATAGCCGCCGGTGGCGATGACCACAGCGTGGGCGCTGAAGCGCTCGAGCTTGCCGGTGATGAGGTTCTTGGCGATGATGCCGCGGGCACGGCCGTTGACGATCACGATGTCGTGCATCTCGTAGCGGGTGTACAATTTTACCTTGCCCATGTGTATCTGGCGGTTGAGCGAGCTGTAGGCACCCAGCAGCAGCTGCTGGCCGGTTTGGCCCTTGGCATAGAAGGTGCGGCTCACCTGGGCGCCGCCGAAGGAGCGGTTGGCCAGCAGGCCGCCGTACTCGCGGGCAAAGGGCACGCCCTGTGCCACGCACTGGTCGATGATGTTGTTGGACACCTCGGCCAGGCGGTACACGTTGGCCTCGCGGCTGCGGTAGTCGCCGCCTTTCACGGTGTCGTAAAACAGGCGGTAGACCGAGTCGCCGTCGTTCTGGTAATTCTTGGCTGCATTGATACCGCCTTGTGCAGCGATCGAGTGAGCGCGGCGCGGCGAGTCTTGAATGCAGAAGTTGAGCACGTTGAAGCCCAGCTCGCCCAGCGTTGCGGCTGCCGATGCGCCGGCAAGGCCAGTGCCTACCACGATGATGTCGAGTTTGCGCTTGTTGGCAGGGTTCACCAAGCGCTGGTGTGCTTTATAGTTGGTCCACTTCTCAGCTACAGGACCTTCGGGAATCTTGGAGTCGATTACGGGCTGAGCAGCAGTTGTTTTTTCTAGTTCCATTTTTCTTAGTTTGAAATTTTAAAAGTTAATACTCAGCTTAGGGTTAGAAAGCACAGTCCCAGGTGAGATAGATGGCTGTGAAAGCAAAGAGGATGAACAGGATGGTTGCCCACCACATTGCACAGGTTTTCCAGCGGCCTATCCACTTGTCGCCAGCAACGCCCAAGGTCTGGAATGCGCTCCAGAAGCCGTGGGTGAGGTGGAACCACAGGGCTGCAAAGCCAATGAGATATACCGGCAGCACCCACACGTGCTTGAATACCTCGTAGAGGGCATAGTGCCCCGAAGTGTAGGGCTCGATACAGCTCTCGCCGCCCATGTTGTTGATGAGCTCGGGCAGCTGCATCTTGGCCCAGAATTGTACCAGGTGAAGAATAAGGAAGCACACCACAATAAGACCTATTGCAAACATGTTCTTGCTTTGCCAGTCAACCTCTTTCCAGCTCTTGGACACGGCATAGCGGTCGTTGCCGCGAGCCTTGCGGTTTTGCAGGGTGAGCCAGGCTGCATAAATGAAATGGATGGCGATGGCCAGCGCAATCACGGCACTGCCCAGGACTGCATACCAGTTGGCGCCGAGAAACTCGCACACTGCGTCATATCCGCTGGGCGAAAAGACGGCGACAACGTTCATCAGCGCATGAAAGGTCACAAATAGGACTAAGAAAAGACCGGTGACACTCATCACCACTTTTCGTCCCACACTTGATTTTGTTAACCACATAGTAGTTCTGAATTAAGTTATTAAATTTGAATGAATTGTTGTTTAATATTTCTTCTGTTTTTTTTTCTGTAATGGTGCTATCGGTGCCTTGTGAAGGACTATAGCTGCACTATGTTTTGCAAAGTTACTTTGAATAAATTGCACTTGCAACAAATCGCGAAAAAATTCTTTATTTCCCCCTTTTTTTCGGTCAGTCGGCCAGTGGTCTCGTGCCTGGCCGGCGCCACAGGTATTGTGCCGTCTGCACCAGGCTGCGCAGGGCAAGATAGGTCACAAAGGCGAACCACAGCGCCTGGTTGCCCATCGAGCGGGGCAGTGCGGCATAGAGTGCGAAAAATGCCGCCACGGCTACAGCCACGGCCAGCGTCATGGCACGCGTGCGGGTGAGGCCTATAAACACGCCGTCCCACACAAAGGCTGCCATGCCGGCCACGGGTATGGCGGCACACCACCAGCGGTAGTCGACACTGGCGGCGACCACGCGGCTGTCGCTGGTGAGCAGGCCGAAGATGCTGCCCGGCACGGCGGCATAGAGCGTGGCGCACAACAGGGTGAGCACGGCTGCCCACCCGAAGAGGCGCAGCACGCAGCTGTGCAGCCGCTTGCCGCGGTTCATGCCCCAGTACTTGCCCACAAGGGCCTCGCCGGCCATGGCGATACCGTCCATGAAATAGGAGAAGAGGGTGAAGAGCTGCATGATGAGGGCGTTCACTGCCAGCACCATCTCGCCGCTGCGTGCTCCCACTGCCATGAAAAACAGGTTGAGCACCATCATGAGTGTGGAGCGGGCGAAGATGTCGCCGTTCACCCTGAAAAAGCTCCACAGCCCGCCGCCCCTCAATGCTGTGTGCCAGCTCATGCGCGAGAGCAGACCGCGATGCTTGTGCCGCAGCAGCCACCAGCAGTAGAGCAGGCCTGCCCACTGGGCGGTGACCGTGCCCACGGCGATGCCGGCAAAGCCCAGCTTGAGGCCGTACACGGCCAGCAGGCTCACGGCAATGTTGAGCACGTTGACGCCTATCGAGATGATCATGGGGCTGCGCGAGTCCTGCATGCCCAGCAGCCACCCCTTGATGCTCATCATCATGAGTGTGGGCGGCGCTCCCCACACGCCTATGTAGAAGTAGATGAGGGCAAGTGCCCGCACGTCGTCGCCCGGCCCTATGACCCACAGTGCTGCTCGCTGCAGCGGCCATTGCAGCGCGATGATGAGCACCCCTATGGCAAGTCCCAGCAGGGTGGACCGTTGCAGGATGGCCGCCTGCATGCCCGTGTCGCGGCGGCCGTAGGCCTGGGCTGTGAGCCCCGAGGTGCCCATGCGCAGGAACCCGAAGTTCCAATACAGCAGGTTGAACATCATGGCGCCCACCGACACGGCCCCGATATAGAGCGCGCCGCGGCTGGCGTCGAGGTGGCCGGCAATGGCGGTGTCGAGCAGTCCCAGCAGCGGTATGGTGACGTTGGTCACAATGGCGGGCAGGGCGATGCGCCATATTTCGCGATTCAAGCCCTTGGTCATGAGTGATGCAAGAGTTTCTGTTTCAAGTAGCGCGGCAGGAAAGAGAGGTGCCGCACGATGGTGGGCACGGTGCCGTAGTAGTGGCACATGATGTGGTAGCGCTCTTTGAGCGAGGCCTTGTGGTGGGCTGTGGTGGTGCCCTCCTCGAGAAAGCTCACTACAGGCTCGGGGCCCAGGTAGGCATTGCGCTGCGAGCGCTTGAGCACCTTGATGCACCAGTCATAGTCGGCGCTGTAGCGGTAGCGCAGGTCGTAGCGCGGCACAATCTCGCGGCGGGCCACAAAGGCCTGGTGGCACACCAGCATGCCGCGGGCAAAGTCGCGCCAGCCCAGGCGGTCGGGCGCCGTGAGATGTCGCATGCCCACCACGCGGCGGCTGGCGTCGACAATCTGCGTCTGCCCGTAGATTACATCGGGCCCGGTGGCTGCCAGGGCGGCCATGCGCTCGAGCGAGCGGGGCGTGGCCAGGGCGTCGCCGGCATTGAGCCATATCAGGTAGCGGCCGCGTGCCAGGCCTATGGCCTTGTTCATGGCATCATATATCCCGTGGTCGGGCTCGCTCACGATGCGCGTGCCAGCAATGCCGGCGTCGGTCACGAGCTGCAGGGTGGCGTCGGTCGAGGCGCCGTCGACCACCAGGTATTCAAAGTCGCGGCACGACTGCTGCTGCACGCTCTCGAGGGTGGGGCCTATGACCCTGGCGGCATTCCACGCGACCGTGACGATGGAAAATGTGGGTTGGTGTTCCATATCGTGCAAAGGTAAAGCCCTTTTTCCATAGTTGAAAATATTATTGTAATTTTGTCGTTGACATAATGAAAGGGAATTGCCGGCAAGTGCTTGCATGTTGCCAGGCGCAATGATATAAACTTTTTTTGGGAATTATGGCATCAAAACTTTGGGAAAAGACTGTTGAGCTCAACCACGATGTTGAGCGTTACACTGTGGGGCGTGACCGCGAGATGGACATGTACCTGGCTCGCTACGACGTGCTGGGCTCGATAGCCCACATCACCATGCTCGAGAGCATAGGCCTGCTCTCGGCCAGCGAGCTTGACACGCTCACTGCCGAGCTGCGCCGCATCTATGCCGACATCGAGGCAGGTCGCTTCCACATCGACGAGGGCGTCGAGGACGTGCACAGCCAGGTCGAGCTCTTGCTCACCCAGCGGCAGGGCGACGTGGGCAAGAAGATACACTCGGGCCGCTCTCGCAACGACCAGGTGCTGGTCGACCTGCGCCTGTTCACCCGCAGCGAGATTGAAGACCTGGTGCATCACATCACGGCACTGTTCAAGACGCTGCAATCGCAGAGCGAGCGCTACAAGCATGTGCTCATGCCCGGCTACACCCACTTGCAGGTGGCCATGCCCTCGTCGTTTGGCCTGTGGTTTGGCGCCTATGCCGAGTCGCTGGCCGACGACCTGACGGTGCTCAAGGCCGCCTACGACGTGGTCAACCGTAATCCCCTGGGGTCGGCTGCCGGCTATGGCTCCTCGTTCCCGCTCGACCGCGAGCTCACGACCCGCCTGCTGGGTTTTGCCTCGGTCGACTACAACGTGGTCTATGCCCAGATGGGGCGTGGCAAGACCGAGCGCATTGTGAGTGCTGCCATTGCCAATGTGGCAGCCACAATCTCCAAGCTGGCCTGTGACGCCTGCATGTTCAACTGCCAGAACTTTGGTTTCATCAAGCTGCCCGACGAGTTTACCACGGGCAGCAGCATCATGCCTCACAAGAAGAACCCCGACGTGTTTGAGCTCACGCGTGCCCGTTGCAACCGCTTGCAGGCATTGCCCTACAGCATCACGATGATAACCAGCAACCTGCCAGTGGGCTACTTCCGCGACTTGCAACTCATCAAGGAGGAGTTTCTTCCCGAGTTTGACGAGATCAAGACCGTCATTGCCATGGTCGATGCCATGATGAGGCAGGTGCAGGTGAACGAGCACATCCTCGACGACCCGCGCTACGACCTCATGTTCAGCGTCGAGCAGGTCAACCGGCTGGCAGCGGCCGGCATGCCCTTCCGCGATGCCTACAAGAAGGTGGGTCTCGACATCGAGCAGGGCCGCTTCAAGGCGGTGAAAGAGGTGCACCACACCCACGAGGGCAGCATGGGCAACTTGTGCAACGACCGTGTGGCAGCGCTCTATCGCGCCACGCTCGAGTCGTTTGACTTCGACACCTATCATCAGGCTTTTGACAAATTGCTGGGAAAATGAGAAATACAATTGCAATGGTGCTGCTTGCACTCATCGTGTGCCTCGCTCCGGGATGCGACAAGGTCGACAACAAGACGGTGTCGGGCTTCCAGGTGCGCATCAACTTGGGCACCTATGCCTTGTGGAACACCTACGGCGTGAGCGGGGTGGGCGACTACAACATGTTCAACCGCGGCAAGGGCTTGCCCCACAACTTCCCCTACAACGTGAATACCTACACAGGCTATGGCGGCGTGCTGCTCATCATGGGGCTCGACAGCGGCACGGCCAGCTACATGCCGCTTGCCTACGACCTGGCCTGCCCGGTCGAGCGCGATGCGGGGGTGACCCTGAGCATCGACCCCGACAATCTTGAGGCCGTGTGCCCCAAGTGCAAGTCGCGCTACAACGTGCTCACCGGTGCCGGCGGCCCCGTCTCGGGCCCGGCAATGCAGCGCAAGGTGGGGCTCACAACCTATGTGGTGCGCTCCACGGGCAGCAGCGGCGGCTACATCATCACGTCATATTGAGCTTTAAAGCATCGACAGCAAGAAGAAAGAATAAACGACAGCAAGGCCGCGGTTTCCAGTTTGGACCGCGGCCTTGATTGTTGCGCTTATGACAAGTGATGTATGCGTGTGTGTGTAATTTTGTGCAGTGGCGATAAAGTCTTGCTTGTGTCGTGTTATGTCTTGACGCGGCAACCGCTCATGCTTGAGTGCTGTGCTTCTTGGTCGTGATGGCAAAAACGCACAGGGTGGCAATGACCAGGAATGCGGCAGCTGCCAGAAACATGTGGTCTTGCACAAAGACGCCTGCCTCCTTGTGGCACACAACTGCCATCACCAGGCCGCCGGTGGCTGCGGCAATGATTTGCGGCAAGCATATCGTGCAGTTGAACAAGCCCAGCACAGTGCCCATGCGGCTGCTGCCCTCAAAGGCGTTGGTCACAAAGGTGAAGGGCATGGCCAGCATGGCTGCCCAGGCAAAACCGATGAGGATGAAGGGCACAAAGAGCAGATAGGCATTGGCGCAATAGGGCACCAAGGCAAAGCCGATGGCACCGATGAGCAGACTCAAGGCATAGGCTGCCTTGGTGCTCTTGAACTTGGGAAGCACGAGAGCCCAGCACACGCTGCCCACGGCCTGCACGGCAAAGAGCACTCCCACCCAGTTGCCGGCGTCCTGATAGGCGCGGCTCGAGGTGTCGAGGGTGTGCCACACGGTGTGGCCAATGGTGCCGCCAGTGTAGGTCCACATGTAGAGGAATGCCGCCCAGCAGAAGAATTGCACCAGCCCCACCTCGAAAAATACTTTCCAGGCGCCTTGGGGCTCCTTCACGTGAACCTTGCCCTTGGCGTCCTCTACGGTGTCTTGGTATTGAACATATTCCTCGGGCGGCATTTCGCGCACATGGGTCACGGTGTAGATGACGCACAAGATGAGAATGGCAGCCCCGATGTAGAACGACCATATCACCGAGTCGGGCACCACGCCCTTGGGCGCTTTGTTCTTGATGCCTATCCATGTGAAAAACAGCGGGAAGATGTAGCCCACAATCGAGCCTGCATTGCACAGGAAGGATTGTATGCTGTAGGCCTTGGCCTTCTGCTGCTCGTTGACCAGGTCGCCCACCATCATCTTGAAGGGCTGCATGGCCATGTTGATGCTCGTGTCGAGAAACATGAGTGCGACGAGACCGAAGGTCATCGCAGTGGCCACCGTCATGCCAAACGAGCCGGCATTGGGCAGCAGGCACATGACGATGACGGCTACCAGGGCGCCGATAAACAGGTAGGGGATGCGGCGCCCGAAGCGGCACCACGTCTTGTCGCTGAAGAAGCCCACCAGGGGCTGCACGATCATGCCCATGAGGGGCGGTAGTATCCAGAAATAGCTGAGCGAGTGCGGGTCGGCACCCAGCGTGGCAAAGATGCGGCTCACGTTGGCGCTCTGCAGTGCATAGGCGATCTGCACGCCAAAGAAGCCGAAGCTGATGTCGTAGAGTTGTCGCGACGACAAGTTGGGTTTGGTTTTCATTATCTTGAATTTGTTTTTTTTTTGTTGCTTGATGGTTGGGGAGAGGGGGCACGCGGCAGGCTTGCCGCGGGGCGGCGGCGTCAGTGTGCCGACAGCTTGAACACAATCACCTGCTCATATTCCTCGCCAGGCTTGAGCACCTGGCTGGGAAAGTTGGGGTGGTTGGGCGCGTCGGGCATGCCCTGGCACTCGATGGCCACGCCGTCGTAGTCGCTGTAGGGCCGGCGGGCGCCCTTGCCAGCCGGACTGTCGGCCAGGTAGTTGCCTGTGTATACCTGCACAGCCGGCTGGGTGGTGAGCACCTCGAGCTGCCGGCCGCTCTTGCGGTCGACGAGCAGGGCCACCTTCTTGAGCTGCCCCGGGTGCCAGTCGTCGACCACCCAGCAATTGTCGTAGCCCTTGCCGTAGTGCAGGGCGGGGAAATCGTTGTCAATATTTTTTCCTAAGGCTTTGCGCGATGTGAAGTCCATGGGAGTTCCTGCCACTGGAGCGATCTCGCCAGTGGGAATGAGGGTGGGGTCGGTGGGCAGATAGCTGGAACAGGCCAGCCACAGCTCTTGGTCGAGCACGCTGCCGCTGTTCTCGCCAGCCAGGTTCCAGTAGGTGTGGTTGGTGAGATTGACGACGGTCGTCTTGTCGGTAGTGGCCTTGAGCTCAAGACTGAGCTCGCCCTCGTCGTTGAAGCTGTAGCGTGCCGTGGCCACCAGGTTGCCCGGGTAGTGCTCGTCGCCGTCGGGGCTGTGCAGGGTGAAGGTCACGCCGCTCGTGTCGTGCTGGCTGTGCCACAGCTTGTGGCTGAAACCCTCGGGGCCGCCGTGCAGGGCGTTGGGGCCGTTGTTGATGGCCAGCTGGTAGGTCGTGCCCTCGAGCGTGAAGCGGCCTCGGGCTATGCGGTTGGCATAGCGGCCCGGCACCTTGCCGGCGCAGGGGCCGTCGTAGAAATAGTCGGCCGGGTCGGCATAGCCTATGACCACGTCGTCGAGCCGGCCCTGGCGGTCGGGCACGACGACGCTCACCACTCCTGCTCCCACGCTCGAGAGCTTGACGCTTGCACCACGGGCATTGGTGAGCGTGTAGAGTGTGATTGCACCATGAGGCGAGTCGATGGTTTCCCTCGTTATCTTCATTGCATGTATCGATTTTAAGTCTCGGTTAAAAAGTTGTATAGGCAAAAATACAAACAATCGGGCGACCCGTCAAGCAATTGTACCCCTCAATGTTGTTGTGTTTTGATGCAATCGTTTTCATAATGCGGGCTTTGCCAAAAAATCGTGCAGCATGAGTTGGGCAGGTGGAGAATAAACTGTAACTTTGTTGAAACTTTGCGGCAATGAACAGAGATTGTCTTGTATGGGCTATGTCGTTGCTGGGGCTTGCAGCCTGCAGGGCTGGCGGCGCCCCGGCGCCCCAGGTGCAGGCGCAGCAGGTGCGCCCCCGTTTCTACAGCCCGGCCGATACGGCTGCCGCGTAGCCTGCCGGCCCACTCTACTCGCCACGCTCGCTCATCATCATGTACGACGGGCCTCGGGGCAAGAAAAGCTTGCTCAAGGCGGTGAAAAAATACGGCGCGCGCCTCATGTATGACTATACCATCATCAACGGCGTGGCCATCGAGTTGCCCGAGGGGAGCGATGTGCATCGGGCGCGCGCCTGGTTCCAGAAGGTGAAAGGTGTGGTGAGTGTGAACTACGACCGCATCTACCAGCTCAACAGCACGGCCCCGGGCCCGCAGTAGCGGCTAAAGAAATGCAATGGTGAGTTTAATTTTGCGCTTTCGCACAAAATCATTAAATTTGCGCAAACGTTTCGAACTAAAAACAACTATAACTAAATCGATTAACATAAAAGTAAATGATTTATCCAGTATTTACGCCTGAAGAGGCTGCCGAGTATGTGCAGAATGGCATGACCATCGGCGTTTCAGGCTTCACAATCCCAGGCAATCCTAAGGTGATTCCTCCTGCAATCGCAAAGAAGGCTGTCCGTGAACACGAGGCTGGCCGTGAGTTTAAAATCAACTTGCTCTCGGGTGCCTCGAGCAACGACTACACCGACGGTGAGCTGAGCCGTGCCCATGCCATCAACATGCGTGCACCCTACCAGTCGTCGTCGGAGTTGCGCAAGCGCATCAACGCCCATGAGCTCCACTACGACGACCGCCACCTGAGCGAGATGGCCCAGGAGTTCCGCTACGGGGCATGGGGCAAGATGGATGTGGCCATCATCGAGGCCCAAAGCATCACCGACGACGGCGAGATCGTGCTGGGCACCGCTGTGGGCAACTCTCCCACATGGCTCAAGTATGCCGACAAAGTGATGATCGAAATCAACAAGCAGATACCCGAGTCGATACGTGGCCTGCACGACATCTACCTGCCGCTCGACCCGCCCAACCGCCGCGAGATACCCATCTACTCGGCCCACGACCGTGCCGGCGAGCCTGTGGCCCATGTCGACCCCAAGAAGGTGCTGTGTGTGGTCTACAGCGACATGCCACTGGGCAAGGAGAGCAAGTTCACTCCTGTCGACGACACCACCCGCCGCATCGGCCAGAACGTGTGCGACTTCCTCGTCAACGAGATGAAGCAGGGCCGCATGCCCAAGTCGTTCCTGCCCATCCAGAGCGGTGTGGGCAACATTGCCAATGCCGTGCTCGACGCTCTCGACCAGAGTACCGACATACCGCCCTTTGAAATGTACACCGAGGTGGTGCAAGACAGCGTGATGAAGCTCCTGCTGAGCGGCCGCTGCAAGTTTGCCTCCACGTGCTCTATGACCTTCAGCCACGAAGCCATGATGGAGTTCTTCGACCACATCGACAAGCTGCACGACAAGCTGCTCATGCGCCCCAGCGAGATCAGCAACAACCCCGAGGTGATACGCCGCATTGGCGTGATATCGATGAACACGGCCATCGAGTGCGACATCTTCGGCAACATCAACTCGTCGCACATTGGCGGCACGCGCCTGATGAATGGCATAGGCGGCAGCGGCGACTTCACCCGCAATGCCTACACCTCGATATTCCTGTGCCCCTCGATCAAGAAGGACGACACCATCTCGACCATCGTGCCCATGGTGACCCACGTCGACCACACGGTGCACAGCGTCGACATCATCATCACCGACCAGGGTGTGGCCGACCTGCGTGCCAAGGACCCCATCCAGGCTGCCGAGGAAATCATCGAGCATGCCGCCCACCCCGTGTACCGCCCCTTGCTGCGTGAGTACTTGAAGCTTTCCAAGGGTGGCCACATTGTGCAGAATCTCGACTATGCCCTGTCGTTCCACCGCGCCCTGCTCAAGGACGGCGACATGCGCAAGGCCGACTTCTCCAAGTTTCTTGCCGACGACAAGTGATGGCTTGCTTACAGGTTGAAGCAGCAGCCATCAGCCTATGATATATACTCAACGTGCCGCGCCACTGGGTCATACTCCTTGGTGCGGCATGTTGCGTCTTGACAGCATTTTTTAAGGGGTGAGCGGTATTTTTAGACACAATAGTTGCAATATTGAATAAAAATTGTCACCTTTGTAACGCGAGCTTACGCATTGTGTTTTTTTTCTAAAACGATTCCAAGTATGAAATACTACATGCACATCGGCGGCCAGCAAGTGGGCCCCTATGAAGAAAACGAGTTGCCGAGTCACGGCCTCACGGCCTCGACGATGGTGTGGCGCGAGGGCATGCCCGACTGGGTGGCAGCCAGCCAGGTGCCCGAGTTGAGCCACCTGCTGCCCCCGAGCCAGCAGCCTCCCAGCTACCAGCCGCAATCAGGTTACGGACCGCAACCAGGTTACGGGCCGCAGCAGCCTTATGGCGTTCAGCCTCCCATGCCCGACACCTACATGGTGTGGGCCGTGCTGGTGACCGTGTTTTGCTGCCTGCCGTTTGGCATTGTGAGCATTGTCAAGGCCTCGCAAGTGAGCAGCCTCTACAGCCAGGGACGCTATCAGGAGGCCGTGGCAGCCAGCGAGGCAGCCAAGAAGTGGGCCATTTGGAGCGCCATTGTGGGCGTTGTGCTTTCGATCATTGTCATCTTACTCCAAATCGCGGGTATTGGATTGCTGGGCACGGCAGCGCTTGCAGGCTCCGACTTTTAGTCTTGCATTGATGCCCCTTCAACACGTTTTGATACTACAAAGTGAACGATGAAATACTACATGCACACAGGCGGCCAGCAGCTGGGTCCCTTTGAGGAAAGCGAGCTGCTGAGCCATGGTCTCACGGCCTCGACGATGGTGTGGCGCGAGGGCATGCCCGACTGGGTGGCAGCCAGCCAGGTGCCCGAGTTGAGCCACCTGCTGCCCCCGAGCCAGCAGCCTCCCACCTACCAGCAGCAACCTCAGCCCGGCTACGGGCCGCAACCGCAGCGGCCAGCAATGCCCGACACCTACTTGGTGTGGGCCATACTGGCGACGTTGCTGTGCTGCATGCCGTTTGGTATTGTGAGCATTGTCAAGGCTTCGCAAGTGAGCAGCCTCTACTATCAAGGCAACTATGCCGAGGCACGTGCAGCCAGCCGAGCTGCTCGCAATTGGGCTATAGCGAGTGCCGTGAGCAGTGGTGCGATTGTGCTGGTCTATGTGGCAGTCTTTTTTGGTGCCGTACTCATCGGGCAACTGTAAATGATGTATCTTGAATTTAGCTAAATAATAAATAGAAAAAATAGAGTAACACGGGAGATAGAAGAAAAATGAAGTATTACATGCACATCGATGGGCAGCAGCTGGGCCCTTTTGAGGAAAACGACCTGTTGAGTCACGGCTTGCAGCGGTCGACACTGGTGTGGTGCAAGACGATGAGCAACTGGGCTCCGGCCTATCGGGTGCCGGCCTTGATGCAACTGCTCTATCCGCCAGTGCAGAAGCGGGCGGCAGGCGCGCAGCCAGTAGCCGCTCATGCAGCCCCGCGGCCTCAGCAAGCTCCGCGCGCAAAGCGGCCTGCTCAGCAACCCAAAGTCATGACCGCGCCACGACCCAAGCGCCGTGCCCCTCGGCCTGCCGCGGTGTGGCACCGTCCTGCTACCGACACCTCGCTCACCTACAAGCAGGCCTTGACGTCGGCCCTGCGCCACTATTTCGACTTCAAGGGGCGGGCTCGCCGTTCCGAGTACTGGAAGTTCCTCCTCATTGTGCTGCTGGCCAACCTGGTCACGGCCATCATCGACTGGAACTTGGGGCTCACCTTCAAGCACCACGGCATCACGGGCTCTATCGTCTCGCTACTGCTGCTTGTGCCCATGGTGTCGTCGGGCGTGAGGCGCCTTCACGACATGGGCCAGAGCGGCTTGAAGCTGCTGTGGGTGCTGCTTCCCGTCGTGGGCTGGGTGATGGTGCTCAACTGGCACTGTCAGGACTCGCTCAAGGAGAAAAACCGCTGGGGCAAGTCGCCCAAGTACTGAGTCGCACCCTCACACATGGCTACAGCGCTCAAAGCTGCGAACAAGGCCAACTGCAAAAACACAAGTGACTTCCTCATCGCTATCGAGGAAGTCACTTTTTTCAATACCGTGTCAATTGGCAGCTACTGCCCGAAGAATCACCTATAAACCTTCGAGGTAGATGTGCTGCCGTTGCTGTGCCGCCTGCAATGCCTGAGGGCGACACACACACGCAATCCTCAGTCGACGATGAGCATGGCGTCGCCGTAGGCACCAAACTGGTATTTCTCTTTCACTGCGGTCTGATAGGCGTCCATCACCTGGTCGTAGCCGCCGAATGCTGCCGTGAGCATGAGCATCACGCTGTAGGGCATGTGGAAGTTGGTGACCAGGGCATCGGCAGTCGAGAAGTCGTAGGGCGGGAAGATAAACTTGTTGGTCCAGCCGCTGAAGGGCTTGATGTGGCCGTTCATGCCCACGGTGCTCTCCATGGCGCGCAACACGCTGGTGCCTATGGCGCATATCTTGCGGCCGGCATCGCGCGCGCTGTTCACCTCCTCGGCCAGCTGCTCGCTCACCTCGAGCTGCTCACTGTCCATGCGGTGCTTGGTGAGGTCTTCCACATCGATGTCGCGATAGCTGCCAAGGCCGATGTGCAGGGTGAGGAAGCGGGCGTCGATGCCCTTGATTTCCATGCGTTTCATGAGCTCGCGCGAGAAGTGCAGACCGGCGGCCGGAGCCACGACGGCACCTTCGTTGCGGGCAAAGATGGTCTGGTAGCGCTCTTCGTCCTCGGGCTCGGGCTCGCGCTTGATGTAGTAGGGCAGCGGGGTGTGGCCCAGGGCAAAGAGGTTTTGCTTGAATTCGTCGTGCGGCCCGTCGTAGAGGAAGCGCAGCGTGCGGCCGCGCGAGGTGGTGTTGTCGATCACCTCGGCCACCATCGAGTCGTCGAGCCCGAAGTAGAGCTTGTTGCCTATGCGTATCTTGCGGGCCGGCTCCACGAGCACGTCCCACAGCTTGTGCTCCTCGTTGAGCTCGCGCAGCAGGAACACCTCTATCTTGGCACCGGTCTTCTCCTTGTTGCCGTAGAGCTTGGCGGGAAACACGCGGGTGTCGTTGAAGACAAACATGTCTTTGTCGTCGAAGTAGTCGACGACGTTGGTGAAGGTTTTGTGCTCGATTTCACCAGTCTTGCGGTGAAGCACGAGCAAGCGGCACTGGTCGCGCAGTATCACCAGTTTGCCTGTTTCTGTCTTAAATTCCAAGGGCTTGGAGGCAATGAGCTCTTGGGGAAGGCTAAAACCGAATTCAGAGAGTTTCATATAAAAATATAAATACGTGTGATGTTGTTTTCCGTTTCTTTTTTTTACAGTTCGCCTGACGGCGATTTCAATTGCGACACGCGAGCCTGCTTGGCCTGCTCGCGGGCGCGCCGGGCTGCCTTGATGGCCGCCATGCGCTTGCGGTTGTCGATGCGCTCCTGCTCGAGGCGTTGCTCCTCGGCCTGGTCGGGCATCACGTAGTCTTGCTTGTCGAGCCAGGCGATGAGGTCGTCGAGCTGCTGGCAACTGTCTACCCTCACGTTTCCCACACGGGTGCGGCGCAAGGCTGTGAGGTGGGCGCCGCTGCCCAGGGCCTGCCCTATGTCGCGGGCCAGGGCGCGTATGTAGGTGCCCTTGCTGCACACCACCCTGAGCGTGATGGTGGGCTCGGCGGGCAGGCCGCACTCGAGCAGCTCAATCTCGTCGATGACCAGTGTCTTGGCTTTGATATCGACGTTCTCGCCCTTGCGTGCCAGCACATAGGCTGGCGTGCCCTCGACCTTGCAGGCACTGTAGCGGGGCGGCACTTGCTCGATGGTGCCGGTAAACTGCTCGCGCAGCACGCGCTCTACCTGCTCACGGGTGATGTGCTGCCAGGGATAGGTGGCGTCGACCTCGGTCTCCATGTCGTAGGAGGGCGTGGTTTGACCCACACGCACGTGGGCGATATACTCCTTCACGCCGCCCTGCAGCTGCTCTATCATCTTGGTCTTGCGGCCGGTGCACACGATGAGCACCCCGCTGGCCAGCGGGTCGAGCGTGCCGGCGTGGCCCACTCGCACATTGCTGGTGCCCAAGTGGCTGCGCAGGCAGCTGCGTATCTTCTTGACCACGGCAAACGAGGTCCATTGCAGCGGCTTGTCGATATAGAATATTTCTCCTGCTATGGGATTGAGCATGTGCTTTCGTCTTTAGTCTACCATGGCCAGCGAGTGGCCGGTGAGCAAGAGGATGAGGATGATGCCGCCCACGATGATGCGGTACCAACCGAAGGCCTTGAATCCATACTTGGTGATAAAACCCACAAACCATTTCATGGCCAGCATGGCCACTACAAAGGCGATGACGCTGCCCAGCACCAGCGTGAAGACGTTGTCGGAACCGGCCATGCTGGCAAACTCGCCCTTGAGTATCATCTTCAACACCTCCAGGCAGGTGGCAGCAAGCATGGTGGGCACTGCCAGAAAAAACGAGAACTCGGCAGCTCGCTTGCGCGACAGGCCATTGGCCATGCCGCCCACGATGGTTGCCATGCTGCGACTGGTGCCTGGTATCATCGACAGGCACTGGCACAGGCCGATGTTGAAGGCACGTTTCTCGGTCAAGGGGGTCGTGTCGGACCCGTGATTGAACCACTTGTCGCAGAAGAGCATAAACACGCCGCCCAGCACAAGCATCACTGCCACCACCACGACATTGCCCAGCAAGTCCTCGATAACCCCGTTGAGCAGGCCGCCCAGCACCATGGCTGGGATGAAGGCCACCAGCAGCTTCCAGTAGAAATCCCACTTGTGCAGCAACTGCTGCAAGCGCGTGCTGCCCTCGGGTGCCGGTGCGTGGTTGAGACGGAAGAAACGCTTCCAGTAGAGGCACACCACCGAGAGGATGGCGCCAAACTGGATGATGACTGTGAACGCCTTGACAAAGTCGGTGCTCTCAACGTTCAGCAGGTTCTGAGCAATGATCATGTGGCCCGTCGACGACACGGGCAAAAATTCGGTCAAGCCCTCAACGATGGCTATGACTATCGTTTGAAATAAATCCATTAAGTGCTATGTGTGTGTATATATATATAATATATAGTGGGCAGCGTTATGCCTGCTCCGAGCTGGCGTCGTTGGGCTTGTTGTTGCCTTTTTTCTTGTACATGATGGCTACGATCATGAGCACAAAGCCCAGCAGGGCGATGGTGGGACCCACCACGGTGCGGCGTGTCGAGAAGATGTCGTAGTTGAAATTGCTGCCCTCATTGGCACTGCCGCCCATCAAGGCAAATCCCACGGCGATGAGCACAATGCATATCGCGATGAGCACAAGGTTGATTTTGTCGAGTGGAAAAACGCTTTTCGATTGTTGCGGCACTTGCTTTTGTGGCTGTGCCTTTGTTGTTTCTTTAGCCATAATATATTTTGAGCTCTAAATAAAGTGCTGTGCTAACCAAACCTGTTGTGGTGAGTGCACACTGTGCACCATAACATAATCGACTGCAAAAGTACAACATTGCGAGGCGTTTGTCAACCCTTTTCCTCCGTTTTTTTTTGTTTCAGGCCGCGGTCGGTGCGCTTTTTCACGGCCTGAGTGCCAGGCGGCTGCTAAAACTTGCCCAGCTCATAGGTGGCTTGCTCGATGTGGCCGTTGCGGCTGTCGACCAGGCTGGCGTTCCACCAGCTGCTGGTGACCTGCGTGCCGGTGTTGCCACACTCGTTTTGCTCGGGCCACCACCACAGCAGGCCCTTCACGTGGCTGTGGCGGGCGTGCAGGCAGTCGACGAGGTCGGCAGCCAGCTGGGCCTGGCCGGCCTCGGTGTAGGGGTAGGTGGCCGTGAGGTCGTGCTGCGTGCCGCCCAGAGGCCAGGCATAGGAGTAGCCCAGCTCGGCGAGCACGATGGGCTTGGCCGGGAAACGGCTCTCGAGCGTGTCGAGCTCCTGGCTCAAGGCCGGTATGGTGCCGTGATAGGCAGGGTAGTAGCTGAGCCCTATGATGTCGTAGTCGATGCCTCGGGCCTGGGCCTGGCTGTAAAAGTGGGTGGCGTTGTCCATCTTGCTCAGCTCGGTGTGGATGATGATCTTGGCCTGCGGACACACCTCGCGCACGGCACGGCATCCTGCCTTGAGATAGCGTGCCAGGTTGTCCCACGACCCGCCGTCGACGCCCTCGCCCGTGGGCCAGCAGTGCCCCGTGGGCCACAGCATGCCATAGGTGATCTCGTTGCCCACCTGCACATAGTCGGGAGTGGCGCCGGCAGCCGCCAGGGCTTGCAGCGAGGCCACGGTGTAGGCATATACCGAGTCGGCAATCTGTGCGGGCGAGCCGATGCTGCTCCAGCGGCTGGGCATGGTCTGCTTGCCAGGGTCGGCCCAGGTGTCGCTGTAGTGGAAGTCGAGCACCAGCTGCATGCCGGCCTCCTTGATGCGCCGCCCCAGTGCTTCAACATAGGGCAGATCCTGCACCACGCCCTCTTGCCGGTGGGCTGCAGGGGCCTGCGACGGGTCGACAAAGAGGCGCACGCGCATGGCGTTCCAGCCTGCGCTCTTGTAGTAGGCTATCATGTCGCTCACCAGCCCGGCGCTGCCGTAGTACTTGGCCCCGGCTGCCTCGTGGCGGGGCAGCATCGAGATGTCGCCGCCCACGAGTCTCATGTCGTGCCCGCCGCCCCCCAGGATGGTGTTGACCAGCGTGGTCACGTCGGTCACGTTCACCTGGCCGTCGCCGTTGAGGTCGCAGGTGGCGTCGTCGCTGTAGCTGGCGGTGCCCAGCACCTTGTTGACCAGCGTGGTCACGTCGGTCACGTTCACCTGGCCGTCGCTGTTGATGTCGCCAGCGGCGCCCGCGTGGGCGCCGCTGGTTGCAATTGTGAGCAGGACCGCAAGGGCCGTCATGTGCTTGAATTTTGTCATGATGAAAGTGGGAAAAGTGGGTGTGTGTGCTCGGGACCTTAGTTGCCGGCCAGTATCACGTTGATGAGCGTGGTCACGTCGGTCACATTCACCTGGCCGTCGCCGTTGAGGTCGCAGGTGGCGTCGCTGTAGCTGGCGGTGCCCAGTATCACGTTGATCAGGGCGGTCACGTCGGTCACGTTCACCACACCGTCGTCGTTGATGTCGCCCGCCGTGCCGGCATACTGGCTGGTGACGTCCTCTACTTCATATTTGTTGGTTTGCGTGGTCACCTTGAAGTAGGCATCGCCCTTCACGCGCTGCACGTCGACCGTCTGGTGGGTACCGGCCGTAGCTCCGCCCTGGTTGAACACGAAGTTGATGTAGTAGTTGCGGCTCGTCTTGGTGTAGGTGCGGTAGTAGAACTTGGTGCCTTTCACCACCTTGGTGGCCGTGGCGGCCGTGCCGGGCCAGTTGCCGTCTTGCTGGGCGCTGCTGTTGCTGTCCCACGAGTAGTAGTACACGGCGCTCCAGTTGTTGGGGCTGGCGGTGGGGTCCTCGAGATACACGTTGAAGGTGTAGGGCTTGAAGTCGTCGGGGGCCTTGAAGGTGTAGCTGCGGGTCACGATGCCGCTCACCTTGCCGCCCTTGAGCAGACCGGCCTTGAGGGTGCAGGCCTTGTCGATGTGCACCGTTGCGCCGCTCTGCACCTGGGTGCTGCTGGCGGTGGGCTCGGTGCCGTCGGTGGTGTAGACCACGGTGGCGCCACTGGTGGCACTCACGGCCGTGAGCCGGGCGTCGAAGGCGTCGCTGTACTCGCCGTCGGCCTTGTCGATCCAGGCCGTCTCGGCCGTTTTCTCGAGGAAGTACTTATAGTGATAGCCGCTCATGATCTCGGTGTACTGCGACGAGGTGACGGCTCCCACGCCGGGGCCCACTGCCGCCATGAGGTGGCAATGGTCGCCGTTCACCTTCACGGCATAGTAGGTGGCTGCGCTCTTGTAGTTCACATAGGTGCTGGTGTTGGTGATGCCGGCCAGCTTGCGGGCGTCGATCATGCCTTTTATTTCTTGCTTGTAGTCCTGCCAGTGCTTCAGGAAGACGCATGGGGTGCCAGGCATGGCCAGCAAGTAGGCGTTGGCGGCCAGGGTGTCCTTCTTGATGGGGTCCTGGGGCGCGCTCGACGAGCGATACTCGGTGTCGTGGTTCTCGATGAAGGTCACGGCATACTGGCGGTAGGCCGACTGCGAGGCGAGCGTGGTGCCGCTCAGGCTGGCCCAGTTGCCCTTGTTGATGGCATCGCGCACGGTGTAGCGGAACGGGTAGTCGAAGGCTGCGCTCATGATCGTGCCGCCCACCTTGGTCGCGTTGAGCCAGTCGATCACCTTGTCGGGGTTGCCGTCCCAGTACTCGCCCACCGAGAAGGCCGGTTGCGAGGCACTGTTGTAGAGACCCGTAAACGAGCCGTCGTAGCCCTTCACCATGTCGTAGCGAAAGCCCGTGTAGCCCAGGTCGTTGAGCAGAAAGCCCAGGTAGGCCTTCACGATGGTCTGCACATTGGCGCTCTTGTGGTCGAGGTCGCGCATGCCGCTCCAGTCTTCGCCCGTGTCGTTGTTGCCCGACAGGGTCACGCCCTGCTTGGCAGCCTGCGTGGCCGTTGCGCCGCCGTCGTCGTTGGCGCAAATGTCGGCCGCGGTCATTGCGTAGGTCACGCCGTTGTAGGTCTCGGTGGGGAAGGTGAACCAGTCGCTGGGGGTCTTGCGGTGGTTGATCACCACGTCGGCAATGGTGCCTATGCCCTTGCTCTTGAACGTGCTGATGAGCGAGCGCAGCTGCTGCTCGTTGCCAAACGAGCTGTTGTAGTTGCTGAACCAGTACAGATCGTCGTAGCCCATCGAGGTGCCGCCGCAGTTGCCGCTCTGCGGTATCCACACGAGGCTGAAGTAGGGCGACAGTTCGCCGGCCTGCGACTCGAGTGTGGGCCAGTAGGTGTCGTCGTAGGAGTCCCAGTAGAAGCCTTGCAGCATCACGCCCCCGTAGTTTGCCGGCCATCCTGCTGCCCAGGCCATCACGGGCAGCGCAGCCAGCGCCAAAAGCATATAAATCTTGCGCATCTTGTTGTTGAGTGTATATTAAATTCTAAGTTGGTTTCTCTGTTTGATTCACCACCTCAAAGTTACAACCAATTCTCACCCCGTCAACCATTTTGCCCCCGGCAAAGTCCCCTCGCCGTGTGCAATCGATTGCGCGCAGCGCCCCGCCCGCCACGCGGCTGTTGGCCCAAGCCCCCAGCCCGACGGGTCGATCAAGTTTTTAAAAGTTTTTCAGCGCCTTTTTTGCTATTTCCAAGCCATTGTCGGCAGCCTTTCGATACCAATATTTTGCTTTGCTCGGGTTCTTGTCCACACCATCGCCGTTGTCATAGCACACGCCCAAATTGAATTGTGCAGCGCTATAACCTTGCTCTGCAGCTTTGCGGTACCATTTCACGGCCTCTTGTAGGTCCTTGTCCACCCCATTGCCAGTGTTATAGCAAAAGCCGAGATTGCATTGTGCTTGGGCAAGCCCTTGCTCAGCAGCTTTGCGGAACCATTTCGCAGCCTCGGTAAAGTCTTTGAGCACGCCATAGCCATTCCCATAGCAAAAGCCCAAACCGCATTGTGCATCGGCATTGCCTTGTTCGGCAGCCTTTTGGAACCATTTTGCGGCCTCGGTATAGTCTTTTAGCACGCCATAGCCATTCACATAGCAAAAGCCCAGGTTGTATTGTGCATCGGCATTGCCTTGCTCAGCAGCCCTGCGGAACCATTTCACGGCTTCGGCAAAGTCTTTTAGCACACCTTCGCCATTTTCATAGCAAAGGCCAAGATTGCATTGTGCTTGGGCATTCCCTTGCTCTGCAGCCTTGCGGAACCATTTTGTGGCCTCTTGCAGGTCTTTGTCCACCCCATTGCCAGTGTTATAGCAAAAGCCGAGATTGCATTGTGCATCGGCATTCCCTTGCTCGGCAGCCATTTGGTACCATTTCACAGCCTCGGTAAAGTCTTTGGACACACCATAGCCATTCCCATAGCAAAATCCCAAACTGCATTGTGCATCGGCATCGCCTTGCTCAGCAGCCCTGCGGAACCATTTTGCAGCTTCGGCAAAGTCTTTTAGCACACCATAGCCATTCACATAGCAGACGCCCAGATTGTATTGTGCATCGGCATTGCCTTGTTCGGCAGCCTTTTGGAACCATTTTGCGGCCTCGGTAAAGTCTTTTAGCACACCTTCGCCATTTTTATAGCAGACGCCCAGATTGTATTGTGCCTTGGCATCGCCCTGCTCGGCAGCCTTTTGGAACCATTTCACAGCCTCGGTAAAGTCTTTGATCACACCGTTGCCGTTATAGTAGCTGTTGCCCAGGTTGTATTGTGCCCGTGCAAGCCCTTGTTCGGCAGCTTTGCGGTACCATTTCACAGCCTCTTGCAGGTCCTTGTCCACACCATCGCCGTTGTCATAGCAGAGGCCTAAGCTGTATTGTGCCCGTGCAAGCCCTTGTTCGGCAGCTTTGCGGTACCATTTCACAGCCTCGGTAAAGTCTTTGATCACACCGTTGCCGTTATAGTAGCTGTTGCCCAGATTGTATTGTGCAGCGCTATTACCTTGCTCAGCAGCTTTGTGGTACCATTTTGCGGCCTCTTGCAGGTCCTTGGACACGCCATAGCCATTGTCATAGCACACGCCTAAGCTGTATTGTGCTTCGGCATCCCCTTGCTCTGCAGCCTTTTTAAAGCATTTCAAGGCATTGGCGTAGTCGCCCTTGTTGTAATACTTCATGCCCTCGCTCACTTGGGCAGTTGTAGCCATGCTAATGCACAGGCATGCAATCAACAAGATGATATTTCTCATAATATACATAATTTATTAAGTGAATTTCAAATGCTTCGCCCGCGGGCAACGGGGCTGGGTTGCGGCGTAGCGGGGCAGGGCGGCAGCACACGTCGTCGCTGCACATTTCCTCGCAGCCTCACGTGGTGCGGTAGCACTTGTTTCAGATTGGTGCGACGCTGTCGCACCTTTCCCTTGCAAGTAATTGCCAATTTGCGGATAATTAAGATAAAAGGCGCGAGAAACTTTGAGTAATGTTTCGTTGATTCCTCGCTTGTTCACACTTTCGGCCAACCTTTTCAGCAGGCGGTCGCCATATTTGGCACGATCCTTGCCACGCTGCTCATACTCTACGATATAGAATCCTATTACATAGTTTCTTATAGTAGCAAAGCGGTTGATGGCTTTCACCGTTGCTGAATAAGCAGAATCATGCAACTGCAATACTAATTCAGACAAGTGGTTGAATGAAAAAGAAATCTCATCTGCCCAATTCTCTGGCAAATTGTATTGAACAGCTATTTTCGCGTTTTTATATTTAGTGCTATTCTTATTCATAACCAACGGTTTATGTCAATTGTATCACCTGTAAATAAAAGTTACGCAGCTTTGCCGTCCAGGCCATCAAGCGCACGGGCTGCACCATGTGTGCCTGGGTGAGCCACACGGTCACGTTCTCCAGCTTCACGTCGAGCTGGGTGCTGCTGTCCTCGCTCTGGCAGATCACGGTCATGTTGCCGAGTTCGCCGCCTGTCACATCCTTCGTCATTGCTCCATGTTTTTTTGTCTGGTAGGCTTGCAACAAAGATAGCACATTACTTCCAATTTTCCACAGGAGACATCCACCAATGTGATTGTATTTTCAAAAACAAATGATGTGAATCAATCACTTTTTTATGCTAACCTAACTCTGAGCCTTGTAGTCCACCATGATCTTCTTGCCAAAAACGGGTTTTGCCAAAGAAAATAATGTTTTTTGTGTTGCTCAATTGAATTATTTATTGTATTTTTGTACATAGAAGCTGTATATATCGATTTGATTTTTAACACTTTGAGATTAATCCTTTTTCTTGAATTACACAAGAAATGCAGCTTTTTTTGTTAATATGAATTATTCAGGTTAATTGTTTCACTTATAAAATATTTTAGACATGAAAAAGATTTTATTGATCTTTCTTGCTCTGACCGTATCGCGTTTGGCGATACAAGCTCAGCAAGACAAAAACCTAGAGAAACAACTGACAAAGTTTGAAGAATTTTCTTCCAAAACTGGAGTTATTGTGAAGTTTGTTGACGTAACACTTCCCAATCTACCGGTGAGTTACTCAACGCTACAGACAGGCATCAGAACCATTATGAGAGGCTCAGAAAATGCTTATTTCTACAGGTTGGAAGAACCCGAGACTTCAAGAAGCGTCTCTCACATAGCCATGATTGAGTACTCAGACTTGGTGGAAATCAACAAAGCTGTTTCACGTCTTGTTGCAGATGTTGATGCCGATGTTGCAGCAAACCCAGACTACCTTGAAAATAAGTTCAAGACTTCCGACGGTTTTGAAGTTGGCTACTATGTCTCAAAACAACAGGCTTATTGGTATCTTAAACTTGAAAGATACTCATCAAGTACGGTTTTCCTAAAACGTCAACAAGATGTTGTAGATGCTTTTGAAGCCGCTCAACGAAAGATTGAAGAATTAAGAGCCTCCAATGGCAAATAATCTTCGATGTTAAGTAAACATCGATGTTAAGTAAACATCAATGTTAAGTAACCATCAATCAATTAGGTGGGTTTGTTATGGCTCGCCTAATTGAATTTAATAGTTTATATCTGCTCATCGGTTAACTCTTATTGTTTATGAACAAAATAAGTTTTTTTCCTATATGCCTCATCTGCATTGCCATGGCATTAGGCATTAAAGCATTTGCACAAGAAGTTCATGGTTATGGTATGGGAATCGCAAATGATTTATCTGACCATAACTTCATTGTCACAAGTCACGGCTATGTTAATGATTCGTCGTACTTATATGAAGTTCGTATGGAGACCTTGGATTATTATGATGAAGAACTGGCTCGTATGGCCATCACAACAGAACTCGGCAAATACAGTGACATTAAAAGAATTGAGCCATGGTCAAGGTCTGGAAGTTTGACTGAATCAACTTACAGAATCTATGATACTGAGTTATCAATCATCATATATGAAAACTCGAAAGATTCATACGGTCTGCCACGAGGTTGCTCTATATACATCTACGAATTTATTAACCCCGATTGGAAGAAAGCAAAATACACGACTAAAAAGAAACGAACTTCCAAAAAGAGAAGAGGTAAAAGAAAATAGCGTATCATTGCCTCGATACGCTTGACGCGATCCGGGGCCTTTAATTTGTAGAAACTGCCGGTGGCAGTTCTACTTTTCAATGTATAGTGGGCGTTACAGCTCACTATGCTTTTTTTTTATGTTGTTCAAATGAATTGTTTATTGTATTCGTTGCACATAGAAGCTGTATGTATTGATTTGATTTTTAGTACTTTAAAATTAATACTTTTCTTGAATTACACAAGGAATGCAGCTTCTTGTGGTCACTTTCTTTGTACTGCCACATTAAATGAAGATTGTTAGCGTTAAAATACGCTTATTCCTTGTTTTGTTAAATGATATTTTATAAATTTGTAGTGTTTTATAAAGCGTCATTTAATAAAGTTGTGAATAAGGGTATTCTGAAGCAGATCATTTTAGACAACAGGGTAGAGGTGGAGCGATACAAGGTGTTCCGGCGTGAGGTGGACATGAGTAGCTTCCCATGCTATGTCTTGGTGGGCTTGCGCCGTGCGGGTAAGTCCTTCATGCTCTACCAGCGCATGCAGCAACTACTGAGCCAGGGGCATACTTGGGATGAGATGCTGTATGTGAACTTTGAGGATGACCGCCTGGAGGAATTCAAGGCGTCAGATTTCAATCTCATTCTGGAGTGTTTCGCGGAGCTGTCTGACAAGCGCCCCATGCTGTTTCTTGACGAAATACAAAATATTGATGGTTGGGAAAAGTTTGCCAGACGCTTGGCCGACAATAAATATAATGTGTATATCACTGGGAGCAACGCCAAGATGCTTTCGCGCGAGGTGATGACCACGCTCGGAGGGCGATATTTGTCGGTCGAGGTCTATCCGTTCAGCTTTAAAGAGTATCTTGATTTCTCCGGTCAAAAGTATGACGCGAACAGTCGGCTACAGACCGGTATCAAAGCCAAATTCATGCGCCTTTATCATGAATATCTGCATTGGGGAGGTCTGCCGGAAAGTGTAGGGTTGCCCGTTAAGCGCGACTACGTGAGCAGCACCTTTCAGAAGGTGTATCTTGGCGATATCTGTGCACGCAATGGTATCAGCAATCCAAATCGGTTGCGTCTTATGATAAAGAAGATAGCCGAGAGCGTCAAGCAGCCGTTGTCCTACAACCGTATCTCACGCATACTGTCCTCTGTAGGCGGTAAGATCAGCGTGCCCACGGTGGGCAACTATGTGCAGTATTGTCAGGACGCATGGCTGTTGCTGCGCATGCACAATATCGCTTCGCCATTTGTGGAGAAAGAGACGATCAGCAAGTATTACTTCACCGACAATGGCATCCTCAATCTCTTCCTTGTTGATGCTGATACCTCTTTGTTGGAAAACCTTGTGGCAGTTACCCTTTTGAGGAAGTATGGCAATGATCCAGACAACGAACGCGTGTTCTACTACAACTCGGGTGTGGAGGTCGATTTCTTTGTCCCTGACGATGGCCTTGCCATTCAGGTTTGCTACAATCTTAGTCATAGCGATGGCACTTATGAGAGAGAGGTGTCAGCCCTGAAGAAACTTCCTTCGGCATTGGACTGCAAGCGCCGTCTCATCATCACTTACGATGAGGAAGCGACCATCGAGGATAATCATGGAAAGATAGAGGTGTTGCCCTATTGGAAATGGGTGATAGCCTGATGTCTTACCCGTATTGTTGTGGCCATGTATCTCTACTCGGCCGGCAAGAGCCTCAAGAGTCTGCAGGGCAGCGGCGATTGAGGGGCGTCTGCCGTGACAGGCTGGGCCGCCGGCGGGATGGGATTTATTTTTTTTGAGGGGTTATGTTTTGGTTTTTAATTATTAGTTGTATCTTTGCAACGCATTTGTCTACTGGCAATGAGCGGCCCGGATGGTGGAATCGGTAGACACGAGGGACTTAAAATCCCTTGGCCATTGCGGCTGTGTGGGTTCAAGTCCCACTCCGGGTACGGCGAGAGGCTGATATTCAATCGAATATCGGCCTCTTTTGCGTTTGGCTATCTAAAAGCGAAGAAAAATAATTAGGAAAAATCGTAATATATATTTGCGTAATCGAAATATATATCCTATATTTGTGCCGTAAAACATAGTTTTTACGTTTAAATATACATTCATTTTCTGTTTTCTCATGACAAGAACGATGATTTACAACAACTTGTATATAGCGTGGTGGCGCCTCTCGGGATTTGACGAAATCGTGAGCAGCCAGGCCGCGCCGCGCAAGTGCGCGCAAGCAAGATAAAACATTATGCTACAATATACGTAGAGAGAGACCTGTCGCGATTTCATGGCGGCGGGTCTTTTTCATTATCAAGAAAAATAAGGTAAGAAAACACATACACAGGATACAATGGAGACGAAAAAAACATTTCTGGCCGACGAGGACGGCTACTATGGGGAGTATGGCGGCGCCTATGTGCCCGAGATACTCTATGCCACGGTCGAGGCGCTGCGTGCGCAGTATCTCGACATCATCGAGAGCCGCGAGTTTCAAGACGAGTACCGCATGCTGCTGCGCGACTATGTGGGTCGCCCCTCGCCGCTCTACCATGCCAGGCGCATGAGCCACAAGTACGGCTGCCGGCTCTACCTCAAGCGCGAGGACTTGAACCACACCGGCGCCCACAAGATCAACAACACCATAGGGCAGGTGCTGCTGGCCAAGAAGATGGGCAAGAAGCGCATCATCGCCGAGACGGGCGCCGGCCAGCACGGCGTGGCCACGGCCACCGTGTGCGCCCTCATGCACATGCCTTGCGTGGTCTACCAGGGTGCGCTCGACGTCGAGCGCCAGCACACTAATGTGGAGCGCATGAAGATGCTGGGGGCCACGGTGGTGCCCGTGTTCACGGGCAACCACACCCTCAAGGATGCCACCAACGAGGCCATACGCGACTGGTGCTGTCACCCCGACGACACCTTCTATGTGATAGGGTCGACCGTGGGGCCGCACCCCTATCCCGACATGGTGGCCCGCCTGCAGAGCGTGATAAGCAAGGAAATCAAGGCGCAGCTGCAGCAGAAGACGGGCCGCGACTATCCCGACTATCTGGTGGCCTGCGTGGGCGGCGGCAGCAACGCCGCGGGCACCATCTACCACTATATCGACGATGAGCGCGTGCGCATCGTGCTGGCCGAGGCCGGCGGCCACGGTGTCGACAGCGGCTACACGGCAGCCACGATACATGCCGGGCGCCTGGGTATCTTGCACGGCAGTAAGACCCTGGTGATGCAGACCCCCGACGGCCAAATCATGGAGGCTGGCACCATCTCGGCCGGCCTCGACTATCCCGGCATAGGGCCCATGCACGCCCACCTGGCCACCGAGCACCGTGCCACCGTGCTGGCCATCAACGACGACGAGGCCATTAGGGCCGGCTACGAGCTCACCCGCATGGAGGGCATCATTCCCGCCATCGAGAGCGCCCACGCCGTGGCAGCCCTGGCCAAGGTGAACTTCAAGCCCACCGATGTGGTGGTGCTCACCGTGAGCGGCCGTGGCGACAAAGATGTGGAAACCTACTTGAGCAACAAACAAATGGCAGGAGAATATGGAAACTTCTAAACAGAAATACACCTACGCCACAGCCACGCGCACCCTTCTGGCCGACCTCTACACGCCGGTGGCTGTGTACATGCGCTTGCGCGACCTTTATCCCAAGAGCGCCCTCATGGAGAGCAGCGACTATCACGGCCACGACAACAGCCGCTCGTTCTTCGGCATCCACCCGCTGGCCAGCGTGGCCGTGAGCCACGGGCAGGCCGTCTTCACCATGCCTGGCGGCCAGGTCGAGACCCGCCCCGTGACCGATGCCTACCCCGTGGAGCAGGCCATGGCCGACTTCATCGCCGCCTTCCACGTCGAGGGCGAGGGCAGCCAGTATTGCGGCCTCTATGGCTACACCGCGTTCGACGCCGTGCGCTACTTTGAGCACATCGATGTGCCCGACGACCGCCAGCCCGACAACGACGCCCCCGACGTGTACTACATCCTCTACAAAGATATCATCGTCTTTGACCACTACAACAACAAGATGACCCTCGTGCAGCTGCTGGCTCCCGGCGAGCGCGACAGCCTCGACGAGCTCATGAAGGCCGTGGGCCGCGCTGGCGTGCCGGCCTACGGCTTCAAGCCCGTGGGTCCTGTCACCTCGACCATCACCGACGAGCAGCATCGGGCCAACATTGCCCGCTGTGTGCAGCACTGCAAGCGCGGCGACGTGTTTCAAATCGTGGTGTCGCGCCGCTATGTGCAGCACTACGAGGGCGACGACCTCAAGCTCTACCGTGCCTTGCGCAGCATCAACCCCTCGCCCTATCTGTTCTACTTCGACTTTGGCGGTTTCCGCATCTTCGGCTCCTCGCCCGAGACCCACTGCCGCATCGAGGGGCGCAAGGCCTATATCGATCCCATAGCCGGCACCACGCGGCGCACCGGCGACGCTGCGGCCGACCGCAAGAGCGCCGAGTTTCTGCGGCACGACCCCAAGGAGAATGCCGAGCACGTGATGCTCGTGGACCTGGCCCGCAACGACCTGAGCCGCAACTGCCACGATGTGAAAGTCGACTTCTTCAAGGATATGCAGTACTACAGCCACGTCATCCACCTGGTGTCGCGCGTGAGTGGCACGCTCGACGAGGGTGCCAGCAGCCTCAAGACCTTTGTCGACACCTTCCCGGCCGGCACCCTCTCGGGCGCACCCAAGGTGAGAGCCATGCAGCTCATCGCCCAGCTTGAGCCCCACAGCCGCGGCGCCTACGGCGGCTGCATCGGGTTCATAGGGCTCAACGGCAATCTCAACCAGGCCATCGTGATACGCACCTTCATCAGCCGCAACGGCACGCTGTGGCTGCAGGCTGGCAGCGGCATTGTGGCCAAGAGCGACCCCGACCGCGAGTTGCAGGAAGTGGACAACAAGCTCGGAGCCCTGGTGAGGGCCATCGAGCTGGCCGAGCGCATGTGAGTCGCCTCGGGTATCTCTCTCTGTTTCCAATCATCAGAAATCGAAAAAAAACAACTCAAGTTATGAAAATAGTGATTGTTGACAACTACGACTCGTTCACATTCAACCTGGCCCACATGGTGAAAGCCCTGGGTGCCCAGGTGACCGTGTTGCGCAACGACAAGTTCCAGCTCGACGACCTCGCCGGCTACGACAAAATCATCCTGAGTCCCGGCCCGGGCATCCCCGACGAGGCCGGCCTGCTCAACGATGTGATCAGGGCCTATGCCCCGTCACGGCCCATGCTGGGCGTGTGCCTGGGGCACCAGGCCATGGGCGAGGTGTTTGGCGCCGCGCTCGAGAACCTCGACGAGGTGTTTCACGGCGTGTCGACCCCTGGCACGCTCATAGGCAACGACTACATCTTTGCCGGCCTGCCCGGCCGCATCGACATGGGGCGCTACCACTCGTGGGTGGTGTCGCGCCAGCATTTTCCCCGCGAGCTCGAGGTTACCGCCGTGAGCGATGAGAACCAAATCATGGGCCTCAAGCATCGCCGCTACGACATGCACGGCATCCAGTTTCACCCCGAGTCGGTGCTCACGCCCCAGGGCAAGACCATTGTGGAGAATTTCTTGAACCATTGAAATTTTCCACGGCCGGCAACACATTTCTTTATGACGACAACCAGAAAACAGATTACGACTATGATAAATATCAAAGACATCTTGCAGCGGCTCATCGCCGGCGGCACCCTCTCGAGCCAGGAGGCCCGCGACATTGTGGTAGGAATCTCTGACCGAGCAATACCCGACTTGCCCACGGGCGCCATCCTCACCGCCATCCAGATGCGCGGCGCCACGGTCGACGAGATACTGGGCTTCCGCCAGGGCATACTCGACACTGGCGTGCCGGCCCGTCTCGACGCCGGCGACTACATCGACGTGGTGGGCACCGGCGGCGACCAGAAGAACACGTTCAACATCTCTACCTGTGCCTGCTTTGTGATTGCGGGGGCTGGCTACAAGGTGGCCAAGCACGGCAACTATGCCGCCACCTCGGTGAGCGGCGCCAGCGATGTGATCGAGGGCCACGGCGTGAAGTTTACTGCCGACATCGACCGCCTCAACCGCTCGATCGACGAGTGCGGCTTCGTCTACCTGCACGCCCAGCTCTTTGCCCGCGCCATGAAGTGCGTGGCCCCCGTGCGCAAGGCCCTGCCGTTTCCCACGGTATTCAACCAGCTGGGCCCGCTGGTCAACCCCTCGCAGCCACGCTACCAGCTGCTGGGCGTGGCCAGTCTCGACCAGATGCGTCTCTACAGCAGCATCTACAAGAAGATAGGCATCAACTACGGCATCGTCAACAGCATCGACGGCTACGACGAGATTTCGCTCACCGGCGATTTCAAAGTCACCACCAACGATGTCGAGCGCCTCTACACCCCTGCCCAGCTGGGCCTGCCGGTGGCCGACCCGGTGAACCTGCGCGGCGGCGCGAGCAAGGCCGAGGCTGTGAAAATATTCGACAGCGTGCTGCGCGGCACCGCTGCCGACGACCAGAAGAATGTGGTCGTGGCCAATGCTGCCTACGGCATAGGCGTGATGGAACCCCACATGAGCATTGCCGACACGGTGCTTGCCGCCCGCGAGAGTCTGGAGAGCGGCAAGGCCCTTGAGGTGCTCAAGAAATATGTGGCCCTCAACTCGTGACATGGGCAATGCAATCTCTCAACAACACAAAACGCCCCCACGATGAAAGATATACTTGAAGAAATAGTGGCCCGCAAGCGCCAGGAGGTGGCCGCCCTCAAGCAGGCCACCCCGCTACACGAGCTTGTCGCCCGCGTCGAGCCCATGCTCGACGAGCCTGTGCCCTCGATGAGCCAGGCCCTGAAAGCCTCGACCACCGGCATCATTGCCGAGTTTAAACGCAAGAGCCCGTCGCGAGGCTGGATACACGCCCAAGCCCGGGTGCAGGATGTGGCTCCGCTCTATGAGCAGCACGGTGCCGCCGCGCTGAGCATTCTCACCGACGAGCATTACTTCGGTGGCCGCGATGAGTATATCGCTTTAGCCCGCCGGCAAGGGGTGAAGCTCCCCATACTCTACAAGAATTTTGTGATCGACGAGTACCAGCTTGTCCAGGCCCGCTTGTGCGGTGCCTCGGCAGTGCTGCTCATCGCGGCCTGCCTGAGCATCGACACCTGTGCCAGCCTGCTGGCCAAGGCGCACGACCTGGGCCTCGAGGTGCTGCTCGAGATGCACGATGAGCGCGACCTCGACTATGCCGCGCTCGAGCCCGACATGTGCGGCATCAACAACCGCAACCTGGGCACCTTTGTGACCGATGTGCACAACAGCTTTGCCATGGCCGCCCGCCTGCCGGCGCAGGCTGTGAAAGTGAGCGAGAGCGGCATTGGCAGTCCGGCCACGGTGCGCCGGCTGCGGGCTGCCGGCTACGACGGCTTCCTCGTGGGCGAGCAGTTGATGAAGCAGTCCAATCCAGGCCAGGCCCTGCAACAATTCATCGACGCGCTATGATAGTGAAGGTGTGTGGATTGAGCCAGGCACGCAATGTGGCGCAGGTGGCTGCCCTGGGTGTCGACCTGCTGGGGTTCATCTTCAGCAAGCAATCGCCGCGATGCGTGACGGCCGGCGTTGCAGCCCGGGCCTCGCTTGTGGCCGGCGAGGCCATGACGGTGGGCGTGTTTGTCGACGAGGCGTCGGCAACCATAGTGCGCACTGTAGAGGCCGCCCGGCTCGGCTGTGTGCAGCTGCACGGCCACGAGACCCCGGCCCAGGTCGAGCGCTTGCACCGCCTGTTGCCCGCCACAAGGATAATCAAGGCCGTAGGCGTGGCCTCGGCTGCCGACGTGGAGCGCTGCAAGACATCGTATGGGGGGCTGGTCGACTGCTTCATCTTCGACACCAAGTGCCCCGCAGGCGGCGGCAGCGGCAGGAAATATGACTGGAGCGTGCTCGAAGCCTACGACGGCTCAACGCCCTTCTTGCTGAGTGGCGGCATCGGCCCCGGCGATGCACGGCAGGTGCGTGACTTTGCCCACCCCAGCTGTGTGGGCATCGACGTGAACTCGCGCTTTGAGCTTGCTCCAGGGCTTAAAGATGTGGAGAAACTCAAGAAATTTATCGAAGAAATAAGAACCAACTAAATAGAAAAAAACACATGAATCGCATCAATCAATTGTTTGCCAACCGGGGCGAGAGAAAACTGCTCTCGCTCTACTTCTGCGCCGGCGCGCCGTCGCTCGAGAGCACGGGCGAGGTCATCCTGGCCATGCAGCGCCGTGGCATCGACATGGTAGAGGTGGGCATCCCCTTCAGCGACCCCATGGCCGACGGGCCTGTGATACAGAAGGCTGCCACCCAAGCCTTGCGCAACGGCCAGTCGCTGCGCCACATCTTCGAGCAGCTCAAGGCCATCAAGCACCAGGTGCACATGCCACTCGTGCTCATGGGCTATCTCAACGTGGTGATGCAGTATGGCCTCGAGAACTATTTCAAGAGCTGCGTCGAGAGCGGCGTGAGCGGCACCATCCTGCCCGACTTGCCTTTTAAGGACTACCTGGAGCAGGTGAAGCCCCTGGCCGACAAGTATGACCAGCGCGTGATCATGCTCATCACACCCGAGACCAGCGCCCAGCGCGTGCGCTTCATCGACGAGCACACCAGCGGCTTCATCTACATGGTGTCGTCGGCCTCGATCACTGGAGCCCAGCACAATTTTGACCAGGCCAAGCAGGCCTACTTCAAGCGTGTCGACGCCATGGGGCTGCGCAATCCACGCATGATAGGCTTCGGCATAAGCAACAAGCAGACGCTTGAGAGTGCCCAGGCCGCTGCTGCCGGCGCCATCATAGGCAGCAAGTTTGTGGCCTTGCTCGACGAGACGGGCAACCCCGACGAGGCTCTCGATCGCCTCTTTGCCGCCCTGCAGTCGTAGGGGAGGGCTCGGGAATGCAAAAATCAAAAACGAGTTCCCCCGATTTTGCATTTCGCTCGACTTGCAGTAGCTTTGGATAAGTTACGCTGCGTCTCGGGAATGCAAAAATCAAAAACGAGTTATTGATTTTGCATTTCGCTCGACTTGCAGTAACTTTGGATAAGTTACGCTGCGTCTCGGGAATGCAAAAATCAAAAACAAGTTATTGATTTTGCATTTCGCTCGACTTGCAGTAACTTTGGATAAGTTACGCTGCGTCTCGGGAATGCAGAAATCAAAAACAAGTTATTGATTTTGCATTTCGCTCGACTTGCAGTAACTTTGGATAAGTTACGCTGCGTCTCGGGAATGCAAAAATCAAAAACAAGTTATTGATTTTGCATTTCGCTCGACTTGCAGTAACTTTGCAGCCGCAAAAGTCAAAAATACATTGTTATGAACGTGAAATTGAGTTACGACAGGGCAACGGGGGAGTTCTCCAAGAAGTTGTATCTGGAGACCTACGGATGCCAGATGAATGTGGCCGACAGCGAGGTGGTGGCCTCGGTCATGAAGATGGCCGGTTACGACACGTGTGAGCACCTCGACGAGGCCGATGCCATATTTATCAACACCTGCTCGGTGCGCGACAATGCCGAGCAGCGCATCTTTGCCCGCCTCAATCAACTCAACGCCTTGCGTCGCCAGCGTGGTCGCCGGTTGCTCATAGGCATCATTGGCTGCATGGCCGAGCGCATGAAGGATGTGCTCATCACAAAATACGACGTCGACATCGTGGCCGGCCCCGATGCCTACTTGCAGCTGCCCGCGCTCACTGCCAGTGCCGAGACGGGTCACAAGGCCATCGACACCGACCTCTCTACCACCGAGACCTATCGCGACGTGATACCCACACGCGTGAGCGGCAGCAAGGTGAGCGGCTTCATCTCGATCATGCGCGGCTGCAACAACTTTTGCACCTACTGCATTGTGCCCTACACCCGCGGTCGCGAGCGCAGCCGTGAGCCACAAAGTATACTCAACGAGCTCAGCGACTTGCAAGCCAAGGGGTTCAAGGAGGTGACCTTGCTGGGGCAGAATGTGAACTCCTATTGCTACCGTCAGTCAGACGGCGGCTCCGCCGTCGACTTTGCCCAGTTGCTGGGCATCGTGGCCGAGGCGGCTCCCGAGATGCGCGTGCGCTTCACCACGAGCAACCCCGAGGACTTGACCGACGACATCATTGCCACCATGGCTGCCCACGACAATATATGCAACCACATCCACCTGCCGGTGCAGAGTGGCAGCAACAAGATATTGAAGCTCATGAACCGCAAGTATACCCGCGAGTGGTATCTCGACCGCATCGACAAGATACGCCAGGCCATGCCCGACTGCGGCATCTCGAGCGACATGTTTACCGGCTTCCACGACGAGACCGAAGAGGACTTCCAGCTCACGCTGAGTCTCATGCGCCAGGTGGGCTATGACTCGGCTTTCATGTTCAAGTACAGTGAGCGTCCGGGCACCTTTGCCGCCAAGCACTTGCCCGACAATGTGCCCGAGCCAGTGAAAATCGACCGCTTGAACCGCATGATTGCCTTGCAAAACGAGCTCTCGCTGTGCAGCAACCGCAACGATGTGGGCAAGACCGTCGACGTGCTGGTCGAGGGCTACAGCAAGCGCTCGCACGACGACATGTATGGCCGCACGCCTCAAAACAAGGTGGTCGTGTTTCCGGCTGGCGACACCCAGGTGGGCGACACCGTGCGCTGTGTGGTGGAGCGGGCCACGAGTGCCACGCTCATAGGCCGCCGCCTGTAGCAGGCTGGCGGCAGCACGATTCTCCACCGCGAAGGGGGGAGAGAGAAAAAATCACTTTTTGCACTATTTGTTGAGTATGGCCGCGATGAGATAGGTCACATCGCTGGTGTCGATGGTCTTGTCGCCGTTGACGTCGCCCGCAGCATCGAGGCTGGTGGTGCCCAGTATCATGTTTTGCAGGACCACCACGTCGGTCACATTGGTCACGCCGTCGCCATTGAGGTCGCCCACCAGCGGCTCAGGGTCGGGGACGGGGTCGAGTTCGCTTATGTCTTTAAACATGCTCCAGTTTGTGGCATTCCTGTAGGTCTCGACGCAGCCGCGGGGCACCTCGAGGCTTCCCCAAAAGTAGTATACAAGGCGCTCTTCGCCACGCACGCCATACTCGATCTTGCTGTAGGAGGCCAAGGCCTCGCTCGAGATGTGGCACGGGGTGGTCGCGTGCGTCTTGATGTTGATCCATGCGTTGCTGCTGGAGTAGAGCCCTGTCGGGAAATCCTTGTTGATATAAAAGGCCATGTCGCCTATGTGCTCGATGCTCGCCGGCAGTTCTATCGCCGCATTGAAAATGCGGCAATACACAGGCTGCCCGGTGCTGTCGGCAAACTGCTCGATCATGAAGGTGTAGGGTGGAATCACCTTGGTACCGTTGGGCAGCTTATAGTCGAAGCTGAAATCATACAGGGGAGTGCCCATGTAGTTTTCATCGGCTCGCGAGTAGCATCGTCCCAGGGGATAGGCGAGCACGGTTGCAGTGTCGGCCGTAAACAACACGCCGTCGATGGTGCGGAAGTGCGCGTTGGCGTTGTCCACATCTATTTGCATCAGGCTTTGGCATCGCGAGAAAGCCGAAGTGCCAATTTCCTTGACATTGCTGTTGATGGCAACCGACTTGAGGTTGTAGCAACCGAAGAAGGCGTGTCCGCCTATGGCGACGGGGTTGAATGCACCTGTGATGCTTGCAAGCTGCTTGCACATCTCGAAGGCGCTCGAGTCGATGCAGGTCACCGATGCGGGTATCTCGACGCGCCTGAGCGTGTCGATGCCGTAAAACGCAAATTTGCCTATCGCTTTCACGCCCTGGCCTATGCTCAGGCTCGGGGTGCACTTGCCCTCGGGGTAGACGAGCAGGGTGTCGCGGTTGGCACTGTAGAGCACGCCGTCGATGCTTGCAAAGTGGCTGTTGCGGCTGTCGGCCTCTATCTTGGTGAGCCGCTTGCAACCGCTCAATGCAGCCAGCCCCAGCTTGGCGACTTGGCTGGGCAGGCTTATGGCTGGCAACTGGATACATTGGGCAAAGGCGCGGTTGCCTATGCGTTCAACCCCCTTGCCCAGCTCGACCGACACCAGGTGGGGACTGCCCTCGAAGGCACTTGTGCCAATGCTCTTCACCGAGGCCGGAATGACTATCGACCGCAAGTAGTAGGCATAGCACCTGTGGTCGCGGGGCTTAAAGGCATTGTCGCCTATTCCCGTCACACGATACACCTTGCCCTCGTTGATGACGTTGGAGGGAACGGTGAAGTCTATCAACGCCGTCTCGGCAGGAGTGATCTCGTGGTCGTAGCTTCCATAGTAGGAAGTAAGAATGACCGATGCTGAATCGACGACCGTGTATCTTGCGCCATTTACGGTGAAGCTGTCGCCTGCCCTCACAGCGGCAGGCATCGTGGCCAAGGCAGCAGCGGCAAGCAACACTGCACGCAGGCGTAGGGAGATGTAGTGTAGAGGTTTCATGATGAGAGGTGGTGTTGATGCATTATCCCGTGCCAACAAAGGTAGAAAACTTCAAGAAAGGATGCAACACCCATGCCCCGTTTTTTACCAGCCCATAATGTTGCGCGCAAGCCACCAGGCAATGATGACCACAAGCACTGTCCAAATGACCCATAGCGAGTTGAGCGCCGCGTCAAATCGCGGGTAGCGTCGCCGCATGGCGAGACCCGCCAGCAGCAGGGCGATAAAGGGCAGGGCCACGACGAGCAGGGCATTGTAGTGCCACGCTGTGGCAAGGTTGCCGGTGAGCAGGGCGTGCACGGCCCGCTGGCTGCCGCAACCTGGGCACTTGTAGCCGGTGAGCACCAGAAACGGACACTTGGGAAACCATGCTGAGTGCGAGGGGTCGAACGTGAAGTAGACGACAGCGGCCACCACCAGTGCTGCAAGTCCCACAACGAGTTGTGTGACCCGGCGCCTGGTCATTGTGCAAGCGCTTGGGTGAGGAGCACAAGGGGCGTACTCACGATGCCCAGCACGATAGAGATGATACACAACCACGCACTCCAGTCGCTGTACTTCTGCGCTGCGGCATAGTCGCCCATGCGGTACTTGGTTTTCACTTGGAGGCTGAATATCAGGGCCACCACGGCGGGTATCCAGCAGCACAGCACGATGCATACGATGGCCCACACCAAGTTGGTGGGCGGGCACTCGGGCGTGCCAGGCGCGTATCGGGGGCCATATTGCTGTGGCTCATACTGGGGCGGCATGGCTTGGTATTGAGGCTCGACGGCGGGCTCGTGATACACAGGAGGCTGGGCCGCCGGCGTGTCGTCGTGCGGCTGCTCGGCAGTCTCGCTGTCGCCGGCTTGCTCGGGCTCCTGCTCTTGCTCTTGCGCTTGCTCGGGTTGAACGTCGCCATTGCTGGCTGCTGTTGCCTCGGCGGGTTGTGGGTCGGGCTGTGAGGGAGCCTGGACAAGGTTGACGATGCCCTTGAGCTCGTCGAGCTCATCGATGCGTTTCCAGTCGGGCATGCCGCTGCGCCACACATAGGTCGCGCTGGGGTCGAAGGTCATCTGCTTGAGCTCTTCGATCGTGTGCGGGCCGCTCTGAATGCCGTTTTGATTTATCCAGTATCGTTGCATGTGTTGTGAAGTTCCTCCTCGTGTTATATAATTATATATGATTCAGATAACAAAGATAATGCAAAAATATCATGCAATTGCAACCTTGGCTTGAAAAATGAAAAAAATGGGACTTAAATCGCGAAATTGTTTTTTTATCGTTATCTTTGTGTCTTATATAATCTATGCTTGACGATAATATGGAAAGAAAACCGGTATTAGCGATTATTTCACCATGCTACAACGAGGAGGAGGCCCTGCCTCGCACCAACGAGCGCCTGCTCGACCTGCTTGAGCGCATGGTGCAGCGCGGCGAGGTGTCGGGCGACAGCCGTGTGGTATATGTCGACGACGGCAGCCGCGATGGCACGTGGCAGCTCATCGACCGCTATGTTGCCCAGTGCCACAGGGTGTGCGGCGTGAAGCTGGCTGGCAACTCGGGGCACCAGAATGCCTTGATGGCCGGCATGCAGGCTGTTGTGGACTGGGCCGATGCGCAGGTGACCATCGATGCCGACTTGCAAGACGACATCGAGGTGATACCCGAGATGGTGAAAGACTATGTCGAGCAGGGATGCGACATCGTGTACGGGGTGCGTCGCGAGCGCACGACCGACACGTGGTTTAAGCGCACCACGGCACTGGGCTTCTACAAGCTCATGCACCACCTGGGAGTGAAATCGGTCTACAATCATGCCGACTTCCGCCTGATGAGCCGCCGTGCCACCCAGCAGTTGCTCAAGTACCGGGAGCGCAACCTCTTCTTGCGCGGCATCGTGCCCCTCATAGGCTACAAGACCGCTCAGGTGTACTACGACCGCGCACCGCGCACCGCCGGCGAGAGCAAGTACCCGTTGAGCAAGATGCTCAACTTTGCCGTCGACGGCATCACCTCGTTCAGCATCAAGCCCGTGCGCCTGGTGCTGTGCATGGGCGGCATCTTCATTCTCATTGCCCTGGCCATGTTTATCTATGTGCTGTATTCCTATTTCTCGGGCCGTGCCGTGACAGGCTGGGCCTCGATGATACTCTCGATATGGTTTGTGGGCGGTTGTGTGCTCGTGGGCCTTGGGGTAGTGGGCGAGTACATAGGCAAGATATATATCGAGGTCAAAGACCGCCCGCGTTACAACATAGAGAAAATTGAGAAAAAATAAGAGAATACATCTGACTATATGATGATAAAGAGCTACCTTGAATTGAGCCTCAGCTCGCTGAAGAAAAACTGGAAAGTATTCACTATCCTCACCCTGTTTGCCACCATAGCCGTCTTTCTTGTATCGCCCGACAGCTATACCCACGACTTGTATCAGCGCAACAACTCGGCATGGTTTTTCATGTGCGGCAAGGCATGGATGAACGGCATGACCCCCTATGTCGACTTCAGCGATTCCAAGGGGCCGCTGCTGTGGCTCATCTACGGCATAGGTTACCTGCTGAGTCATTACAACTATGTGGGCGTGATGTGGATCACGTGCGTGTTCTATGCCGTGACCTATCTGTTTGCCTACAAAACGGCGTTCATCTTCCTCAATGACAAGCGTCAGTCGCTGCTGAGCGCTGTGCTCATGACGCTGTTTTTCTTCAACGCCATCTATCACCGCGAGATCAAGACCGAGGACTTCGCCCAGCCCTTCATGATGGGAGCCATCTACTACACCAGCTGTCTGCTCTATGGCGAGCCGGTGGCGAGGCACAGATGGGTCATCGCCAAGGCCATGCTGTGGCTGGGGCTGTGCTTCGGGGCCACGTTCCTGATGAAATACAACATTGCGGCCATTTCGCTGGTCTTTGCCTTCTACTCGTGGGCTGCCGTGAAGCGCGACGGCTACAACCTGTGGAAGGCCTTTGGCCTCTATGCAGCTGGAGTGGCTGTAGTGTGGGTGCCGTTTCTCGTCTACTTCCTGGTGGCAGGCAACCTGAAAGCGTTCTGCTTTGAGTACTTCGTCAACGTGTTTCACACGGTGGGCGCGCTGGGCACCTCGGGCAACGGCGTGTTTGACGGCATCTTCAACAAGTTTATCACCAATGCCTTCCCCATCACCATGCAGTGCATAGCCACGCTTGCGCCCATGGTGGTCATCTACATGAAGCGCTACCGCAGTTTCCCCTTTGTGGCCTTCTTGGTGAGTGCAGTTGTCAACATGGGCAACGGCACGCTCATCTACTATTTCAACAACTCCAACGGCCTCATCATCTTCGGCGTGATTGCACTGGTGCTGCTGGTGCGCAGCTACGAGCATCACCGCTGGCCGCGCTATGGCGCTGCGGTCATCAGCGTGTTTATCCTGTTTCTCATTGTGATCAACAACAACGATCGTGGCGGCAACTATTTCACGCAAAACGGAATACGCCGCAGTATCTTCTACTACTATGCTACTATCATGGACCAGGTGCCCAACCCCACGATCATCTACTACCGCTGCATGCCCAACCCCGAGTTTGGCGTGTGCAACAATGCCTTGCCGGGGTGCAAGTACTGGGCATTGCAGTCGGGCGCCACTCAAGCCATGAAGCAGGAGCAGGACGATGCCATAGCCAAGAAGCAGGTCGACTTCATTGCCGTGGGTTGCAACAACGTCACTGCCATCAACAAGGTGGCCAAGCTGGGCTATTACCCTTACCGGCACACTGCCCCCGACAACGCCTTTGTGCTCTTCAGCAAGAAGAAGCTCAAGGCCCCGTCCTACACAATCAACGTGCCCAACCACGTGGTGTTTCTCAAGAAGCATTTCACTACCCGGCTCGCCTTTGCCTGCGACACGGTGCCCACGTGGTATTGATGACAGCCGCCAAGCGGGCGTGCTGCAACTGTTGCGAAATTTTTTTTTAACTTTAAGTCATTACACTATATAAAAAAATATGAAGAAAACGATCCTAACCTGTGCTTTGGCAGCAGCGGCCATGACCGTGATGGCTGCCGACAACGCCCCACTGTGGCTGCGTTATGCCAAGATTTCTCCCAACGGGCAAGAAATTGCCTTCTGCTACAAGGGCGACATCTACAAGGTGCCCGTGGGCGGCGGCGAGGCCGTGCAGCTCACCACGCAGTCGTCCTACGAGAGCAACCCCGTGTGGTCGCCCGACGGCAAGCTCATCGCCTTTGCCAGCGACCGCAAGGGCAACTTCGACATCTTTGTCATGCCTGCCCAGGGAGGCACTCCCAAGCAACTCACCTTCAACTCGGCGCAAGAAATACCCTCGGCTTTCTCGGCCGATGGCAAGTATGTGCTCTTCGAGGCCTCGATTCAAGACCCGGCCGCAAGCGCCATGTTCCCCTCGTCGCGCCTGCCCGAGCTCTACAAGGTGCCTGTCGAAGGTGGCCGCTTCAGCCAGGTGCTGGGCACGCCTGCCCAGGAACTGGCCGTCGACAAGAGCGGCAAGTTCTTCCTCTATCAAGACGCCAAGGGCTATGAAGACCCGCTGCGCAAGCACCACACATCGAGCATCACGCGCGATATATGGCGCTACGACGTGGGCTCGGGCAAGCATGTGAACCTCACCAACCGTGCGGGCGAAGACCGCAGCCCGGTGCTGAGCCCCGACGGCAAGACCGTGTACTGCCTGAGCGAGCGCAACGGCGGCTCGTTCAACGTGTGGAAATTCCCGCTTGTCACCCCGAGCCAGGCTACCGAGGTGACGCACTTCACTACCAATCCTGTGCGCTTCCTCTCGATGGCCGACAACGGCACCTTGTGCTATACCTACGACGGCGAGATCTACACCCAGCGCGACGGCGGCAATGCCTCGCGGGTGAATATTTCGCTCTTCCACGACGACGGCGACTCGATAAAACGCATCGCCTACACCCGTGGCGCCACCAGCGCCGCCGTGTCGCCCGACGGCAAGCAAGTGGCCTTTGTGGTGCGTGGCGAGGTGTTTGTGACCTCGGTCGAGTTCAATACCACCAAGAAGATTACCAATACCCCCGAGGGCGAGAAAGACGTGTGCTGGGGTCCCGACAACCGCACGCTGGTCTACTCGAGCGAGCGCGGCGACCACTGGCAGCTCTACAAGGCCACCATCGCCCGCAAGGAAGATCCCAACTTCCCCAACGCCACCCTCGTCAAGGAGGAGCTGCTCATCCCCAGCTCTACCGACCGCACCCAGCCCGAGTTCTCGCCCGACGGCAAGAAACTGGCCTTTGTTGAAAATGGTGAGAAGCTCATGGTCATGGACGTGAACACCAAGGCCGTGCACCAGGTCACCGACGGCTCGCAATGGTATGGTACCGAAGGCGACCTGGGCTACAGCTGGTCGCCCGACAGCAAGTGGATTGCTCTCGAGTTTATAGGCAACGGCCGCGACCCCTATTCCGACATTGGCATCGTGAGTGCCCAGGGCGGCCCTATCACCAACATCACCCAGAGTGCCTATATCAACCACAGCCCCAAGTGGGTGCTCGACGGCGGCGCCATCATGTTCCAGAGCAACCGCTACGGCTTGCGCAGCCAGGCCTCGTGGGGCTCGCAAGACGATGTGCTCATGGCCTTTGTCAACGAGGAGGCCTACGACCGCTACCGCCTCGACAAGGAGAACTATGAGCTCCTGCAAGATGCCGAAAAGGCCGAGAAGGCTGCTGCCGAAAAGAAGGAGAAAGCCCAGGCCGACAAGAAGGGCAAGAAGGGCGACAAGAAGAATGCCGATGCCAAGAAAGACGACACGGTGAAGCCCATCGTTGTCGAGCTCGACAAGATACACGACCGCATCGTGCGCGTGACGCCCAACTCGAGCAACCTGGCCGGCGCCGCCATCACCAAAGACGGCAACACGCTCTACTACCTCTCGAGCGTGGAGAAGGGCTATGACCTGTGGAAGATGGACCTGCGCAAGCACAGCACCAGCCTGCTCAACAAGATGGACTCGCGCTGGGCCGACATCGTGACCGACAAGGAGGGCAAGACCTTCTACCTGCTGGGCAGCAGCGCCATGCAGAAGCTCTCGGGCGACAAGCTCACCCCTATCACCTACAGCGCCGAGGTGCTCATGAATACCGCCCGCGAGCGCGCCTACATGTTTGAACGCGTGCACCGCGAGGTGGCCAACCGCTTCTACAACAAGAATATGCATGGTTGCGACTGGGAGGGTACTGTGGCCCACTACCGCAAGTTCCTGCCCTATATCACCAACAACTACGACTTCTCCAACTTGCTGAGCGAGACACTGGGCGAGCTCAACTGCTCGCACTCGGGCGGCCGTTACTATCCCAGCAACTCTGGGGCCAGCACTGGCAACCTGGGCTTGCTCTTCGACACCAACTACACTGGACAGGGCCTGAAGGTGGCCGAGGTTGTGGAGTATGGGCCGCTCGACCGCGCCAAGTCGAAGGTGCGCCCCGGCACCGTCATCGAGCAAATCAACGGTGTGAAAATTTCGCCCGAGAACGACTACACCCAGTTGCTCAACGGACAGATTGGCAAGAAGGTGCTCATCTCTTGCCGCAGCAACGGCAACACCTGGGACGAGGTGGTGATACCCACCAGCAACGGTGCTTTCAACCAGCTGCTCTACAAGCGCTGGGTGAAGCGTGAGGCCCGCATGGTCGACAGCCTCTCGCATGGCCGCCTGGGCTATGTGCACATCCAGTCGATGAACGACGAGAGCTATCGCGAGATCTACGACCAGGTGCTGGGCAAGTACACCCAGCGCGAGGGTATCGTGATCGACACCCGCGGCAACGGCGGCGGCCGCCTGCACGAGGATATCCAGATTCTCTTCAGCGGCGAGAAATACCTTACCCAGGTGGTGCGTGGCCGCGCAGCCTGCGACATGCCGAGCCGCCGCTGGAACAAGCCCTCGATCATGCTTATATGCGAGAACAACTACAGCAACGCCCACGGCACGCCATGGGTCTACAAGCACACCCGCATGGGCAAGCTCGTGGGTATGCCCGTGCCTGGCACCATGAGCAGCGTGAACTGGGAGACGCTCCAGGACGAAAGCCTCATCTTCGGCCTGCCCGTGATAGGCTATGAGACTGCCGACGGCACTTATCTCGAAAACACGCAGCTCGAGCCCGACATCAAGGTGGCCAACGACCCCGCAACCGTGGTCAAGGGCGACGACAGGCAGCTCAAGGCTGCCGTCGACGAGCTCCTGCGTGAGTGCGACGCCAAGAAGAAATAAACTTCAGCCATAGCTGGGAAAAAAAGATACTGCACACTCACTATGCCCCATCTATCGGGGCCCTGCTACAGTGAGTGTGCAGTCTTTATTTATAAAACAGTTTAAAAAACAAATCAGTAATGATCGATTTCATAGCCGCCCACATCTCCGACATCGTGGGCTACATAGCCTCGATATGCATGGTGCTGGGCTACCTGCCGCAGACGTTGCGCACCGTGCGCACCCGTTCGACCGACGACATTGCCCTGGGCACATTCCTGCTCATGGGTATAGGTGGACTCTTCTTCCTCATTCAAGGCCTGCTGCTGAGCAACTGGCCCTTGTTTGTGTGCAACCTCCTCACCACCTGCATGAGCAGCATCATCTTTGCCATCAAGATGCACAACGACTACTTCAGCCGCAAGGCCAGGTAGGCAAACGCGCACGACACTGCCGCCCCCGCCACATAGACGATTGCCGTGCTGTGTAGCGGGTTGCCCAGTGCAACCAGCGGCGCAACCACTGCGCCGGCAATAAAGCCCATGGCGCCAAAGAGGGCGCTGGCCGTGCCGGCTTGCTTGCGCTCGCTCTCAAGGGCGAGCGTGGTCGAAGCCGTGAGGGTGATGCCCACACACACGAGCATGGCGCACACCAGAGCCTCATAGGCCCAGAAGCTCCAGCCCATGTACAAGACTGCGGCCTCGACCACTGCAAGCGTGATGATGCCCACGCAGCAAGCCTTCACGCCGCTGGTGGCTTGCTTGAACCTGGCGGCCAGGCCTGCTCCCAGGGCGGTAAAAATGCCGTTGACCGAGAGGGTGATGCTTGCTGCCATGGCCCCGTGATAGCCATAGTGGTTCACAATGGCTGCGACCGATGCAATGTTGCCAAAGAGAACGACCTCGGCAGTACACTGGTGCAAGACATAGAACATGAAGCGCTTGTTGCGCACAACGGTGCCATAGAGCTTGAAAGTCGACAGCAGCGTGCCCGTAGTGCGATGCCCGTTGGGCAGCGACTCGCGCAGGCGGTAGCTGCCCAGCAGCAGCACAAAGCCCACCACGGCCAGCATCACAAACACGGCCTGCCAGCCGCCCATGCTTGCCATGGCCCCGCTTGCCGCCGGTGCCACGATGGGAGCGATGCCGTTGATCACATTCACAATGGCAAACGAGGTCATCAAGTCGCGGCCCTTGAAGTTGTCGGTGGCTATCGACCGCGATATCACAATACCGCCGGCACCGCCCAGACCCTGCACAAAGCGCAGCACGATAAAGATGGTGATGCTTGGCGAGAACACGATCGCCAGCGACGACAAGGCAAACAGCCCTACCGACACAATCACAGGCGTGCGCCGGCCGTACTTGTCGCTGAGCGGCCCTATGATGAGCTGGCCAGCCGCCAGGCCTGCCATGCTGGCCGTGAGTCCCAGCCCCACTACTGCGTCGCTGGCCTGGAAGGTGGCGGCCACCATGTTGAGCACGGGGCCCAGGGTGTTGTTGATGAGCGAGGCAAATGCTGCAAACATGCCCAGCATCACAAGCAGAAATATCTTGTATCGTCGTTCCATAATTTTTTGCAATTTCCGTTTTTTTTTATATTTCAGTTGGTTGTTTCGCGTTTCGGGCGCATGGCCACCCAGGCAAAGATTGCCGAGAGCACAGCGCCTGTCACAAAGGTGAGTCCTGTGCTGTGCATGATGTTGCCCATGCCCACAAGGGGCGACACGAGACCGCCGCACAAGAAGCCCACGGCCCCCAGCACTGCCGAGCCTGAGCCTGCGTGCTTGCGCTCGCTCTCAAGGGCGAGCGTGGTCGAGGCCGTGAAAGTGAGTCCCATGAATGCAAGCAGCATGCACAACACGCCCTCGTAGACCCAGAAGTTTGCATCGGCCCATAGCACGCCAGCTTGGGCCGCGCTCAGCACGAGCATGCCTGCACAGCTTGTCTTCACACTGTTCTGCGGCTTGTTGAACCTGGCCGACAAGGCTGCGCCCAGGGCGATGCACACGCCATTGGCCGCAAAGGCCAGGCTGTAGGCCATGGCCGAGTAGCCGTAGTGGTCTTGCACGATAAATGACGACGAGGCAATGTTGCCAAACAGTATGGCCTGTGCCGCAGCCTGCTGCATGACATAGCCCATAAACTCCCGGTTTTTCATTACCGTGCCTATAAGGCCGAAGGTCTTGAACATGCTGTCGCGCTTGCGGTGCTCCACGGCGAGCGACTCTTTCATGCAGGCACTTCCCGCCGTGAGCACTACGCCTATCACGAGAAGTGCCACAAAGATGCCTTGCCAGCCCACCGAGTCGACTATCGCGCCGCCCGCCACGGGAGCCGCAATGGGAGCGATGCCGTTGATGGCACCTATCACGGCTAGCATCTTGAGCAGCTGGTGGCCGTCGAAGGAGTCGGTGGCCACACTGCGCGATATCACGATGCCGCCTGCACCGCCCAGCCCCTGGAAGAAGCGCAGCACGGTGAAGGTCTCGATGTTGGGCGCAAAGATGATAGACACCGTCGAGACGGTAAACAGCAACATGGCCGCCAGCAGCGGCCGCTTGCGCCCCATCTTGTCGCTTATGGGGCCAAACACCAGCTGCCCCAGGGCCAGCCCTATCATGCTGGTGGTGAGTCCAAGCTGCACCATCGTGAGCTGGGTGTGAAAATAGCCCACCATCGACGGCAGGCTCGGTACATACATATCGGTGACAAACGGACCAAATGCCGTGAGCAGGCCCAGTAGCAGCAATAAGAATACTTTGTAGCTCATTTAGTCTAATTTCCTTCTACTTTTGATCTCAATTCAGTGTTGACGTGTTCACTTGTCAAGGGGAGAGAAAGTTCCTTTTTTCTTCTTGTAGGCACTGGGCGACTCGCCAGTCATCTTGCGGAAAAACTTGCCCAGGCTCGACTGGTCGGCAAAGTTGTACTCGTAGGCAATCACCTTCATCGACTTGCCTGTAATCATGATTTCGCGCTTAATCTTAGAGATGAGAATCGATGAGATGATTTCTTTGGCTTTGTGTCCCGAGCGTTGCTTGCATATCTCGCTCAAGTATTTGGGCGTGATGTGCAGCTTCTCGGCATAGAATGCAACCTCGTGCTCCTGTTTCACGTTGTCGTCGATGTGCAAGATAAACTGCCTGAAGTAGGTGTCGGCCATGGTGTAGCCCGTGTTGGCGCTTGGCGACTCGGCCCGGTTGTGCAGCTCGATCTCGGCAGCGGTGATGATCATGCACCTGAAGATGGCTCCCACCCATTCCACCGAGTGTGCCGAGTATTCAAGCGAGTCGTAGATGCGTATGTTCTCCATGAAGTTGCTGAATATCGTCCACTGGTTGGGGTCGCCGATGTAGACTATGGGACATGCCCGCGAGGCCTCTATCATCTTGGTGGGAATGCCTATGCTCACATCGAGCCAAAAGCGGTCGCTCACTACCAGTATCGTCGCATGGAAGTCTTCGGAGATAAAGATGGCTTGGCTGAAGAGCACATGCGTGACCATGAGGCGGGTACCCTTGGAGATGTTCACACGCTGCATGTTCAGCTCCAGTATCGCTTCTCCGCTGTCGCACAGGGCAATAGCGTTGTACTTGGTCTCTATAGGGTGCTTTGAGATGCTCTTGGCTGTGAGGTCGAACAGGCAATAGCCGTTTTTGTCAATCTTTTCTTCAAAGTCCATGTATATTTCCAATTTTGACCACAAATGTAGAAATTTTTCGTTATTCCACCTAATTGTGAGCAACGTTTTAGCGAGTTAAATTTCGGCTTCTGCTCGTGGCACCGGCATTGCGACAGCGTGCGCGCAGCCGGGCAACATTCTGTTGCGGCAAAGGTGTATACTTGTCAATTCTTTTTGTTAACTTTGCACCCTCAATATGGGTAACAACAATCGTAGAACAGTGAAATTTGTGACTCTGGGATGCAAACTCAACTTCTCGGAGACTGCAACCATAGGCGAGTTGCTCGCCAAGCACGGCATCGTGCCGGCCCGCGACGACGAGACACCCACCATGTGTGTCGTGAACACCTGCAGCGTGACCGAGATGGCCGACAAGAAGGGCCGCCAGCACATACGCAGCCTGGTCAAGAAGTACCCCGATGCTCTCATGGTGGTCACTGGCTGCTATGCCCAGCTCAAGAGCGAGGAGATAGCCGCCCTGCCCGGTGTCGACATCGTGCTGGGCAGCGAGCAGAAGCTCGACATCGTCGACTATGTGGAGAAATGGCTCGAAACGGGTCGCCAGGAGGAGGTGGTGGTGACACCGCACACGCGCATCAGCAAGTTCTCTCCCTCGTGCGAGCGGGGCGACCGCACCCGCTACTGGCTCAAGGTGCAGGACGGCTGCAACTACTATTGCACCTATTGTACCATACCCATGGCACGGGGCCGCAGCCGCAGCGGCACCATCGAGAGCCTGGTGGCACAGGCCCGCCAGGTGGCCGACGAGGGCGGCAAGGAGATTGTGATAGCCGGCGTCAACATAGGCGACTTCGGCACCGACACCGGCGAGCGCTTCATCGACCTCATCAAGGCCTTTGACCAGGTCGAGGGCATCGAGCGCTACCGCATCTCGTCGATAGAGCCCGACTTGCTCACCGACGAGATCATCGAGTTCTGTGCTGGCTCGCGCGCCTTCATGCCGCACTTCCACATTCCCCTGCAGTGCGGCAACGACGAGGTGCTCAAGCTCATGCACCGCCACTACGACCGTGCCCTGTTTGCTCACAAAATCGACAAGATAAGGCAGCTCATGCCCGACAGCTTCATCGGGGTCGACGTGATGGTGGGCTCCCGCGGCGAGACCCAGGAGCGATTTGACGACTCCTACCACTTCATCGACTCGCTCGAGGTGGAGCACCTGCATGTGTTCCCCTACAGCGAGCGCCCCGGCACCATGGCCTTGCGCATACCCCACATCGTGCCGCAGCGCGAGAAACAGCGGCGGGTGGCTCGCATGATTGCCTTGAGCGACAAGAAGCAGCGCGCCTTCATCGAGCGCTATGTGGGCACCGTGCGCCCCGTGCTCATGGAGCAGCCTCACGGCCAGGGACCCATGCACGGCTTCACCGACAACTATATCAAGGTGAATGTGCCCCCCTGCCAGGCGCTTGTCAACAAGGTGGTCGACGTGAAACTGCTTAAAATTAACGATGACCTCAGTGTCGATGCCGAGGTTGTGACTGCTTGACCCCGACAATGAAAGAGAAACTTCAAAATATACTGCTTGCACCGCTGGGATGGGCACTCGACGCGCTGGCCTTCATGCCCTGGTGGTGGATATATTTCAATGCCGACTGCCTCTACTACGTGGCCTATCACGTGGTGCGCTACCGCGTGAAAATCGTGCGTCGCAACCTGGCCACCTGTTTTCCCGAGAAGGGGCATGGCGAATTGCGCAAGATTGAGCGCCAGTTCTACCATCAGTTTGCCAACCTTTTCTTTGAGACGGTGAAGCTGCTGCACATCAGCGATGCCGACATCAAGCGCCACATGGTGTTTCACAACGTCGACTTCATCGACGACGGCATTGAGCGCGGGCAAAGCGTGATGATGTATGCCGCCCACCTGGGCAACTGGGAGTGGATACCCAGCATCGTGCTGTGGTTTCGCGAGAGCACGCGTGCCCGCGGCAACGTGCTGGGACAGGCCTACAAGCCGCTGCGCAACAAGTGGTTTGACCGCTTGTTTCTGCGGCTGCGCACCCGCTACTCGCAGTGCTTCCCCAGCCACCAGATACTGCGCACCATGATACGCAACAAGATGGAAAACCACCACATGGCCCTGGGCTTCATCAGCGACCAGCATCCACACGTCACCGACCAGGGCCACGTGATCGAGTTTATGCATCATCCCACGGCCATGATCACGGGTACCGAGGCCATTGCCCGCAAGCTCGACATGCGTGTGGGCTACTTCTACATGCGCCGCCACCGCCGCGGCTACTACGATTGCACCCTTGTGCCCATGTGTGAGCACGCTGCGGCCGAGCCCGAGGGCAGCATCACCGACCGCTATGCCCGCCTGCTCGAGCAGAACATCAAGGAGTGCCCCTCGATGTGGCTGTGGACCCACGACCGCTGGAAGCGCCCTGTGCAACTGCCTGGGCAGCAGACGCAAAGTGAGATCGAAACCGGAAAATCGACTTTGGTATGAAAAAGGACGTTGCCGTAATCATATTGAACTGGAACAGCGCGCCGCTGCTGCGCCGCTACCTGCCTGGAGTGCTCCAGAACACCAACCCCGACATGGCCGACGTGATCGTGGCCGACAATGGCAGCACCGACGCCAGCCGCCAGGTGCTTGAAGAGGAGTTCCCGCAGGTGCCCACCATCTTGCTCGACAAGAACTACGGCTATGCCGAGGGCTACAACAAGAGCATCGCCCAGGCTACGGGCTACAAGTACACGGTGCTGCTCAACAGCGACGTGCGCACACCGCAAGGCTGGCTCGAGCCACTGTACCGCTACATGGACGAGCACCCGCAAGTGGGTGCTGTGCAGCCCAAGGTGCTGCAAGACCGCGACGACGGCCGGCAGGTCTTCGACTATGCCGGCGCGGCGGGCGGCTATCTCGACAAGCATGGCTACCCCTACTGCCGCGGCCGCCTGTTCTCGACCATCGAGGACGACCGTGGCCAGTACGACAGCGCCCAGGGGACCGATGTGTTCTGGGCCTCGGGAGCCTGCCTGATGGTGCGCACTGCGCTCTACCGCGAGGTGGGCGGGCTCGACAGCGCCTTCTTTGCCCACATGGAGGAGATAGACCTGTGCTGGCGCATATGGCGCTCGGGCCACCGCATCAGCCTGGTCACGGGCAGCAGCATCTATCACCTGGGGGGCGGCAGCCTGCCCCAGGGCAACCCGTTCAAGACCTATCTCAACTTCCGCAACAACCTGCTCATGCTCTACAAGAACCTGCCTCGCCGCGAGGGCAGGAGAGTGCTGCTGGTGCGCCGCCTCTACGACGCGCTTGCGTTTTTCCAGTCGCTTGCCACCTTGCACTTTGCCGACGCCAAGGCCATCGTCAAGGCCCACAACGACTTTCGGACCATGCGCACGCGCTACAGCGACTTCCCGAGCGAGAACTTGCTGCGCCGCACTGCCGAGGGGCGTCGCAACATCATCGTGAGCTACTACTTGCGGCGCCGTTCCACCTTCGACCGGCTCGATGGCTGATTGTACCGCGTTTCTTTATTTTACAAGCCGATCAAAAGACAAGGCTGGCATCGCTGCTCTTGCGAGGGCGATGCCAGCCTGTGTAAATTTTGTTGTGGTGATATTGTGTTGCTAAAAAAGAGGCGAATTAGTCCTCCTGAGCGTGCAGGTGCTGCACATAGATAGCCTTCATCATCTTCTTGCGGTTGATCACCGAAGGCTTCTCAAATTGCTGACGGGCGCGAAGCTCCTTCACAACACCTGTTCTCTCATATTTACGCTTGAATTTCTTGAGGGCGCGCTCAATGTTCTCGCCATCTTTTACTGGAACTACGATCATAATTTCTGTAAGATTTAAAATTTTTTAGTTTGTTGTTATTTTAGTTTGTTGTTTTCTCAATTTGGTCTTGGCCGCTGTGGCTGCACTTGCGTTGCGCTGCGACACCGTTGTGTGCCGTTGCACGGTGGCAAGTGGCTGTGGCAGTCTTTAAAAAAATTGATAGGAAGCCCTGCTTTGTGTTTCGCCAGCACTGACCGGCACAGCCTCATCGCTGTTGCCGCCCACACTCGACGGGGCCATGCAGAGCTGTGGCCCGGGGTCTTGGTTGCTATGTGTTTGCTATATACTTATCTCTCTGATGGATAGTTTAAAACCAAACCTCCTTTCATTTTCGGGTGCAAAGATAGTGAAATATTACTAATTACCAAAATTTTCACAGCGATTGCGATTCTATTTTTTTTCTTGGGGGAGAGGACATTGTTGCGGCTGTGGACAGGTTCGGGTGGCAAGTGCTAAATAATAGGTGTTTTTTTTGTATCTTTGTAATCCGAAGTTACGAAAAGAGTGTAATTTATTGGAAATGAGCGTAGGTTAATTGCTCATGATAGTAATAGGTTACGATTTAGTTAGTTATCTGCTGCATTATTCCTCTGCGCGTTGCGTAACCTTCAAAGAACTCTTCATATGCAAAAGTAACAATAAAACGGGAGATTTTGATATGAATCTCCCTGATTTTTTCTATCTCATACAAATTTTTCCGTAAAAGCGGCTTTATTCGTCGGCACACCATCGCCCAAAAGGATTTTGAACGAACGTGTGCCGACTACTGCATAAGCGGAGAAAAGGGCTTTGCCTCACGCCTAAGCAACAGTTTAGACTGATGAGGCAAAGCCCATTTCTTTTGTGCTTATGCCAAAGAGGTGTTTTTACGGCTTTTCAGATAATTTTTCTTTTTCGCTGTTCCTTTGAGCCGGAAGCGGAAAGCCGTGTATGACCGCTTGCCCATAAATGGAACAAGCCGTCACCCACAGCAGGCAAACCGGGAAGAATGATTTTATCTGCCCGCCCCGACACGTCCGGCCGGACAGATAAAACCATACTTCCTTGCAGGTGGTTTGCCCGGTTTCACGCTACCGGCTATGTCTTTTTTTTGTTGGGGACTTCCTTTTTTCACGGATTTCTCTTTTGAAGTTTCCTGTATAATCTGTCTCTACTTCCGTTTACCTCCATTTTCGCGCCTTTCAGTAAGCCGCATCAGGCAGTCATTTCCGTTCTGGGCGCAAAGGTAACTCCGGGATTTGACGGGAAAGCAAGGTCAAGCCTCCTGTTTTCGGGAAAAATCTCCAGCCCTGCGGGTAGTATTTTTCCCGAAAAACCTTGCATTCCCTAATCCCTACCTTTTTAAGCACCCGAAACGAAAACGACCGATGCGACAGAAAGACGCATTAAAAAAAATGTCGGATAAACGAGAGGCAGATAAGATAGTTTGAAACTCAACTCCCTCAGCTCTTGAATCCGCATAAAAAATAAAAATCAAAAACAGAACAGATATGGGAACAACAATGGCAACAAAATTCGTGGCTTGGGAAGTGCCGACATTGGAAGCACTGAAAGGCAGTAAGGTTTACATCCTTCGTGAAAAACTGAACAACGGAGGACAGATGAACCGAGAGGAAAAAGATTGGCTCACCGAAAAGGTGAATAGCAACACCTATTTCAAGAGCGCAGTCCCCCTGCAAGGCTGGAGGTTTGACTTCTCCGATGTACTCCGCACGTTTCTCGTGTGCCAATACGGACGTTGGACGGAATACAAGGCAACGGACAAGACCGGACTTCGCAGATACCTATACGGCAGGATAGACAACATTGTAGAACTTGAAAAATAGCGAGGATATGACAGCAACGGCAGACTTCAGACAAGTGGCGCAATACATAGGGCTTGCGATATGCGCCCTAATCATGCGCACCGCCCTTTGGGTGTTCGGCATCCTTTGGGGCATCGTCAGAGAGATAGTAAACGGAGTGTTCCGAGTGGCGATAGGCATAATCGTGGCTATCCTTTCCGCAATCGCCTTCTTCGGCTTCATCCTTTGGTTATTCACCCTTTAATCTTACCGATAACGATATGAAAACGACAGACCATTTCAAGAGAACGATACAGATGTATTTGGAGCAACGTGCAGCGGAAGATGCGCTCTTTGCCAAGAAATACCGTAACCCTGCCAAGAACATAGACGATTGCGTGACCTACATTCTGAACTATGTGCAGAAAAGCGGTTGCAACGGCTTCACGGACGGGGAGATATACGGACAAGCCGTACATTACTATGACGAGAACGAGATAGAGGTGGGCAAGCCTATCCAATGCCAAGTAGCCGTGAACCATGTGGTGGAACTCACCGCAGAGGAAAAGGCGGAAGCACGTCAGAACGCTATCCGACAATACCAAGACGAGGAACTCCGCAAGTTGCAGAACCGCAACAAGCCGAGAACCGCCACCAAAGCGACCATCCAAGAAATACAACAACCCTCATTATTTGATTTAGGCTTATGAAACCGAGAACACACATACAGCAGGAAGTCGCACATCTGAGCAAGCGACTACCGAGATTGACCGCCACGCAAAAGGCATACGCTTTCCGTCATTGCTTCAAGCACTACGCAATCAAGAGAGCGGACGGCACGAACATCTGTACCGAGTGCGGACATTCGTGGAAGAGCGACCACGACCTTGCAGACACCCTTTGCGGATGTATCTGCCCCCATTGCGGTATGCAGTTGGAAGCGTTGCGCACCCGAAAGAGCGTTTTCAGCGAGAATGAATACTTCTCCATTGTCACCACCAGCAAGCAGTATCAAGTGATACGCTTCTTCTTCGTCAAGTCCCGATACAAGGCAGGGCAAGCAGCCGAGTATTCCATTTATGAAGTGGTGCAGAGGTGGATTTCGCCCAAAGGCACAACCACCACCGTTGCCCGACTTCGTGGTATGTCAATGTTGTATTACGACCAATGGGCGGAATACAGCGACATGGAGGTGCGCAAGAACAACGGACTTCACGCATACGATATAGCACCTGTGTGTACCTATCCCCGACAGCGTTTCATCCCCGAACTGAAACGCAACGGTTTCAACGGGGACTATCACAACACACTGCCGTATGACCTTTTCACGGCTATCCTTTCCGACAGCCAAGCCGAAACACTCTTGAAGGCAGGGCAATACGCCATGTTGAGCCACTATATTCGCAGTTCCTTTGACATGGAGCAATATTGGGCATCCGTCAAGATTTGCATCCGCAATGGTTACACCATTTCAGACGGCTCCGTATGGTGCGACACCATAGACCTCCTGCGTCATTTTGGCAAGGACACGAACAGCCCGAAATACGTCTGCCCTGCCGACCTCAAAGCGGAACACGACAAGTTGGTGGCAAAGCGCAACCTGCAAAGGGAGCGTGAGCGGACGGAACAGCAACGGCAAAAGGCGATTGAGGACGAGAAGAACTATCTGAAAGACAAAGGAATGTTCTTCGGGCTTGTATTTTCCGACAACCTTATTCTTGTCAAAGTCATTGAAAGCGTGGAGGAAATGATTGAGGAAGGACGGCTGATGCACCATTGCGTGGGCGGTTATCACAACAAGGCAAACTCTCTCATCCTATCCGCCACCATTGAAGGCAAACGGATTGAAACGATAGAAGTCAGTTTGAAAACGCTGAAAGTGGTACAGAGCAGAGGGGTATGCAATTCCAATACCGAGTACCACGACCGCATCATCCGACTTGTGGAGGACAATGCCGGACTTATCCGTCAGCGTATGAACGCAGCATAATATCAACTTATAATACATAACAGCATGGAAGTAAGAATTGAAAGTATGATTTGTTTGTGGGACGATAAAATCCCCTCGATGTTCCTTGAATTTATAAACCTCCTCACTCTTTGTCAGAGTGAGGAGCAGTTAAGAGCAAGCGTAAAAGACTTTTCCGAGAAGCACGAACTTGACAAGTTCTTTCTTTACGGCTTCGGCTCACACCATTTCTACCTGCACCAACGCTACACAAGCAATCCCGATATGGTGATGCAGAACAGAGTGTTGTCAGTACATTTCTAACCATCTAAAAAACAACGATTATGAGTACACGAATGACAATCAACGGAGTAAGTACCTGCACGGAAGCAGGTACGGAGAAATACGAGAAATTTCAAATGGGTATTGGCAGACGCAGGCGAACACTTGTGCAATACGATTACCGCCACACGGACGGAGAGTTGTTCTCTTGTGTCAAACCCACGTTGGACGAGTGCCGAACCGCACGGGACAAGTGGCTGACGGCAAAGGAAGGAAAGGAGGGCAAGCGATGAACGTGGCAGGCTACCAAACACTGATCGTCAGATTCAGCGAGCCTATCAAGGCATTGGACGGCATCTTTGACGATGCGGAAGCGTGGGGAGTTGATACCCTGAAGGGGTGGATAGACAGCTATGAAAGCAGCCGTTTCACCGCCATTGACAGCCATACGGCAGTCATAACGAGCGAGTACAACATGGAGTGTCTGAGAAAGTGGCTGGAAAGATGCACACCCATAGCTGAGAAAACAGAATTTTGAACGGTGTGGCGGTGTCCGCACCGCCACACCATAACACTTAAAAACAACGAATATGATAGCAAAGACAATTATGGAGCAGATAGGTGGCAGACGCTTTGCCGCCATGACGGGAAGCAAAGACTTCATAGACATGGGTAACGGTTTACGCATGAGCCTTGCGAGGAACAAGACGAGTGCCAACCGACTTGACATCATCTATGACGGAGGAGCAGACCTCTACAATATGCGTTTCTACCGCAGGACGTTCAGCAAAAAGACATTCGAGTGCAAGACGAAGGACATCGAAACGCACGAGGGGATATATTGCGATATGCTGGAGGAAATGTTCACGATGGTGACGGGGCTTTACACCCGTTTTTGAGAGGTGGGCGGCGAAAGCCGCCTACTTTCTTTCAGTGAGCATGATGGCGGAAAAGAAAGTAGGCAAAGAAACCTTTGTAAAAATCTGCGATAATTTTATTTTTTTGTTAGTAAATTCCAAGGAGTTTCTGAAATTAATTTTTTCACCATATCTTCACCTATTTCTTGTGAAATAGTAGCACCCGATACAGCGAAATCATCTAATAAATTATCAACGCCTAATTTATCTACAGAAATACCTTTCCATTCTCTTATAAATTCTTCGCTCCAATCTTCTTCAATATCACCAGTATAGTAATTTACATACGGTGTAAACTTCATATCAAACTTTACGACCAAATGATTCAAAGAGTTTGTATCAGGAGCAACAACAATAATATCACCTTGAGGAAATTTAGAAAAATCAAATGTTTCCCCTTTAATTCTCCATTCTCTCAAATATTCAAAATCATAAGAATCCACATTCAAAATATCAGTTCTCCACTTTAAATGTTCGGGTATATCTTCATTACCATCCGTATATATAACATTTCTTGCTCCAAAATCTCGAACTAATATATCTCTTGAAAAACCTAATCCCCATGGTAAATACATAGGTTGTCCCGTACTCTTTGTTTTTGTTTCAAAAAAACGCTTAATAGCTGTAATAGGAGATGCAGAAAAACAAATATATCCCTTATTACTAATCAATTGTTTTTCATCTAAAATCTTTTGCAACGTGGTACAGGGAGAATGGTCACGTCCATTTATAAAATGAAACAGATATGGACTTTGGTCCAATCTTGCGCGTTTAAATTTATCATTAAATATCGCCATATAAGTATAAACATCCTAATTTTTAATGTACCGCAAAATTAACGAATAAGAAGCAGAATAAGAAATTTAATTTATTCTATATCATACACTAAGTATGCTAAACACCTAAAATGAAAGAATCATCCCTGCCGCACATTTCTGTAGCAGGGATGATTTTGTTAGAACGAAATTCCTTTATGGTACATACAGCAGTGCAAACTCCGCCTTTCTCCGTTTGAGCAGCATGGCGTGCCGTTTCCCCTTGTAGTTGCAGAAAGCGACATACTCGCGGTAAATGTTCCTGTCGCCCGCTTCCAATTTTCGGATCAGCGTGCTTTTGGGGTATCCGTTGCCGCCCAAAAGTTTCGCCGGACCGACATTGAAAGCCAGCGTGCCAAGCAAAATCGAATCTGCCCCGAACCTGCGGAACATGGCGATAAACTTCCGCAGGTCTTTGCGCAGGAGCGCGTCCGCCTGCCGCTTCGTCATGGTGCGTGCAGAATACCTTTCGCCCGGCAAAATTTTATGCCCCCACCCCACGTATGGGTGGTGCTTTTCCGAGTGCCAGCCCTCAAAATACTTCGTGCAGCGCACAGCCCTCTCGAAAAGTGGCAGACGGTAGATTGCCGCCTGCCCGTCCGTCCCCTCTTGGCGGCTGATCCGTGCAGACACGGAACAGACCGCCAGAAGCGAACAGAGCATTGTCATGAATACACGCATCATTTCAGCAAGGGTCTGAAGTTGCCGATGGGAACGATGGTCAAACCATCATCCTTTACATTCCGGTTGTTGAAGTCAAATTCCAGCTCGAAGGAGTTGCCGAAGTTGTCCTCCACCACCACGATGAAGTTGTGCGCTTCTTCGCCCTCTGCCGTGTAGTACAGGCGGAACTTCCCGTTCTCCAGCAGGTAGCGGTCGTTGGGCAGGAAGGTGATACCATTGTCCATTTTAAGCGTGCCTTCCCCCTCAAACTGAAAATAGCGGATAGTGTAAAGCGTGTTAGCGAAGTCGCCCTCCTTTTTCAGTTCACAGCGGATTTCCACCGTCTGCCCCTTCGTCACCTTGTTTGGCACGGGCATGACTTCCACCGTGAAGGGATAGGATTGTTGGATGTCCATGTCGTCATCGCACGACACGAGGGTGGATGACACGGCGGCAATCAGGCATAACGCCACCGCCTTGAAGATGTTTGTTCTCTTGTTTCTGTTGTTCAGTATGTTCATTGTTCTTCGATTTTTAGATGGTTGCTTTTTTGTTTTTCGTTGTCTGTTGCAGGTACTCGTTCAAGTCCTTGCAACCGTCATAGAGTGAGGAACGGTCGGTGACACGCGCCTCATACCGTCTGGCAAGAACGTCAAGCGTCCTCCGTCCGGCTTCGTCACGGTCAAGGAAACAGTTGATGCGTCCGTGCGTCCAGATGCTTCATCGCCTTTTCCACGTTGGAAACGGAGTTCAGCACAAGGCAGTCGCCCGTTTCCAATCCGAGCGTGGCAGCGGAAAGAAAGTCCATGAATCCCTCAAACACACTGCACACGTCAGCGGTGGTATTCTCCGTCTTTACCGAAGACACGTCTTTGGGCGGCACGCACCCTTTGAAGAAACGGCTGCGGATTTCAAAGCCGCCCGCCACGTTCGGGAAGCCTACAGCGAAATACTGCTTGCCACGCACTCCGTAATTCAGTCGGCAGCAGTAACGTGATGCGACAGCGTAAGGGATGCCCCGTTCTGCCAGATAGTCCGTCAGCGGGGAGCGGAGCAGCGGGACGGCTTCCACTCCCTCGAAGACCGGTTCGGACGGCTTCGGCAGGAACTGCGGCTTTTCCATAGCGGCAAAGGGCACGCGGGCGGTTTCCGCTATGAATTTCACTTGTTCCATGAAGTCGCCGCTTCCGATAAACTCCCCGGCAAGCGTGAAGATGTCGCCGCCCTTGCCCAAGCCGAAGTCGTACCAGAGCTGTTTCGCCACGTTCACGCGGAAAGAGGGCGTGCGCTCACTGCGGTACGGCGCACGATACCACAGCTCGTTTCCGCTCCTTCTGACAGGCTCATTTCCCAGCCGTGCGAGGAAGTCCGCCAACGGAATCCGCCTTATCATGTCGATGTCCGTATGCTCCATGCGGTGCGTCAGTTAATGATTATCTTGATGCCCGCCCCGAATTGGCAATGGAACTTTCTCGTGTCGCCACCCCACAGACAACGCTCCCGGAGGTTTGCGAGCAGGGCGATACGGTCAGCCACGTAAAACTCCACATCCAGCGTCACCGCACCGCCGTAGATGAAGGCGTCCCGGTCATGGAGCGTGGAGCCGTCATGCAGCACCTTTTCGCCCCAATTCACCGATTCATAACCGGCAAGAGCCGAAGCTCCCGCATAGACGAACACGATTTTACGCGCGTCGGACAGTATCTTGAAGTAGTAGCCGCCCTCTGCCGTGAACTGTGCCACGGGTATCTTTGCGTCCTTGTATGGATTGTTCTTCAGCAGGTACTCGCCGCCGAACACCCATTTGTTACCTTTCTTCGTGTAGGTGGAAAGAGCCGCCCCGAAGCTGTACCCGCCGTCATTGCCGCCGGGACTGAAGCCGTCCGCCATGTTCGCCCTCACCTCTATGCCCTGCATCTTCGGCAGGCACCGCTGGGCGTGCGCCTGCCCTGCGAACAGGGCAAGCGACGCTATGATTATTGCGATGTACTTTCTCATGGTCAGCGCACTTGAAGTTCGTTGATGGTATTGGCGCGTACCAAGTCCTCGTTCTCGATCACGAAGGACTGGTGACGGCCGCCGTTCTTCTCGTTCAGCTCCACCATGAGGCACTTGCCGTCGGGTATGGTGAACTTCGCCATCGTGAAGACCGTGCGCTCGCTCTTCCTGCCCGGCACGCAGGTGGCGTAGTTCTGCGCGCGAAGCGGCAGGATAATCTGCTCCTGTACGGCGGTACGCTTCGCCACCTTCTTGTCCACGATTTTCCATGTGACGTAGTCCACATCGAAAGGCACGTTGCTCTGGTTCCTGATTTCCGTGTGGAAATACAGAAGCCCATTGTGTGTGTAGATGCCTTTCAGAAGGTACTGGATGCCGAAACGCTTGCAGCCGATATGCTTCACCTCACGCTTGTCCTGCTTGTGGATGGACTTCATGATAAGGCGCACCAGCATGGGACTTTCACTGCCCAGCTCTTTCAGGTAGATTTCCTGCGCGTTGTTCGGACGGTTCACCGCTTCACCGTCATGGATGAAGTCGCACATCTCCACGTTGAGCAGCAGCGGTTCGGCGGCGTACTTCACGTTGAAGGTGTAAAAATTCCCATCCTCCGTGATTACGGACATGTTGGTTTCGTTCGGGAAATTCCTCACGGTAGCTTTCACACGGATGACGTTCTCCGCACCGTCGGCTTTGCCCGCAATCAGGTCGGGCGAGCCTAAATCGACATAGCGCACTTCCGAGGGGAAAATGACGTGGACGGTCTTGTCGTAGGTCACTTCCAAGCCGTGCGGAGGAACCATGCGGTCAAATCCCAGCTTTCTTGTCAGACCGTGGTACAGGTCGCCGTCCGCCTCCTTCTGCGGATAGACCTCCTTTGTCAAGTTCGGTTGCTCTGTCGTCGGCTGTTCTACACTTCCGTTGTCCGTTCCAACGGTTACGTTCTCCTGCGCGTTGGCAGTTACGATGCCCATAGCGAGGGCAAACATGATGATTACTTTTCTCATTTTACTTTGGATTTTAGTGGTAAATAAAAATTTGATTGTTTCCTTAATTCGTTTCTTGGTAGAGCATGACCCTGTACCCGGCTTTCAGATGCACTTTCACCGTGCGCATCTTCTTGGCGATATACTGGCTCGTGCCTTGTATCAGCCCCTTGCCCAAGTCGGAGGCGAGCTGCGCCCCTGCATTGGTGGAGATATTGATGCTGCTGCCCAGCGAGCCGCCCATGTTGGCAGCAACCTCACGGACGGCGTTCATTTCCATCGAGTTGGGGATGAAGATGCCGGGCTGCCCGTCCGTGTCATACACTGCCAGTTCCACCGGGATAATCGTACCTGCGTACTCCAGCGAAGTAATTTCAATATCGAGCCGTTCGCCCTGAATCTTTGCCGTACCTACCACCACCGCATTACGGGGGATAATTTTGTCCGCCACTGCCATTGGCTCCAGCAGCCGGAGTTTGACAGCTTGCCCGTCCGTCACACTCTGCGCCCTATAGATGCACGCCGAAATGGTGTTTTTGTCCGATACGGTCGTGACCCCCACCACCGTATTGAAACTGCGGTTACGCTCCTGCGAGAAGGAGGCGACAAACTCAGCGTTGCTCATCGGCTGTGAGAGCGAGGACACCACCTGATGCGTTACCTGCCTGACAGGTGCAGCCGTGTTCTTTCCGGCTTTCTGCACGGGGTAAGGCTCTGCCGCCTGTCCAACAGGTGGCTGTGTGCCGTTCTGCCCGCCCATGTACTTCGCCGCCAGCTCGTAGGACTTCTCCATGAGTGCCACTTGGTCATCCATAGCGGACGCCTTGCCCTTCTCGCTTTCCAATTCCGATTCCAGCGAGGCGATGCGCTCCAACAGTTCGTCCATTTCCGCGTTGTCGTTCTTCGGCTGCTCGTAGAAATTGCCGAGCGTGGCATTGAGGTCGCGGTAGGCGGCTGCGGAGGATTGGATGGTTTTCGGAGCGGATGATGTTGCTGTTGCATCTTCCGCATTTCCGGGATTGGCAAGGTCGAAGTCCATGCCGCCGTCCGCTTCCGCCACCTCGCGGTCGAACATATCGCCCAGCTCCTGCATGGCGCGGCTGCGGTTTTCCTGCCGTTCCTCCATCGCCCCCTGTTCGTAGGCTTTCGCCTTGTCGCCGATGATCTGGCGGTTCGCCTTGTCGGCATCGGGCATTTCGATGTTGTAACCACCCGTTCCCGGTTTCTGCTCCTTGTCGGAAGACGGGGCGAATATCAGCCACATCGCCCCGATGAATACCAGCACCATAGCGGGCAGTACTATCATTTTCTGACGTTTCAGCCTTTGGGCTTCGGTCAGCGGCTTGCGCTCCTTCTTCGGTTTCCCGTTGTCGGGAGCCGCCGTGTTCTCGTTTTTAGGTTCATTCTTCGTCTGCTCCATATAAATAAGGTATTACATTATGATTGTTTTCCGGCTTTACGGACAGTTCCACCTGTCCGGCATGGTCTGTTACTATCCGGCTGCCGTCATTCCTGCCGATGTCATAGACGGCTTTGCCGAAGGTGTAGAGGGCAAGCACCGCGAAGGCGGCGAGCATCGCCAGCACGATGCGTTTGCGTGTCTTCGGGGGCAAACCGTCCAGATAGCCTTTGAGCCTTGCCACCAGCATTTTCTTTTTGTCGTGGAGCTTCCAGTACGCACGCCAAAATGATTTCCTGATTTTCTTCATGTCCGTTACCTTTTGATGGTTTGTAAATCCTTGTTCTCGATGATGGTGAATCGCTCGATGGTAAAACCGTTGGGATTGTCGTCCGAACGGGACGAGTTCAAGAGGCGGCACGTGGTCACGAGGCTGCGCTCGGTGACGTTGCTTTGCCGGATGATCTTCTGTGTGGCGTAGGTCACGGCACGGTAGGGATAACCGTTGAAGTCGCATACCACGCTGTCCACCTTCAGCACTTGGTTGATGTTCCCGGCGATGATGCGGTTGTAGTACCCTTTCTCGGCAAAGTCCGAATAGTAGTTGTACACGCTTTTGTCCGCCAACAGCAGGGCGCGTTTCACATTATGCTCTATCGCGCTCTTTTCGGGCGAGAGCGTGAAGAACAGCTCGTGGAAGCGACGCACGTGTTCCCTTGCCTCCGCCGGACGGTTCTGCGACAAGTCCTGCGAGAGAGCCAGCATCAACGACTTGCCGTTGTCCAGCACGTAAATCTTTTCCCGTTGCCGCTCCGCGAAGCGGTAGGAACTCCACACGCTCCATACCGTTATCACGGCGCACAACGAGAGGAAGACGATACCGAACAGGCGTATCTGCCTGAACGATGATTCGATGTTTTTGAGTGACTTAAATTCCATTGTTGTTTATTCATTTTTAATTGTCAGTTGATTATTTCAGCAGCTTCCCGGCACGTCCGACCATGTTGCCTGCGGCTGCACCTGCCACGCTGCCCGCCATGCTTCCGGCTCGTCCTGCCGTCTGGTTCACGTTGCGACCATAGCTTCCCATGCCTCCGGCTTGGATAATCCAGCCAGCCACCGTGGGAATGGTGAAATAGCCGATGATGCCGATTATCATGAAGACGATGTACACCCCGTCGCTCGAATCCAGCGAGAAGTTCGGGTCTGCCTGCATCCGTTCGATGTCGCTTTGTAGCATCAGCACCTGTATCTTAGCCAGTATGGTGCTGAACATATCCGACACGGGCAACCACAGATAGACCTGTATGTAGCGGCATATCCATTGCGTGAGCGTGCTTTGGAAGCCGTCCCATACCGATATGGCGAAAGCTATCGGACCGAGTATCGCCAGCACCACAAGAAAAAAGGTGCGAATGGTGTCTATCACGAGGGCGGCGGCTTGGAACATCAGTTCCAGTATCTCGCGGAAGAAGTCGCGGATGCCCTTCTTCATGTTGTACATCCCGCGCTCGATATACATTCCCGCCATCGTCACCATGTCACCGGGTGACCAGCCCAGTTCCTCCAGCTGTTTGTCAAACTCCTCGTTCGACACAAGGTAGGCGGTTTCGGGGTTACGCATCATCGCCTCGTATTCCAGTTTGTCTTTCTGCTCACGGTACTGGTTCATGTCAAGCGTTTCCGCCTCTAGCATCTTTGCCGTGCCCTGCACGACGGGCGACATGATGCTGTTTATCGTGCCTAATACCACCGTCGGGAAGAACATGATGCACAAGCCTATCGCAAACGGGCGCAGCATGGGGAACACGTCTATCGGTTCGGCTCTCGCCAGCGACTGCCACACCCGGTAGGCAACGTAGAACAGCGCACCCAGCCCGGCGATGCCTTTCGCCACGCCCGCCATGTCCCCGCATAGCGGCATCATCTGTTCGTAGAGCGAGCGCAGAATCTGGTGAAGGTTGTCGAAATTCATAGGCTACCAGTATCTTTCGTTCATGTTCCCGTACAGCCCCATGATGCGATCGAGGTCGTTCTTCTTTTTTGCCCGCAGGTAGCTCACGCTGATGTTCTTGTTGGTGTAGTAGCTCACGAGGTTGCGGTAACGCTTCATCTTGGAGTAGCAGCGTTCCACCACATCCATGCGCTCCTTGTCCGTCATGGAGAGCGTGGTGATGTTCACCACGTTCTTCAGTTCCGTCAGAACATCGTTGGATTCCTCCAACAGCTTGGTGTAGCCGAAGGCGATGGCTCCCAGTTCCTCCACCGTGAAGTTGTCGTCACGCATCATCCTCTGGAAGCTGGTCACATAGGTGTCGGTGATGTCACCCACCATCAGGATGGTTTGCTGCACTTTCCGGGCGTCTTTTACCAGATTGTTCACGGATTTCAGTGCGTCGTAATACTTCTTGCCCTGCTCGTAAATCTTCACAGTCTCCTGAAAATTCTTTATCATATTCTGGGCGGTCGTGGAAGTGTGTACCACGTTCTTGGAGGTATTCACGATGCTCTGCGCGATGTTGGACGGGTCTATCACCGCCCACTGTGCGCTTGCCCTGCCGACTGCAAACAGGCACAGGCAGATAATAAGTGTTATTCTTGTTATCATGTTACTTTGGATTTTAGTGGTTGTCGTTATTGTTCGCTTATCGGATGGTCCGGTTTCGGGTTCACGCGCACGTAGTCCCCGTTCGGCGAGAAGGTCAGGATGTCCGTCGCCTCGTTGTAGGACACGTCGATACGGAATCCGGTGTTTATGAACAGGTTGCCGTTCTCCTCTTGCAAGAGATAGGTTTCCGGCTTCAGTTTGCGGCGGATGCCGCTCCGCTTGAATACCGTTACCTTATAGACTTCGCCCTCCTTGTAGATAAGCACGTCGGGCTTTCCCTCAACGCTCTCCCAGTTCCCGCAAAGCTGGTCGCGGCGGTTGTCCACGGTTTCGCAGGATTGCAGCATCATGACTGCCAGCCCGATTAAACACTTGCTGACTTGCAGCATTTTCGTTCTTGATATACTCATACGCATTTTCTTTTTTAGTTGATGAATCTGTTTCTACTTATTCCTTTTTTCTCCGCCTTTCGGCAAGCTGCCGGATGGCGGCTTCGATGTCGCCGCCCAACTGCTCCGCCAGACGGTAAACCTCTACTTTTTCCGTTTCTTCGGTGGTGTACGCCAGATACTCTTCAGCACTAACTTCGGTGGCATAAACCGCCGACTGCGTGCCACCCAGTCCGATCCAGACCTCCTTGTAGAGCCTTGACGGGTTGTTCGCCATGTTGATGGAGAGTATCTGCGACTTCTCCTTCTCCGTAAGACCCAACAGGGACTGTATGGCATCAAACTTGTTCATGTATTTCCGCTGGTCGAGGAGTATCTTGCAGTCGGAGTTGTTGATGATGCTCTCCTTGACGACAGGCGAGGAAATGATGTCGTCCACCTCCTGCGTCACCACGATTGCCTCCCCGTAATACTTGCGCACGGTCTTGTACATATAGCGCAGGTACTCAGCCATATTCGCCGAAGAGAGTGCCTTCCAAGCCTCTTCCACTATCAGTTGCTTGCGCACGCCTTTCAGACGGCGCATCTTGTTAATGAAGGCTTCCATGATGATGATGGTCACCACAGGGAAAAGCTCGCGATTTTCTTTTATCGAATCAATCTCGAAGACGATGAATCGCTTGCCGAGCAGGTCGATGTTCTCCGTGGAGTTGAGCAGGAAGTCATAGCGTCCTCCCCGGTAATACTGCCGCATGGTGGTGAGCATATTGTCGATGTTGAAATCGGACTTCTCCACCTTTATCTCACGTTCCGCCAACTCCCTTCGGTAGTCGTCGCGCATATACTCGTAGAAGGTGTTGAACGAGGGGACGATGCTCCGGTCAGCCCTGATACGCTCGATATAGGCGTTCACCGCGCTGCCCAGTTCGCCGCTTTCCGTCTTCGTCACTTTGTCGTCCTCCGACTTCCAGAGCGTCAGCAGCAATGTCTTGATGCTGTCCTTCTTCTCCACGTCGAACACGTAATCATCGGTGTAGAACGGGTTGAATGAAATCGGTTTCTCCTCCGTGTAGGTGAAGTACACGCCGTCCGCCCCGTTTGTCTTGCGCCGGATCATCTCGCACAAGCCCTGATAGGAGTTTCCCGTGTCCACCAATACCACGTGCGTACCCTGTTCGTAGTATTGCCTCACGAGGTGGTTCATGAAAAACGACTTGCCGCTGCCCGAAGGACCCAACACGAACTTGTTGCGGTTGGTGGTGATGCCCCGCTTCATCGGCAGGTCGCTGATGTCGAGGTGCAACGGTTTTCCCGTGAGCCTGTCCACCATCTTGATGCCGAAGGGCGAGAGCGAATTGCGGTAGTTGGTTTCCTCCGTGAAGAGGCACACCGCCTGCTCGATGAAGGTGTGGAAACTCTCTTCCGCCGGGAAGTCCGCCGCGTTGCCGGGCATCGCCGCCCAGTAGAGTGTCGGGCAGTCGATGGTGTTGTGGCGCGGTACACACTCCATGCTCGCCAGCTGGCTGCCCACATCGTTCTTGATATGCTTCAGTTCCTCCGCGTCATCGCTCCACGCCATGACGTTAAAGTGCGCCCGTACCGAGGTCAGCCCGTAGGAATGGGCTTCGTTCAGGTACTGGTCTATCCACTCGCGGTTGATGCTGTTGCTCCGGCTGTATCGGGAGAGCGACTGCATATTCCTCGCAGACTTCTCGAATTTTTGAAGGTTCTCTTCACTGTTGTCGATAATCACATACTGGTTGTAGATGTGGTTGCAAGAGAGCAACAGCCCCACGGGAGAGGCAAAGGAGAGGCGGCAGTCGCTTCGATCCGTGGAGAGTTTCTCGTAGCGGATGTCAGTCGCCACCTTTCCGGGCATATCCTCCGCGTCAGAGAGGGTGTGCAGGCACAGGCGGTTGTCGCCGATGCGCATTTCCTTTGCCGAGAGGTCGATGTCCTGCAAGGTCGTGTCGCCTTCGGGCATGAGCGAGAAGTAACGCTCTATCAGTCCGGCGGACTTCTCCGTCCCGACAAGCTCGTCGGTGGAGAGGCGGCGCAGCCTGACAAAGCCGCTGTCGTTCATGATGCGCTCGAACTGTTCGGCAGCTTCCATGAACTTCCCGGCGGTTTCCTTGTCCAGCTCCTTCGGGATGATATGCCCCCGGCACAGCGTGCTGAAGTTGCTCTGCATCCGGTTACGCTCCTTCGTCGTCTTGGTCAGGTAGAGATAGCAGGAATGTTTCAGGTACGGACGCTCATTGAAGTGGCGTTCAAAGGAGCGGCTCAAAAAACTCATGTCGTCCTTCTGTAATTCCGGCTTGTAGCGTTCCTTGATGAACCAGTCCTGCTTATGTACGACGCAGAAGTCCGGCAGCACCTTGATTGCCTTGCACCAGCAGCCGTGTATCGCCTCGTACTCCGCGCCCGTCACGGTGTAAAGCTCCGGCAGTTCCACCTCAAAAGCCACCGTGATGTCGGCGTCTTTGGAAATGATGCAGCCATGCTCCACCGCCAGCAGGGGGAACTTGTTTTCCAGTGTTGTCATTTTGGATGTATTTCTCATGTCGTTTCTTCCTTTCGTTGCCGTTTGAATAATCGGGTGATCCGCCGCCGGTTGATAAGGTATCGGGGATGGCTCCTTACCGCTCCCAACTTCATCAGCCCGTGTTCGCCGTACCGGGCGTTCAGCGCGAAGGTCTGCCATACGAGGACGGAAGACGATGCCGCGCCGAAGCCGATACATATCCACTGGTCGATGCCGACCATGTAGAGGATGACGAACAGGACGAAGAGAGCCAGCAGACCCCCGCAGAATATGAAGAGGTACTGAGCCTTCAAACCCTTGAACTCGACCGGACGACCGATACCCTTGTTTATCGGGTATTCAGCCATACTGTTTATTAAAGGAAGAATGAGCGCAGGATAGTCGCAGCTACAATTAAAAAAATACATGCGCCGAACCACGAGGCTGCGGTTTTCGAGGTATCCGGGTCGCCGGATGAAAACTTGCCATAGACTTTTACGCCTCCGATAAGACCGACCACCGCGCCGATGGCATAGATAAGTTTCGTGCCGGGGTCAAAATACGAACTCACCATAGAGGTGGCTTCGTTGATGCCCGCGATGCCGTTTCCCTGCGCAAATGCGGAGGCGGTTGCGGCAATCATAAGTGCCGCAGAGATGATGAACTTTTGTCTGATGTTCTTGTTCATAAACTGTTCTTTTTTTGTGCCGTCCAAAGGGTGGATAGTCCTTTTTCGGGCGGTTGATACTTGATTACTTTACTTTGGTTTTAGTGGTTGCCCGTTTGTTTCCACGGACTTGGGTGTGTCCGTTGCGGATTGGCTGTACCTTGTACTGCCGTGCGCATGGTGTGATGCCGTCTTACGTTTTCATTTCCACTGTTTTTTTAGTCGTTATACATAGTCCCGGATATTGAACTCGTCAATGTTGTCGGGTACGGTAAATTCCTTTTTCGGTTTCTTCAGCCGGACTTCGATAAGCCCCTTGATACGGATGCTCAGTTCCGTCGAGCCGGACATCAGCTTCTCGTACAGTTCCGTTCCTTCCATATCGGAGAAGACCTTTGCCGCACGTTCCCGTTCTGCCGTTGTCGCTTCCGGGTTCTTGGCAGCCCTGACCGCATCGTCTATCTCGTCAAAACTGCTTCCCGTAGCTCTTGGTGTGTCGGGCGTTCCGTCCTCCGGTTCATCCTCCCCGAACTCCAGTTCCGAAGGCGGGATGCTCGTGAAGGTTTCATCGAGTTTTTCCTCCGGAACTTGTGCCGGATGGGACACGGTTTCCGTGTTTCCGTCGTCAAAAGTAGCCTCTTCCTCCGACAGCTCAATACCTTTTTCCGAAGTGGCTGCTTCTTGCGTTGGTATGGCAGCGGTTGTCCGGGTTGATGCCATTTTGAAACGGCTCCTGCCGATGATGTCCGATGTTTCTGCGGGAGGTGTTTCCCGTACCGTTTCCTGCTTCACCTCCGTGCCGCCCAATGACCGCCAAAGCCCGGCAATGCCTTTCAGGAAGCGGACGAATCTCGTTTCCATGATGCGGTCGTAGAGCAGCAGGAACAGGAACCACAGGTTACAGCCGACCGATACGGCCAGCAGAATGTCAGTCATGCTTATTGTTCCATTCATGCGCATTCTCTTTTAAGGGTTAAAATACTGCATCGTAATTCCGGGCGTAAAGGCTCTTTATCGCCTCTTCGCACTGGTTGAAGTGGTGTGTAAGCACATGGTCGATGTAGGCGGACAGCGAAAGCCTGTCATGCCCGATCACACGGGTGATGCGCATGATGCGGTCATGATACTCCGGGCGCACGTATGCCATCTTCCCCTCGCGTGCCTTTACTTCGGGTTCACGGATGAAAAGCCGTTCATAGTCCTTTTCGCCGCATTTGCCGCTTACCGGCACGGGCGACAGGATTTCCACACTCGCCTGTACTTGGGCAAGCATACCTCCGCCGTCATGGTGCGGACTTCTGTTTTTCTGATTCTTTTCCTGATTCATATCCATATTCAAATTAAGTCTTCACGTTGTTTCTTGTACAGTTCGTTTATTTTCTCCTTGTGCTGTTCCAGATGTTGGCGCAACACGGTGTCCACATAGCCGCCTACCGAAATTTCCCGTCCGGCGATGTCGTTCACGATTTTAAGAATCTTGCTGTGTACGTCCCGGCTGATATAGACGCACTGGCGTGTCTTTATCTCGTTGCGGCGAAGGAACAGACCGGAATAGTCGTCCTCCTGCCGTTTGCGGCGGGAGGTGTCTTTCTGCACCTTCTCCCTTGACGGGGATGCCGTGGGCGGTGGTTCCGTTTCCGGGACGCTCTTTTCTTCGGGGGCAGGTACGGGCGGCTCCTGCGCACGGTACAGGGTCCCGTCCTGCTTGCGTCTGCCGATGGAGGCTATCAACAGATCCTCGTCAATGCCTTCGGTGTTCACTTTCCTGCTGCCCATGATCATTGAGGTTTGATGATACGGCTGATTTCTTCCGAGAACTCACGGATGCCGCTCCCTTTCAGCAGGGATGCGTCCATCGGGAAGATGGTCGAGCGGAAAACGCTCTTGCGCTCTTCCGAGAGGTCGCGCCGGAACTTCTTGCTGTCGGGCAGGCGGGTGGATAACACCGACAACCCCATTTCGGCAATCACATCTTCATACAGGTCGTACAGCCCGTTCTTCTCCCTGCCGTCCACCATCGTCCAAAACAGGTACAGCCCTTTTGTTTTCGCCTGCCCGGTCGTCATGAGGTTGTCACGGAACATCACGGCGAATTGCAGGGTGCTTTCCACGACAAAGCGGTCGGCACTCATGGGCGCGAAGATGTAGTCCATCTGTGAAAGGGTCTTTACCACGCCGTTGCTTTTCAGCGTTCCCGGCATATCGAAGAATACGATGTCCGGTTTCACTTCTTCTTCGGCAAGCATCCTTTCGGCATCGTCAAGGGCGTTGAGGGCGTCGCTTGCAATGACCGGATAGGCGTTCTTCCTGATCTTGCGGAAGTGGTCACACGCGAGTGCCTTGAAATAGAGGCTCTCGTCGATAAGTTTCGTTTCACGTTCACGCAGTCCGTGGATGCTGTGCTGCGGAGCATCGCAGTCTATGACGGCGACATTGTGACCTTGCACGTTGTGGAGGTAGCTGGCGGCAAGAGCCGTGACGGTCGATTTGCCGATGCCTCCCTTTTGTGTTGCGAATGCAACGAAGATTTCATTACTCATGGTTCTATTGCTTTTAATGGTTGATGAATTGTTTTCCTGTTCCTGTACGGAAGCGGTGACATACATATCCGCGTCCCTGAAACACTGACAGATTGGTTCGTCACGTATCCGTTTCAATGGTGAAGCCGGGATTCGGATAACCGATGAATGACGGCATTGCGTCATGAAGTCATTGAATCCTTGAATCACCGCGTCACTGGAAAACCGGGTATCCGACAGTTCGGATATTCGGTTTGGCAAATATCCGTTGAAGCGGTTTGCCGGGTATCTGAAAGTTCCTTTTTCCATATCTTCAAATCGTTCGTTTCTTGAATCATGCTGCAAATAAACAAGGATATTTTTGAATCTGTATCACTTCTCTATCAAGTGGCAGCACGTTGCGCCGGTTGGCACTGATTGTCCGGGTCAAGCCCCTGTCCGATACCGCGTTAAGAACGTAACTTTGCACCCGAACGGCAGGGTTCGCCGCAGGTGGCGCAGCCCGGAGTTTGAATGGCATTCCCCAATCCGTCCCCGACGGATTTTTATGTTCACCTGAACATAGCAAGGTATGTTTTCAGCCGCTCAAAACATTTTGAGCAGCCACGAAAACGCCTTGCCCTTGCAGGGGGCGGGCTTACCCTCCGAAGTCGGGAAGCCTCTCAAACCTGCGGTGCTGTGCCTCGAAGCGGCGGCTTATGCCGTCAAACCGCTAAATCCAAGGTAATATGAGTGAAAAAAGAAGAAACAAAGGCGGGAGAAATCCCAAACTCGATCCGGCGGTGTTCCGCTACACCGTCCGTTTCAGCGAGGAGGAACACAACCGTTTCCTCTCCATGTTCGAGAAGTCGGGCGTTTACGCCAAGTCGGTTTTCCTGAAAGCGCACTTCTTCGGACAGCCGTTCAAAGTGCTGAAAGTGGACAAGACGCTGGTGGATTACTACACCAAACTGTCCGATTTTCATGCGCAGTTCCGCGCGATAGGTACAAATTACAACCAAGTAGTGAAGGAACTGAGGCTGCATTTTTCCGAGAAAAAGGCGATGGCGTTGCTCTACAAGCTGGAGCAACAGACCGTCGAACTCGTAAAACTGAGCCGTAAGATTGTGGAACTTTCAAGGGAGATGCAGGAAAAATGGTCGCAAAAATCAGTGTAGGAAACTCGTTGTACGGCGCACTTGCCTACAACGGGGAGAAGATCAACGAGGCGAAAGGGCGGCTTCTGACGACCAACCGCATCTACAATGACGGTACGGGAACGATGGACATCCATAGGGCGATGGAGGACTTTCTCGGCATGATGCCCGTGCGGTCGAAGGTGGAGAAACCGGTGGTACATATCTCGCTCAATCCGCATCCCGATGATATTTTGACGGATACGGAGTTTCAGAACATCGCACGGGAGTATCTGGAGAAGATGGGCTTCGGTAACCAGCCGTATCTCGTTTTCAAGCACGAGGACATCGACCGCCACCATCTGCATATCGTGACGGTCAGGGTGGACGAGGACGGCAGGAGCATAGACACCCGGAATAACTTTTACCGGAGCAAGCAGATAACACGCGAACTGGAACGGAAATACGGGCTGCATGACGCGGAACGCAAGAACCGCCGTCTTGACACGCCGCTGCGCAAAGTGGACGCTTCTGCGGGCGACGTGAAGAAGCAGGCGGGGAATGTGATTAGAGAACTGAACCGCAGGTACAAGTTTCAGACGATGGGCGAATACCGCGCATTCCTTTCCTTATATAATATGACGGTGGAGGAAGCGCATGGCAATGTGCGCGGACGCGAGTATCACGGGCTGGTCTATTCCGTCACGGACGATAAGGGCAACAAGGTCGGCAATCCTTTCAAGTCCTCGCTGTTCGGGAAGTCCGCCGGCTATGAAGCTGTGCAGAAGAAGTTTGCCCGTTCCAAGCAGGAGATTAAGGACAGGAAACTTACTGACATGACGAAACGCACCGTCCTTTCCGTGCTGGAAGGCACATATGACAAGGAGAAGTTTGTAGCCGCGCTCAAAGGGAAGGGCATCGACACCGTACTGCGCTACACGGAGGAAGGGCGCATCTACGGAGCCACGTTCATCGACCACCGCACGGGCTGCGTGCTGAACGGCTCACGCATGGGCAAGGAGCTTTCCGCCAACGCCTTGCAGGAACACTTCACGCTGCCTTATGCCGGACAGCCGCCGATTCCGCTTTCCGTTCCGGTGGAGGAACCGGAGAACAGGCAAGGATATTCCAAAGGGGAATACGAGAGCCATTCCGGTGGCATGAACCTGTTTGCCCCCGAAGGTCCGGCAGTGGATGCCGAAGAGGAAGCCTTCATCCGGGCGATGCAGCGCAAGAAGAAAAAGAAGAAGCGCAAGGGCTTGGGAATGTAATCAAGAGTTTCAACAATCAAAAAAATCAATGTATGTCACAACAAGAAGACGATTTGAGGGCATTGGCGAAAATCATGGATTTTCTGCGTGCCGTGAGTATTATTTTAGTGGTCATGAACGTGTACTGGTTCTGCTATGAAGCCATCCGGCTTTGGGGAGTGGACATCGGCGTGGTGGACAGAATACTGATGAACTTCAACCGCACGGCGGGGCTGTTCCGTTCCATCCTGTACACGAAACTGTTTGCCGTTCTTCTGCTTGCCCTGTCCTGTCTGGGGACAAAGGGCGTGAAAGGTGAGAAAATCACTTGGGGACGAATTTGGACGGCTCTTGCCGTTGGCTTCGTGCTGTTCTTCCTCAACTGGTGGATACTGGCTTTGCCGCTGCCGATAGAGGCGGTTACGGGACTGTATATCCTGACCATTGGCGCAGGTTATGTCTGTCTGCTGATGGGCGGTCTGTGGATGAGCCGCTTGTTGAAGCACAACCTCATGGATGACGTGTTCAACAACGAGAACGAGAGCTTCATGCAGGAAACGCGGCTTATCGAAAGCGAGTATTCGGTCAATCTGCCGACACGGTTCTACTACAAAAAGCGTTGGAACAATGGCTGGATCAATGTCGTGAATCCCTTTAGGGCTTCCATCGTGTTGGGTACGCCGGGCAGTGGTAAATCATACGCGGTGGTAAATAATTTTATCAAGCAGCAGATTGAAAAGGGCTTCTCGATGTATGTGTACGACTTCAAATTCAGCGACTTGTCCACGATAGCCTACAATCATTTGCTGAACCACCCGGAGGGCTACAAGGTGAAGCCAAAGTTTTATGTGATAAACTTCGACGACCCGCGACGCTCGCACCGTTGTAATCCCATTCACCCGGACTTTATGGAGGATATTACGGATGCCTACGAAAGTGCCTATACGATAATGCTCAACCTCAATAAGTCGTGGGTGCAAAAGCAGGGCGACTTCTTCGTAGAATCGCCCATCATCCTTTTCGCGGCTATCATCTGGTATCTCAAAATTTTCCAGAACGGTAAGTATTGCACGTTCCCCCATGCAATTGAGTTCCTTAACCGCCGTTACGAGGATATTTTCCCGATTCTGACCTCTTACCCGGAACTGGAGAACTACCTCTCGCCGTTTATGGACGCATGGCTCGGAGGAGCTGCGGAGCAGTTGATGGGACAGATCGCGTCGGCTAAGATTCCGCTCTCGCGCATGATTTCCCCGCAACTCTATTGGGTGATGTCGGACAGCGAGTTTACGTTAGACATCAACAATCCCGAAGAACCGAAAATCTTGTGCGTGGGTAATAATCCCGACCGTCAGAATATTTATGGTGCGGCTCTCGGTCTGTATAACTCCCGTATCGTAAAGCTCATCAATAAAAAAGGTATGCTGAAGTCGTCGGTCATTATAGATGAACTACCGACGATTTACTTCAAGGGACTGGATAATCTTATCGCCACCGCACGAAGCAATAAGGTTGCCGTGTGTCTGGGCTTTCAGGATTTCAGCCAGTTGGTGCGCGACTATGGCGATAAAGAGGCTAAAGTGGTGATGAACACCGTCAGCAATATCTTCTCCGGGCAGGTGGTGGGTGAAACCGCCAAGACGCTATCCGAACGCTTCGGAAAGGTCTTGCAGAAACGGCAGTCCATTTCCATCAATAGGCAGGACGTTTCCACCTCCATCAATACACAGATGGACGCGCTTATCCCGCCAAGCAAGATTTCCGGCTTGACGCAGGGAATGTTTGTCGGTTCTGTGTCCGATAACTTCAACGAGCGTATCGAACAGAAAATTTTTCACTGTAAGATTGTCGTGGATGCCGAGAAGGTGAAGCGCGAGGAAAAAGCCTACAAGAAGATACCCGTCATTACCGACTTCACGGATGAAAACGGTAACGACCGCATGAAGGAAACGGTGCAGGAGAATTACAGGCGAATCAAGGAGGAAGTCAAGCTGATTGTTCAGGAGGAACTGGAACGGATTGCCAACGACGAAAATCTGAAACATCTGTTACAGCAGAAATAACATAGCTGACGGGGTACAATGAAAACGGGCGGAGTAAGTTTGATACCTTACTCCGCCCGTTATTCTTTGGGGTTTTATCGTCAGCCTATCTTCTCATGCGCTCCATCTCTTCGTCACGGAGCATCTTCTCGTTCAGTTTTTCCTGCATCCTGTCAATGAAATAGGTGCGGCTTTCGTTCTTCCGGCGTTTGATATCGGTGTAGAAACGGTAGCAGTCCTTCGACTCAACCCCGAATATCTTGTAAAGGAGCGGGGCAAGCTGTTTGAGCGGCATGTTGCCGTTGTTGATGCAGCCCATCTCGTCGATGCCGTAGATAAGTTCCACGAGGTCGATGGCATTGCCCGTCCATTGCAGGAGGCTGGTGGCGGTTTCTGTTGTGTTGTTGGCGGATATCAGTGGCGGCACTTGGGGCGTGGCAAGGAATTTCTGCATCTTTCTTACGAAAGACAGAGCCTTGCTGACGTAGGCGGCAATCTCTCTTTTTTCTTCTGACAGATTACGTACGGGATGGTGCTGCAACTCGATTTCGATGTAGGCAAGCGCGATGACGGTAAGGTTCATGTCCATGCCGCCGTTGCACAGTTCGATCACTTGGGTGGCGAAAGCCGTGTATGCCGTTTCCATATTGCAGTCGCCGGCTTCGTTTATCAGGCGGAAAAAATCGGTTTCCGCCAGCAAGAAATAATTCATGGTTCTGTCAATTTTGAAAATTACACTTTGTTTTCTGCGTGCGCACATGAATATAATTGGCAAAAAACGCGGCAGAAAATAAAAAATCCAACACTCAATTTTACAAAGTGCTGGATTTCAGAGGTGTAAAATTCAGTATTTTTTCACAAGGACAAATTATCTCCGACTTAAATTGTTTGTAATCAGAACATTTATTCTATTCCTGAAAATAGAAATGTATGCTTGCCGCACATTTTGGCTATCTTGCTTTTTTATCAAGGATATAGATAATGCGACATACACCGTTGGGATAGCTTTTCAAAGAGGAAAGCGTCCAGTGTTGCTCTGGCAGAGCCGACTTAAAAAAATGTCGTCCGCTTCCGGATATGAAAGGAACGGTGTATAGTATGATTTCATCCACAGCGTGCATCCGCAGCAGTCCGTTTATATAGTCTGCCGTGTCCGGTGTGGCTTCCGCGAGGTAACGGATGTTTGTGCAGTCTTTTCTCCATTCGTGCAGCATTGAAATGGAATAGTCCGGTGTCACACGGTAAAAGGCTTTCTTCCTGATTTCATCAAGACCGCAACGGTCAAGGCACAAATCCTGATGTGCTTTATCATATAACTCTGAAGAAAGACATCCGTCCATCGTCAGTACGGCGAGAATCTGAACTTTACCCATAATCGTTTCCTTTCGTTAGGCAAGGGTAAAAAAGTAGCGTGCAATTCACACTACCTTCAAGCGATGGCTCTGGTAAAGCCTTTACGGAGAGTACGTGAATGCACGCTATGCGTAAGCATAGCATAAGCATCACGCAATCGTCTCCGTAGTTCCAATTTACCAGATTTTCGCTTGAAACGCCTTGCGGTCTTATCCTATATGTTGGCGGCGAAAAGCTCCTGCCAATCGCCGTTTTTCTCAAATGTTATGCAAAGATAGCCAAATTCAGTGAATTACGGGCTATGATTGCTTGAATTTATATTTAAGTCCATACTCTTCAAGTTTGTTGTATAGTGTTGTCCTGCCTATGCCGAGCAGTTCTGCGGCGACACTCCGGTTGCCGTTTGCCTGTTTCAACGCACGCAATATCCGCTCCTTATCCTCCGCGTCATTGCGCAAGGCGAAGCTGACAGTAGAGGTCGGTTTCGTCACGGCAAGTTCCAGATGCTCTTTCATGACAACACCTTCCTGCGCCTGCAATACAGCACCCATAACTTTCTGCCGAAGTTCCCGCACGTTGCCCGGCCATGCGTGTGTCAGCAACGCTTTACGTGCTTCGGAACTGAACCCGCTCACGCTACACTCCAGCTCTCTGTTTGCCATATCACGGAAGAACTCTGCCAGCGGCATGATGTCTTCCTGACAGTCACGCAACGGAGGAACGGTTATCCCGAAGTCGTGCAGGCGGTACAGAAGATCCTGCCGAAAACGCTTTTCATTCACCGCTACTTCCAAATCTTCATTGGTAGCAGCGATGATGCGGACATTGAAATTCCGGTCTGCCTTGTCTCCGACCGGGCGATACCGCCTCTCCTGTATGGCGCGGAGCAACATCTGTTGGGTTTCCAACGCGAGGTTTCCTACCTCGTCCAGAAACAGCGTGCCGCCTTCCGCCTCATGGAAATATCCTTTCTTGGCATTGTCCGCACCTGTAAACGCTCCCTTGACGTGTCCGAAGAAAGCCGACGGTGCAAGCTCTTTGGAGAGTGAACCGCAGTCCACCGCCACAAATGGCTTGCCTGCACGTTTGCTCTTGTCATGCAACAGATGGGCAATATGCTCCTTGCCCGTGCCGTTCTCACCAAATATCATCACGCTCATGTCGGTGGCGGCTACCAGCCTTATCCGGTGCATGATTTTCTGAAAAGCGGAACCTTCACGGGCGAATACAGGCATACGGCGTTGTCCTGCCTGACGTTCTTTCAGTATGGAACGGATCAGGGGGACAAGTTTATCCTCCACAAGCTGTTTGGGAATATAGTCTATCGAGCCGAGTTTCATGCTTTCCACGGCGGTATTAACTTCGGCGTAGTCGGTCATAATGATGAAGGGCTGCATCTTTCCCTCCTTTCGCATCCAGCACAAAAGGTCTATGCCACTGCCGTCAGGCAGACGCAGGTCGGCAACCACGATATCATTATCTGTTGCCTGTTGCAGATGTTTCTTCGCGGTTGAGAGGTGGTAAGCCTTCATATTGCGGTAGCCCTCCCGTGACAGCATATTGCAGACATATTCGCAATACACGATGTTGTCTTCCACCACAATTATTTTTGTCTTATCCATCTTCGTATTTTCTCCTTTCCTCTTCTGCCAACCGTATTATTTCCACTCCCTTATCCAGCACGGCAGTCACGGCATGGCTTAACGCTTCACCATCCGGGAGAGCATCGCCACGAAGCAATCCGTAAAGTACATTCAGCGGTTGGTCGGCACGGAGCACCTCCCACGAACTGCGCAGGTGGTGGATCAGGGAATCCAGCTTTTGCAGGTCTTTTTCTTTTGCTGCATTCCGTACCGCCTGCATTTCCTTTTCTGTTTCAGTTATCAACTTTTCCAGCATGACGGCTTCATTGCCATAGGACAATAAGGCGGAAAAGTCCGGTTTCCCGTCCGGTGTCGCTTTTATGGCACACCTGTCGGAAACCTCCATCAGTTCCGATATGGAGAACGGCTTGAACAGGCATCCGGCAAAGCCTTTTGCCAATAGTTCCCCTTTGTTACAACTGCCCGAAGCGGTTGCCACAACCACCGGGATTGTTGGTGAATTGCCCACGTTGGACGAACGCAACAGTTCCAGCAATTCGAAACCGTTTATATCGGGCATATTCAAGTCTGTCAGCAACAGGCTGTATTCTTTCTGGCGTATCATTTCCATCAGTGCCGCAGCATCGGTGCAAGTGTCGCAGTGTATTCCTTCTTGGGAATACATCTCTTTCAGCATCAGAAGTAATACCTCATCATTGTCAATGGCGACAACATCATGGAATTTATTGTTATGATAAACAGGTGTATTGCTTGTATATCCAAGCTGTTCTTCAGCTTCCTGCATAGAAATTTCAACTGTGAAACGACTGCCTTTCCCTTTCTTGCTGTCTAAACGGATTGTTCCGCCAAGCATCGACACAATATTACGCATTATGGCAAGCCCAAGCCCGAAACCCTCCTTTGCGGCGGCATTTGATAGACGTTCAAACGCACCGAACGCTTGTTTCTGTTCCTCTTCTGTCATGCCTGTACCTGTATCTTCAACGACCAGTGTCAGAACTCCATTATCATATTCAGTAATCAAAGAAACACCGCCTTCTTCTGTGAACTTGACAGCGTTTGACAGCAGGTTATTCCCGATTTGTATTATTCGCTCTTTGTCGGTCAATACAATGGCATCGTGTCCAGTCTTCACGGACAAGGACAGCCCTTTGTTCACGGCAACAGGCATGAACTCCGTTTCAAGTGTGTGCGTGATTGCTGAAATCCGGCAGGGTGACAGACGGGGCTGTTCCTTGCCGTTGTCCAGGCGGAAGAAGTCAAGCAAAGTGTTGAGCATATCCCGCATACGGTCGGAGGATTGCAGTATATTTTGGATATATTGCCCATTATTACCGCTATTGCATTCTTTCCGCAAAAGTTCGGTATAGCCGGTTATTGCCGTCAGTGGTGTACGCAACTCATGGGTAATAGTATATACCGCTTTCTTTCGGGAGGTTATGAGTACCTCATTTTGTTGCACGGACTGTTCCAATTGCTCGATCAAATCCGTTGTCTTGCGTTTGTATCGTTTAATGTTCTTTGCATCACGGTGTATGATGATATAGGAAATGACCAACAGCAAAAGAACAAATCCCATCAAGCCGCCTATCTGCATAAATGATTTTTTACGCATGGCTGTTATCTCGCTTTCTCTATTTTGTAAATCAGATTGCACCTTCTTTTCGATTTGGCAAATCAATCCTTGCAGTTGTCTGTTAAGTTCTGCATTACGGGCAGCAAGACTATCGGCTTGTTCTGACAATCGACGGCTCTGCGCATTCTGTTCGTTGACCATGTTTCTATTGGATGAACGGAGCGTAGTCGTTGTTGTCGTTGGCTTCGTTCCCTCTTTTTTGCCGAAGATGCTCAAGAAACCTTTTCGTTTTGGCTTTTTGGACTGTTCCTGCACACTTTTCTGCACAATAACCGGAATTTGATTGGCTATCTTCTTGTTAATAGATTGTTGTTCATCCATTAACCGGACTATCTGGAACATCTGTCGTTCCTTATCCTCTAAAAGACTGCGCACACTATCGATGCGCTCTGCTGGATAGGTGGCCTTGAAACGGCAAAGCATACTGTCCATTGCCATACGCCGTGCATGGTAATGCTCGATATCTTTATCGTTCCATTCCAGTATTGTTTCACCCAATAGAGAAAATTTTATCATTTGAATATTGATATTGTTTATTTCTTTTCGGAGCTCGTCTATTTTTTTATTGCCAAGTTCTAATGCTTCTATCTCCTGCCATTCATAGAGGCTATTATATGCCATACATCCGATAAGAATGGAGATAAGTATATATCCCAACTGTATTGCCTTATAGAAATTTCCTGACCGCTCCATTATTTTGATGACATTGATTTTTGGAACATGAATAAAAGTTTATCTTTTTCGTTCATGCGGATATTATCAGAATAACCGCCTTTTGTTATTTGATACCCGCATGGCTTAACCATAAAAATGCCTAAGCCCTTAGTGTATGAACTTACTTCTGATGCATAGTCTTTACTTGTATTTAATGGAACTTTCCCTTTAATATGACACCACTCATTATTGCAACTGATGTCTTCAATCTCAGACATCATTTTTTGCAAATCTGTAATAGCTTTGGAACTTGCCGCTTGGGGTATCTGCAACTCAAAATAGAGCATCGGTTCGAGAATGTCCACACCTGACTGTTGCAAGGCCAGCCTGAAGACATAAGGGGTCAGCTGTCTGAAATCAGCAGGTGTACTTACCGGGCTATAATACTCGGCTTGAGTAAAAGTTACTTTCAGATCTGTCACTTCCCATCCATGTAAACCAGATTGGCAAGACATACGAATCCCTTCAAAAACGGCATTTTGAAAAGAATGGTTCAGATAACCATAGGAGATGTCACTTTCGATTTGCAACCCTGCCCCTAACGGTAAGGGTTCAAGAGTCAGCCCTATTGTGGCCCAGTAAGGGTTGGGTGGTACTTCGATCTGAATAATCTTATTGACCTTTTTTATAGGTCGTTCTTTGTAGATAGTCTTGATCTCATCAAAATGGACCTTTACGGAAAATCGTTCTTCCAGCAATGTCTGTATGATTTCCTTTTGGGTCAAACCATATAACGAGATTTCCAATTCATCACTATATGAGTTTATGGAAAAGGACAAAGACGGGTCTTCAATCCACAATGTATTCAGAGCGGATATCACCTTGCTTCTCTCTTCGGGCTTATTTGGCCGGACGGAGGATTTGAGAGCGGGATGCTGATGAGATAATCCTTGAATCAAACAAGGTTTAGCACCTAAATAATCTCCGATTCGAAAATCTTCTATATCTTCTACAATCGCGATATCATTGGCACCCACTTCATCAACATTTATCTCTCTGCCCTGATAAATAGTCTTTAGATTTTTAATCTTGATGAATTTTTCCGAATCGTTGATTCTTACAACGTCTCGAAGTCTCAGACTTCCGTCAATTATTTTAAGAAAACTTCTTTTATGCCCTTTGGGGTCATGCTCTATCTTATAGAGATAAGCTGAAAGTCTGTTTGAGACTGATGCCGGAGGAAGTATAAAAGAAGAAATGGCGTCCAACAACTCATTGATACCGATATTGAACATTGCTGATCCATGTAGCACCGGATAGACTTTGGCTTTTGCCACAAGAGCGATTATCGTATTCCAATAATCAGCCGGTGAAATTTCGCTATCCGCCAAATATCGTTCTAATATATCGTCGTCATGGTTGCATACAAATTCTTTGTATTCTTCCTTTATATATGTTTGGGAGCAAACCGGATAAACCGATCCATCGACAACAGTTTGCATAAACAGGACATCTTGCGACAGATTTGTTTTTATATCCATATACAAACGCTCCAAATTCACACCGGCACGGTCAATCTTATTGATAAATATAATTGTCGGGATTTGCAGCTTTTGTAAAGTACTGAACAGCAACTTTGTCTGCGCTTGTATGCCTTCCTTTGCGGATAAGATGAGGACTGCTCCATCAAGCATTTTGAATGTCCGCTCCACTTCCGCAATAAAATCCATGTGTCCCGGAGTGTCAATGATATTGCATTTCACTCCATTCCAGATAATAGATGTCGTAGAAGCCCGGACAGTAATTCCTCTACGTTTCTCTATATCCATAGAGTCCGTTATGGTGTCACCATTATCCACACGGCCGCACTTTTCCGTTGCTCCACTGGCAAACAGCAGATTCTCGGTTACGGAAGTTTTTCCTGCATCAATGTGAGCAAGAATTCCTAAATTTATAATATTCATTTGGATTAAGCAATAATATACTACAATAGATGCATTGTCGAAACGCACCTTTTAATACCTCCTCGTAGCATATGAGAACTACAGGATTACTAACTCGTATTAATATGTATATTATTACTGCCGCATAACGATTACAAAATTACACAAAAAAATATATCTAACAAAAGTAGGAGGATTTTTTAACTTTTTTTACCATAGACATTTTATTAGGGAAACGTAGGTTCAACTGGTAAGTACAAATAAGTAGAAATGTTTGAACAACACTGTTTTAGGAAGTTGAAAAATCAAGTTTCTCTCTCGGTATAGCGTTTATTTTGGCCAATATCTTCTTTAGTTTGGCATTTGAGTATTTCCCATTCGTGTTCTATTTAGCTCCTTATTATGAGTATGTAGCAAGTTGCTTATCAAATTCAGCCTCTTTGAGGGTCAAATATGGTTTTGCAAATGGTGACTGACAAGACATAAACAAGGTCAGCAGGATTTTTTACATAAATGGACATGAATGTATATAACCTAAAATAAGAATAAATTTTAATAAGGGCTGCCCAAAAAGAAAAAAATGCAGTTGCCATCCTACAGATACTTGCAGAAAGGATAAAATTTACTTTTAGACCTTTTGGGATAGCCCTTATTAATACTTCAGATAAAATTCCTAAGGTTATATTTTCAATCCTTTGAACCGGGTTTCCTCCTTGGCATACAGTCCCGGACGCCCGATTATGACATGGTTGGCAACGATACTATCCGCCGGACTGCGTATCTGCGGCGGTGCATTTTCGGGATATTGCGCCTGCCTGTTCCTCACATCTTCCGCTTCCGGCTTGACCTGTTGCCCTTCTTTCTCCTTTTCGGCGACTTCGGGCGTGGGCGGCGCAAGTTCCAGCTGTATTTTTCGGTCAAGGGCGGCAAGTTCGGATTTCAGCTGCTTCAGCTCGTCCTCCTTCTTCCACACCTTGCCCGCTATCTCCTGCAACTGCGGTATCTCCCTCTCCAGCACCTCGTTCTTCGCCTTGTACTGGTCGATAATGGAGGGTATCCTCTCCATCGCGTTCAGGAAGTTTCGGGCGGCAGCCATCGGATCAGCCATTGCCAGATGTCCGTTGTTATAGGTGTACTTGTAGTTCCCCTCTACCACGAAGCGGTTGTCGGTAAACTCCAATCCCTCTTTGAGTATCCTCTCGCTCACCACCTTTATCGGAAAACCGTACAGTTCTCCGACCTGTGTGTAAAGCCCGCCCGTAGTGGCGTTTTTCGCTATCTCCTGCAAACGCTTTCCGATAACCTTCTCATCGGCGGAATCCACACCGTCCACCTTTATTATATTAAGGCGGTTGCCCTCCCTGTCGGTCTGCGCCACCGAAAGGAAGCGGTTCCAGTCCTCCGTCATGGCATCTATGAAAGCCGTGTTGTTACGCAACTCGCCCGTCTTCGACTCTAACTTGAACTCCGAATCACGCTTGCCCTTGTTAAACGACTTGCGTTCCCCTTCGAGCGAGGCGATGCGCTTTTCAAGTTTCGCCTTGTCCAGCAGGTCGGTGTTGCCGGATAGCAACGCCATATATTCCGAAAAGTTCATGCCCGATTTCTCGTCCACTGCCCCCTCGTCGATGGTACGCGCCCCCATAGCACCGCTTTTGAGCTGGCTGATGAAAGTCTGCTTGCAGTGCAGGAGGTTGAACTTGTAGCTGTCCAGTGACTTCTCCACCGCGTAGATGATTACGTCCACGTTGTTCCCGGCGAAATGCTTGGCAATTTCGTTTCCGGCTCTAACTCCGCGTCCGTCACGCTGTTGCAGGTCGGACGGTCGCCACGGCGTATCGAGATGATGAATTGCCACACACCTTTTCTGTGCGTTCACACCCGTTCCGAGCATGGAGGTGGAGCCGAACAGAACACGCACCGTTCCGGCATTCATGGCGTCTATCACCGCCTTCCGAGCCTTGTCGGTCTTGCACTCCTGAATGAAGCGCACCTCGCTTGGCGGTATGCCGTAGTCCTCCGTCAGCTTGCGCTTGATTTCCGAATAGACGTTCCACCCGTCGCCCGGCTGATATGTCCCCAAGTCCGAGAAAACGAACTGCGTGCCTTTCTGCGCGTCGTATTTTTGGTAATACTCCGCGATCATCTTGGCACAGTGGCTCGCCTTGTTATCGGGGTGGTCTTCATAATGCGGGTCTATCATGCGCATGTCGAGTGCCATCTTGCGGGCGTAGTCGGTGGCGATAAGCATCTTCGCCTTTTCCTCCGTTTCCGAAAGCGGCAGCCTGCCCAGAAGTGTGGCATCGCCAGTCTTGGCGAACTGCATCAGCTTCTGTATGAAGTCCTCCTGCTCCGGCGTGGGCGGTATGTGGTGCAGTATCTCATTCTTGTTGGGACGATCTACGCCCACGTCCTCTGCCGTGCGGTAGTCCGTGATTTCATTATAGAAGGCGGCAAGTTCCGGCACCTTGATGAAGTAGCGGAAACGCTCCTTTTGAACCACGTTGTTCGTCACGTTAAATTCAAAATCCGTCGTCTTCTTGGCGAATATCGCCGCCCAAGCGTCGAAACATCGGATGTCCTGCCGTTCCAGCTCCTTCGGACGCAAATACTTGAACAGCAGATACAACTCCGTCAGCGAGTTGCTGATGGTAGTACCCGAAAGGAAGGTCGCTCCCAAGTCTCTGCCCGTGCGCTCCTGTATGGTGCGTATGGCAAAGAGCATGTTCAGTGCCTTCTGGCTTCCCTCGCTGTTGCCCAGTCCCGCCACACGGTCATGGCGCGTGTTGAACGTCAGATTTTTGAACTGGTGGCTCTCATCTATGAAGATGTGGTCGATGCCCATCTGCTTGAAATCCACCACGTCGTCCGTGCGTGACTTTATGGCGTGTTCCACCTTCTCCAGCTTCGCTTCAAGGTTGTGCTTGCGCTTCTCCAATCCTTTCAGCATCGCCCGCGACACGTTCTTTCCCTGCTGCCGTAGCACTTCGAGGTTTTCCTCCACCGTGTCAAGCTCCGCTTGCAGGATGCGCTGCTGCAACTCCGGCGACTGCGGTATCTTGCCGAACTGGTCGTGCGACATGATGACGCAATCGTAGTCGTTGTTCTTTATATTATTGAAGAAGCGCACACGGTTGGCGGTCGAAAAGTCCTTCTCCGAAGCGTACAGAATACGTGCGTTGGGATATGCCGCCTGATAGGTGGCTGCAATCTCCGCAACGTTGGCTTTCAGCCCGATAATCATCGGCTTGTGTGCCAAATTCAGACGCTTCATCTCATGCGCGGCGATGCACATTATCAGCGTCTTACCGGTTCCCACCTCGTGGTCGCAAATTCCGCCGCCGTTCTGTTTCAACATCCAGACGCAATCCATCTGTGAGGGATAGACGCTCTTGATACCCCGGCTTGCCAGCCCTTTCAGGTTGAGGTCGGGAAAAGTCTGGTGCGAGCCGTCATACTTCGGGCGCACGAAACAGTTGAACTTGCGGTTATACATCGTCACAAGCCGCTCCTTGAACTGCGGCGACTGCTCTTCCAGCCATTCGGAAAAACCGTTTCGTATCTCGTCAATCTTGGCGTTGGCGAGCTGTATTCCCTCGCTGTCGCGCACCTTGATGTCGTTGCCATGCTCGTCCTTGCCGATGGACTTCATCATGTCAGGGCAGGTGTTGTGCAGGGCGTGTTTCAGGAGGTGCATACCGTCATAGTTCCGGTAATACCCCTTCACCAGAAACTCGTCCGTGATTTTCATGGTGCGGTAGCCGCACGCCACCGAAAACTCGTCCATGCTTGCGGAATAGGCGATTTTCACCTCCGTGTCGAACAGCCGGCTCATGTAGGCGGCATAGACACCCGTCGGAATCCATCGTTCCCCGAAATTGAAGTCCAGATCCTCGAAGGCGATGCGCGGCGGTTCGGCTTCTTTCAGAGCTTCCAACGCCTGCTTCACCTCCGGCATACGCTCATTTTCGGGATTGTCGCCCATCCAAGCCTCTATGCGTTCCGCCTTCTCTATCACGTTCCCGGCAATGAAGCGGTCTTTGATCTCGTAACCGGTCACGAGCGGATTATAATAGATGCGCCCTTGCAGGGCTGTGAGCAATTCCTCCGCCGTGCTGTCGGTTATCGTTCTCATATAGTCAATATCGACAGTGCCGAACTTGTTGAGCGACGCGGACAGGGCTTCTTCGGGTGTGCCTACGTTGGCATGGCTCTCCACCGCGAAGGAAACAGGATGCTCGAAGATGTCCGCCTTGACGAACTTTCCGTTCTCCACCCGTTCCAGCGAAAGGATGTCGCGCCCGCCCGCATCCATCATCACTAACTTCACGTTCTGCTTGGCGTTGAGGTTGCCGTAGCGCATGACAAACTCATCGTAACAGGTATTCAGATGCTCTCGCCACGGAACATTTGCCTCGCGCCGGAGCGATTCATAACGATACAGACGCTCGTAGGCGTCACGCAGTGACACATACAACAACGCCTTTTCCTTCTGGTATCCTTTCAGGTTGAGCGGCTGGAATGTCGCCCCGTATGGCGTGATGTCTTTCAGGTAGCCGATGTTATGACGCCCCCGGTCAGCCACCAGCGACCCTTCGCGCAGGTGCATCTCCGGCGTGCGGTGGTAGGCACGCGGAGAAAGGTCCACGATTTCCTCCTTCGGCTTTTCCGCTTCGATGTCGGGGAAAAGGGAGGTTGCCACCGCTTCCGATGGGGTATCTGTAACGGCAGGTGCTGCGACTGCCTCCGGCTGTGTTTCCTCCTGTCGAGGTTGCTCACGGGGCGTTTCCGACATAGCTTTCACTTCCGTCTTTTCCGCCGCCGCTTGTTTCTCGTTATGCTGTCTCGCCAGCTCCCGAAGTTCTTTCCTGCGTTCCGGTGTCAAACCCATCATCATTTCATAGAAGCCGTTGATGGGAGGATTGGTATCCCAGTCCAACGTGGCATAGATGTCGTCCGGGTCGGCAGGCTTGGCGGTGTTCTCCGTTTTAGCCTCCTTGTTCTCTGTTACAGTCTTAGGGGTGGTAGCCGTCGGCACAGCCGTAACATTTTGTGTGACATGCACCTGTGGCTTGGGTAGAACGCGCCTTGCCGGGCTTTCCTTTTTCGCCTCCTTTTTCTTTTTGGCGGTTTTCGGTTGTTGGCTGACTTCTTCCGTCATCCCCCAGAGGTCGAGCAAGGATAGCTGCACACCGTCAAAATATTTCGGACGTGGCTCTATCTCCGGCTTTTCCTCTGTGGGTTGCGGTTTCTCCGTCGGAGTTTCCACCGCCTGCATCGAAGATGTTGTTTCCATCTTTATGGCAGTACGCTCCACCTCCTTTTGAACGGTAACTTTTTCTTCCGTTCCCGACTGCCGGATTGAACCCGAATACAGACGCATGGCGAGCCTGTAATGGAAATCCTCGTCGAGCATACGGTGCAAATCCCCGGCGATGCCTGCTGCCTTGCCCTCGTGCAGATAGACCATAGCGGGCTTCCCGTATGGGTCGGTGTCAAGTTTCGACGTCGTATGCACGATGCGTTCCGGGTGGTGGATGAAATAGGCGTTGTCGGTCAGGTCGGTTTTCGTGTCCGTCTGTATTACGGTCATCAGCCGCTCGTCCTGCGACATTTCCTTCTTGCTGAGGTTCTTTTGCAGGACAATCAGGTCACTGCCCACTTCTGTCCCCGCGTTGTCCGTGAACAGGTTGTTGGGCAGGCGTATCGCGGATACCAGATCAGCCTTACTGAACAGCTCGTTACGCACGGAGGTCTTGGTGCTGTTCAATACCCCTTGCGAGGTGATGAACGCCACGATACCGCCGTCACGCACGGCATCCAGTCCTTTGAGAAAGAAATAGTTGTGGATGGCTTTCTGGGCGGAGCGTCTGCCGAATGAGTCGCTCCGCTGAAACTCAGGGTCGAACACGGTTATGTCTCCGAACGGAATGTTGGACACCGCCAAGTCGAAATAATTGTTGAACGGTCTTTCGATTTTCTCAAAACCGCAGGTGCGCGTTTTCTTGCCGGGATAGAGATGCCTCAGGATTGTACCCGTGAGCAGATCCTTCTCGAAAGCCATCACATCCGCATTGGGGTTGTGCCGCAGCATGGAATCCACGAACACGCCAACACCCGCCGACGGTTCGAGCATACGGGCGGGGCGGATGCTGTAATCTGCCAGCACGTCCGCGATGGTGTCGGTTATCTCTTTGGGGGTGTAGAAAGCGGTCAGCACGGACGCTTTCAGCGAATCCACAAACCGCTTGTACTCTGTTTCGTCCTTGCTGTTCTCACGGATAAGCCTGTGCAACTCCACCGTCGGGGCGAACAGTTCGAGGTCGGATTTCGCCCACCGGACGGCATCCGTCAGTTCCTTTGCAGGGTTGAGGATACATTTCAGACCGCCGAAACCGCAATACTTCCGTAGTATTGCCCGTTCTTCGGCTGTCGCCGCTCTCTGTTCCCTTTCAAGGGTGAATGCCGTCCGTATCGCCTCGATATTGTCCCGCAGTTTCTGTTTGCGGTTAAACGCCATACTCCTCTATGTAGAGGACAGCTGCCCCTGTCAGCTCCGTGTAGAGCAGGTCATAATCGGGCGACAGGGCGAAATTGTCGTCCGAGAGGTCATAAATGGAGAATACGTTTCCGACAAGCGGCAGCAGTTTTCGGGTAAAGGATTCACGCTTCGCTTCCGGCACGTCGTCGGAAAACTCGTTCTCCACGACTTCGCGCAGGATGGCGTACTTGGAGTAGCGAAGCCCCTCCAGCAATATATTCATCGCCAGTTCTTGTGCACCATCGGCGGGATAGCCTTCAAGCCTCGCCCGTTCATACGTTCCGGTAGCACGGTCGGCGCGTTCACGGATGAAGGTTTCGTCGGTTGCCTGTTCAAACCTGTTTGTCCGGAGATATTCCAGCAGGTACAGACCGTAATAGGAAAAGTCGGTCTGTCCTTCGTTTTTCTTCTTGTTGTTCATTACTTTGGAGTTTAGTGGATTGGTAAATCATGACCGGGATAATTGTCTGAAAGGAGAAAGAAAAGGCACTCGGTATCCCTCCGAGTGCCACCACTAAGTCCAAAGTATGAGTGTAATCCGGTATCGAAGAACAGTTCATTACTCTGAATCAGTGGCAAAGTTAATATTATTTCTTCCGTCCTGAAAATTTCTTGGTCGTTTTCCTTTCGGGGAACACGAAAGTCGTGTTGTAGTCCCCGTCAAAGGCAACCACGGCATCGAAACTCTTGCCCTGCTTGCTCTTGAAACCTTTGAGCAGTTTCGTGTGTCCGTCGGTGAGCAGGTCTTTGATCTCGTCATCGGTGAGGGTACGGTTTGCCTTCAGGCGGAACACGGGCAGCCCGCACTCCGCGTTGTCGCAGCGGACGACCTTGCCGTAGAACTGCATACTGCCCGTTCCGCACTTGGGACACTTGCAGCCGGAATCCCTGCGGGCGAACAGTTTGTCGCACGAGAGCAGTTCGGAGGTAATTTCCCGCGTGTACGCCTCTATCTCCTTGTGGAAGGTATCGGCAGGAAGTTCCCCGCGCTCAATGCGTGCCAGCTCCTTTTCCCATTCGCCCGTCATGGCAACGTCGGCGATGCGCATTGTCTTCACGACCGAGTAGAGGGCAAGCCCCTTTTCGGTGGGTACAAGCGACTTCTTGCAGCGTTCCATGTATCCCCGTTTGAAAAGCGTTTCGATAATCGCTGCACGGGTAGCAGGCGTGCCAATGCCGCAGTCCTTCAAAGCCTGACGCAGCGCATCGTCCTCAATCTCCTTGCCTGCCGTTTCCATAGCGGACAGCAGGGTGGCTTCGGTATGCAGCGGTTTGGGCTTGGTCTTTCCCTCTGTGATGGAGGCGGCTTTCAGTGTCAGCGTGTCGCCTTCCTGCCAGCCGGGGAGGATGGTTTCCTCTTTCTCTTCCTCGCCATAGACGGCACGCCACCCGGCTTGTTTGATGATGCTGCCTTTTGCCACGAACTCCGCTCCGGCACACTCCGCCGTAACAGAGGCTGTGTCTTTGACGCATTTTTCAGAGAAAGCCTCAATCATGCGTCCGGCAATCATCTGATAGACGATACTATCTTCTTTGGAGAGGAACAGCGGTTTCTCGCCCGTGACGAGCAAGGCATGGTGGTCTGTTACCTTGCCGCCGTCCACGCTGCGGCGTGTCGGCACTGCCTTCTGATTGACTTTTTCTTTCCATTCGGGCAGATTGCCGATAAAGGCAAGGAATTTGGGTATTTCTGCAAACACGTCTTCGGGGATGTAACGACTCCCGGTTCTCGGATAGGTGATAAGTTTCTTCTCGTAGAGCTTCTGCGCGATTTCAAGCGTCTGCTCTGCCGTGAAGCCGTGCTTGGCGTTGGCTTCCTTCTGGAGCGTGGTCAGGTCGTACAGAAGCGGAGTGTCCTCCGTCTTCTCCTTACGTTCTGCTTTCGTGACAGTAGCTGTGCCTGTTTCCTTTATCTTATTATATAGTTCCGTCGCCGGCTCTTTCTCTTTCCATTTCTCGGAAGAAGAGAATTTCACCACTTCGCCGTTGCCTCCGTCGGCAGCGATATGGAGCTGCCAGAAGGCTTCGGGTGTGAAACGGCGGTTCTCCCAATAGCGAGCGCATACCATCGCCAGCGTGGGCGTCTGCACCCGTCCGACGGAATATGTGCCGTGTCCGGCGGCGATGGAGAGTGCCTGCGTGCCGTTGATGCCCACGAGCCAGTCTGATTCGCTACGTGCTTTGGCGGCAAGATAGAGGTTGTCGTATTTGCCGCCCGCTTCGAGGTTTCGCAGTCCCTCGCGGATAGCCTTGTCGGTAAGCGAGCTTATCCAGAGGCGGACGAACGGGGTGGTGCATCCGGTATAATGGTAGAGGTAGCGGAAGATAAGCTCACCCTCGCGTCCGGCATCGGTCGCCACGATGATCTGTTCGCTTTCCTTGAATAGCCGGGTGACGGTTTTAATCTGAGCCACCACGCCGCTGTCGGGCTTGTAGCCCTTCTCCGTCTTTACCTGACGGGGGACGAGCGTGAAGGTGTCGGGGATGACGGGCAGGTTGTCACGGACAAAGCCGCGTATGCCGTAACCGTCGGGCATGGCAAGCTGCACGAGGTGTCCGAACGCCCATGTCACGGCGTAGCCGCCTCCCTCGAAATATCCTTCCTCTCTCTTTGTCGCGCCCACGATGCGGGCGATTTCTCTTGCCACGGATGGCTTTTCTGCAATGATTGTCTTCATGCTGATTACTTTTTATGAGTTATTACTTTGGATTTAGTGGCGGACACGGGATGTTACATCTTCATGCCCTTATTGTTTCTCTTCTGAGGCTTCTCTTGCTGCTTTTGCTGTTTGTCGTCTTTCGGGGCGGTCTGTCCCTTCTGTAAAGGTTCTTTCAGGTTCTTGGTCGCCTCGTTGGTCTTGCCTTCGCTGTTCACAGCCACCTGTGTACGGCTCTCGTTGGACGGGGCTACCTTCTGCGCATTGTCGGGGTTGGTGTCATAGCGGTATGGGCGTCCCTTCTCCGGGTTGAACTTGATGTACATCGTGGCGTGGAAGCCTTGCTTGTCGGTCACGTTCTCCAATTTGATGGTTTTGCCTGCCACATAGTCGGCTTTCTGCTGCTCCGTGAAATTCACACCGCTCCATTTGCTGATGGGACGGATGCTGCCGTCGGCGTTCGTCCACGTGTTGTGGCGTTGCTCTTTCTGTGGGGCTGCGGAGTTTTCCATGCCTTGCGCTTGTCCCTGTGTTTGATTGTTCTTGGCTTCCTGCGTCTGGGCGGTACGGGGTGACCTGCCGGTTCCCGGTACGAACTCCACGCCTCGCTGCTCGACGTTCACTTGAAGAGTGGTGACGAACTTCCTGCCGTCGTTGCGTTCGATGAGTTTGTCGCGCACGGGCAATCCGGCACGCAGCATATCCTGCTCCTGCTTGGTGATTTCCGTCTTTCCGATGCGCTCCGGTATGCGCACCTTGTTTGCGGGAATGTCCGTGATTTCATTTGTCTTGCGGTCTATGCTGATGAACGAGGGGATGATTTCACCCGTTTCCCTGTCCACGATGTCCACAACCCTGCCGAGGTTGCCCGTTTCGCGCAGGTTTTTACGGTCTTCGTCGGAGAACTTATGTTCCTTGTACTCGTCAAGTTTCTGTTCCTTGCGGATGAAGTGCGGCACGAGGCTGACATTGCCCTCACTATCCTTCTTGAAGGAGAGGCGGGCATCCAACTCGAAAGCCTCGCCGCCGAACTTGGGTGACACCTTCACCAAGTCGGACTTGCCGTAGTTGAGCATCTTGGTAAGGTCGCCGGACTTTTCAAGGTCGGCACGTTTCACGCCCCATTTCTCTTCCAGCTCCTGCCAGTTGATTTTGCTCTCGTCAATGGGCTGGTAGCCCCGTCTGCCTTGCGTCTGTTGTTGCGAGCTTTCCTGCTTCTTTTCCATTTCTTCCTGTTTTTGGTTTTCTTTGGGCTGCTCTTCCTGCTTTTGTTCCGTCTGCTCCGTCTTTCCGGCGGTCTGTTCTTCCTTCACCTGCTTTTCGTAGCCGGAAGTGTCCACCTTGTGGGGCGCAAGCAGTTCCTTGTTGGCTTCGGGGTCTTTCAGCAGGTCTTTCATCACCTCCATCAGTTTGTCAGCTTGGTCTGCCGCGACACGGTAGAAACCGAAGCGGCTGGGTTCCTTGCACTGCCGGAAGAAGTTTTTGAAGAAGTTGTCCAGCACATCGCCGTGGCGGTCGAATTGCAGGAAACTCTGCGCGTTCTCCGCTTTCGCGGGGGTACGCTTGGGGGAACCGTCTGCATCCAGCCCGGCTACCACGCTGATTTCGCCCGTCTTTTCGTCACGGACTATCAGCACGTCCTTTTCACTTTTTTTCTTTGCCATTTGAAAAATGTTTTAATGGGTTATTTTTGAAAGAAATTATGGATACGAGCCTTGTAGAAGGCTATATCTTCTTTTTTGAAGTCCTTTACGTGTCCGGAAAGGAACGTCAGCACGTCCTCCTCGCTGTAATAGGTCTTTTTACCGAGCGTCTTATACGGCAACGCGCCGATACTGCGGTAGCGTTGCAAGGTACGCTTGCTGATCTGGAGCAGCATACAGAGGTCTTGGTTGTCGAACATCCTGATACGTTCCATCGGATTCGGGGCTTTGCCGGACGGTTGCAAGGAGAGTAGCAGTTCGTCCTGACGGTCGAGCCGTTCAATCAGTTTCTGCATCCAGCTCTCGAAATTGTTTCGGGTAAGCAGTTCCATACGTCACGTCCTCCTTCCTTTGGGTTTGCCGCCTCCCGTGCGCAGCGTATGGTTGCGTTTCATTTCCGTCGGTGTCGCCGCGTCTTCCATGACGGTGCAGTCCGCAAGCAGGCGGTCGATTTCAGACTGGCGGTAGCGGCACTTGCCGCGCAGCACCACATAGCCGATGCGATGCTCGCTGCGCATACGCTGGAGGGTGCGGGTACTCACGTTCAACAGGTGCGCCGCCTCACGGGTGGTGAGCAACCTGTCTGTGGATTTTTCCTTTCTTTCGCCGGAAACGGCACGCACGTGTGCCGCTATCTCGGCTATCTGTTCCGTCAATGCGGTGAAGACGGAACTTTCCATCATTATTACTTTCATATTCAGTCCTTTCTTTTGGTTTCTGCGGCAAAATTCGGCAATAAACAAAAGGGGCTTTAACAGCTCACTACGTGTCTCACGTAAGATTTTTATCAGAAATGGCTCCGTAACCCGGACAGTTGGCGCAATATACAGCCTTTCAGCGGGAAACGATATGCGTTCATGAGGATGGCGTTACCTTTGCGGCAAACCTGAAATGTTTTGAATATGGAAATTGTATCTATCGAGAAAAAGACCTTCGAGATGATGTTGGCGTCCTTCAATGCCCTCTCGGAGAAGGTTGCCGCCCTGAAGCGCAAGAACGACGGAGGGCGGCTGGAAAGATGGCTCACGGGCGAGGAAGTCTGCGGGCAGTTGAGAATCAGCCCGCGCACGTTGCAGACGTTACGCGACAAGCGGCTTATCGGCTACTCGCAGATAAACCGCAGGTTCTATTACAAGCAGGAAGAAGTCAAGAGGCTGATTCCGCTTATCGGTACGCTCTATCCCGGCGGCAGATAATCTTGTTATTAACCTACTAAATCCCAAAGTTATGATGAACGAGAACAACGACGTTTTTACGATGGAAGACGAGCCGATAGCCTCTGTGGTGCAGGATATGCACAAAGGCTCTAAATGGCTGTCCGCATTTCTGGAAAGTTACCGTCCTCCGCTGGACGGGGAACGTTACCTGACGGACGGCGAGGTGGCGGAACTGCTCCGCGTGAGCCGGCGCACCTTGCAGGAATACCGCAACAACCGTGTGTTGCCCTTCATACCTTTGGGAGGGAAGGTGCTTTACCCGGAAACGGGGCTACGCGAGGTACTGGAAGCGAACTACCGCAAGCCGCTGGAGTAAGGCGGTTGCATGAAAAAGTAAACGGGCGACACCTTTTGTGGTGCTGCCCGTTTACTTTCTATATACTTGGGTGTTTTAATGACCTTAAAACCAGTTTTTTTGATTGATCCAACCAATTTCTATCGTTAGAAATTCATATAGTTAATAAAAAGTTGTAACTTTGCATTTAACGCAATCTAAAATTAATTGTAATGGCAATTTTAAACAACATTAAAAATGTACTATCAGAAAAAGGAGTTATGAACAAATGGTTAGCAAAACAATTACATAAAGATCCTGCAACAGTATCTAAATGGTGTAATAATCATTCTCAACCTGATTTGTACACATTTGTTCGTATTGCAAATTTGCTTGATGTTGATGTTCATGAACTTATTTGTCATACAAAAAAATAGTATCTAAAGGAATATAGATGTTTCACCATTTTTAAGCATGTAAATAAAGTGTATGAGCAATAAAATTTGGAATTTTGATATATTAGTTGATGATTGTTTTGTTAATTTTAATACAAAAAAGCAAGAAATAAATCCAGATCATAATGACAGGTTATTATCAGTCGCTAATGGCTTTGAAGATGGCAGTTGGAGATATCGTCAATTCAAAGAATTTGTTTTCAGTAATATTGCAGAAACAGCTTTGTCTGCACAAGAACGAGAGAAATTAATAGATAATGATTACGGTAGGCTTATTGAGGCTGCCAAACATTTACGACTTGTTGACAAAGAGCAGAATGGAAAGGGAAGTGAAATAGCGGAAATTATTCTATATGGCATAATGAAGAACCATTATAAAGCCTTATCTGCAATACCTAAAATTTTTTATAAACAGAATGATAATGATAATGCAAAGGGCTCTGATTCTGTACACATTGTAATTGACCCAAATGGAGGCTTTCAACTTTGGTTAGGAGAAGCTAAATTTTATAATTCTCTTGAGGATGCGCGATTATACGAACCAATAAATTCAGTTGAACAAATGTTGCGCAAACCTATTATGAAAAAGGAATGCGGAATAATGACCAATCTCAATGAACTTGATAAACAAATTGAAAACCAAACATTACTTAAAAAGATAAAAGAATGTTTCGATGAGAATACTTCTATTGACGAAATAAAACCCAAACTACATATACCTATTCTTTTATTACATGAATGCCAGATAACAGCAAGTACTACTGAAATGAGTGATGAGTATAAAAATAGTATTATTTCTTTTCATAGAGATCGTGCTCATTCGTTTTTTAAGAAGCAGATCAACAAGCTTAGTTCTGTTCATAAATATTCGGAAATAAACTTTCATTTGATTCTTTTTCCTGTTCCTGATAAAACAAAAATAGTAAACTGGTTTATTTCACAAGCAAAAAATCTCAAAAATGATGCAGACGAATGATATATATAATACATGTTTAGATATAAGTAATGTTCTAAATGCTGGTGATATAAGTAATGCAAGATCCAAAGTAATTACATTACTTCATGAGATTAATGGTACTAACAATAATCCATATATGGAATTAGTCAACCATCTTATTCGTGAAGTGGGGCTTTTACCGTATATTGATACATATACTGCATCTTGGGAAGATCGGTTTGTATGTGAAGTTTTTAAAGTTAATATTGGAGAAAGAAAACCTTGTGTCTTACATACTGCTCAATCACAGGTATTAAAGAATTTATTAGAAGGGAAAAGCGTTGCGGTGAGTGCTCCTACAAGTTTTGGTAAAAGTTTTGTTATTGATGCATTTATTGCGATTAAACAACCAATTAATGTTGTAATATTAGTACCTACGGTTGCTCTTGCAGATGAAACAAGAAGACGAATTTGCCGAAAATTCTCTCATCAATATAAAATAATTACAACAACAGATGTAGAACTTGCGGAGAAAAACATATTAGTATTTCCGCAAGAAAGGGCTTTTGCCTATATAGATAAACTTCCTTCAATTGATATTCTAATCGTTGATGAGTTTTATAAGGCAAGTACAAATTTTGATCTTGAAAGAAGCTCCACTTTACTCAGTTCAATGGTAGAACTCGGAAAGAAAGCTAAACAAAGATATTATCTTGCCCCAAATATCCATGAAATAGAAGAAAATGTATTCACTGAAGGGATGACATTTCTGCGTATGGATTTTAAGACCGTTGTAACGCATGCATGGCGGTTATATAAAAGCAGACCAAAGAATGAAGATAAACAGAGTTTTAAGACACGTAAACTTATTGAATTAATAAATACAGGTATAGGTAAAGCTTTGATATATACCGGCACATATAAGGGAATTGAAGAAGTAACAACAATTCTTAACAGAAATTTATATAATAAAGACTCTGAACTGCTTGCTAATTTTTCTGATTGGCTGGAATACAATTATGGAGAAAAGTATATTCTTAAAGATTTAGTCAAACATGGTATTGGTATTCATAATGGTCAGCTACATCGTTCTCTTAGTCAAATTCAAATAAAACTATTTGAAGAACAGAATGGGTTAGATTATTTGGTATCGACCTCGTCTATAATTGAAGGAGTAAATACTCAAGCAGAGAGTGTCGTTTTATGGTCAAATAAGAACGGGGCTCATAAGATTGATTATTTTACCTTTCGCAACATCATTGGACGCGCAGGCAGAATGTTTCGTTATTTTGTAGGTCGTGTCTATATGCTTGAAGAGCCACCAAGTCAAGAAAATACTAAATTGAGATTAGAGTTTCCTGATGATGTAGTAAAAAAACTTGATGGAAATGATCCCGGTATAAAATTGAATAATGAACAATATGTAAAAATTCAACGATATCAAGATGAAATGATAGAACTTCTTGGAATGGATATTTGGCATAGAATTGAAAGAATACCACAAATCAGAAGTTGCAAACCATCAATGTTAAAGATAATTGCGGAAAAATTGAAAAATGATTCCAATTGGCCAACAAATTGCGATGCTTTACAAAACAATAATACATGGGAATGGAGGGAAGCTTTAGGAGATATCATAGAAATTTTGGAATATCATCGAAAAGGACATTTACGGTATTATGCATGTGCATGTAGTAATGGATGGAAAATGACTATAAAAGAGCTATATAACACAGTAAAAGATTATGGTATTACATATGAGGATATATTTACATTTGAAAGATATGTATCCTTTAATCTCTCATCTATTATTGCGGTAATTAATATTATACGTCAAGAACTTTATCCTAATTCCTCAAATATCGCCAATTTTGTATATAAAGCATCAAATGCCTTTTTACCTAAAATTGTATTCCAACTTGAAGAATACGGATTACCGAGGATGATTAGTAAAAAGATACAAAATGCAGGTCTTATAAATCTTGAAGACGATTCTAAAGAGATTACAATCGTTATACAGGAGTTTAACACGATAGGAATTGAATACCTTGAACAAAAAATACCTAATCTCCATTCATTTGACAAATATATATTAAAACATTTTATGAACGGAATCCGTTGCATAACGACAAATTAAAAGAATTAAATAATAGCCATATTATTACCTCTATATTTTTTGAGATATGATATGGCTATTTAGATAAGAATCCATATAGAAATTCTTTCGTATAATTTTCATTTGATATCTTCAGCAGTATGCGGTTTTTCCGTTCTGTATGAACATCACGTATGTCTGCCGCTTCTCTTGTGAGAGAACCTTCCCTACCAGCCACATGCGGAACAGGTAGGTGTTGTAGGTGTTCAGCCGAAAAGCAATCGGAATGATGATTTCAGGCGCGTACACATCCGCGTACAGCCCGTTTTCAAGCTGCATGTAGCGGCACACCTCGTAGTCGTTCAGCACGTCCGACTTGCGGACGGCTTTGATGGCGGCGTTCACTGCCGGGACGGTCGTATGGAACAGTCCGGCTATTTCGGTGGCGGTCATCCACACATCGTTACCGGTTACGCTGACCGCCTTGTCCTCTATGATGATTATGTCACGTTTCATGGCTCCTCTTTTTTAGATGGTGCAACCTGCAAATTCCTCGACGTTGTTTAACCTTGCGGCAAGGTTCTCCATGTCCTGATTGAGTTTTTCTTTGGTTATCTTCGCGTAAATCTGCGTCGTCTTTATGCTCTTGTGTCCCAGTATGGAACTGACCGTTTCGATGGGTACGCCGTTGGAGAGGAACACCGTCGTGGCTGCCGTGTGGCGGCTTTGATGCCATGTAATATGCTTGGTGATACCGCAACGCTTGGCGACGGCACGGATTCCGGCAAGGCACGTGTTGTAGTGGGGTACAGGGAAAATCCTGCCGTTTTCGCACAGCCCACGGTATTTGTCGATGATGCGCTTCGCTATGTCAAGCATACGGATGTTAGACACCACCCCCGTCTTCTGGCGGTTGATGTTTATCCACTCGTGTTCGTCGAAATAGGTGCGGATATTCTCTTCCGTGAGGTTGCGCATATCCGAGAACGACAGCCCGGTGAACACACAGAACAGGTAGAGGTCACGGTACAATTCCTGTTTGGCGTTTTTCAGTTTCCCCTCCATCAGCAGGCGTATTTCGTCTTTGGTCAGGAAACTGCGTGTCGTTTCCTCCTTCTTGATTTCATACTCGCGAAACGGGTCGCGTGTCAGCCACTCATTGTTGATGGCGATGAACACCATCGTCCGTAGCGGGCAGACATACAGCCAGATGGTATTGGTACAGCAGTGCTTGTCCGTGCGCAGGAACATCTCGAAGTCGGAGATGAAAGCCGGGGTAAGCTCTTTCAGGGCGATGTCCTTCACATGGTAGCGAATGCTAAGGAACTCTTGCAGGTGCTTGTAAACGGTGCGGTACTTCAACAGCGTGCCTTTGGCTTTCATGCCTGCCTCCACCTGTTTCTCGTAGTCCTCGTTATGCTGGCGGAACACCTGCATCAGCGTGTGGTAGCGGTGTTCTAGTCCAAGAAAAGCGTTTTTCACCTTTTCAGCAGAGACGAAGTTGTCACGCTCCATGATTTCCTGATAGTGCCTGTTGATGCGTACCCGCATCTTGTCAAGCATACGGTTCGTTTCGAGTGCCGCCGCGCTTCTGCCCGTGACACGCCCCCCTTTGGTGTCCCACAATTTCGGATCGACAGTTAGCTTGCAGCTGAACTGCGTCTGGCTTCCGTCCACCGTGATACGTCCCATGACGGGAACTGTCCCGTCTTTTTTCACTACCTGACGCTTGAGGTAGTAGATTACTGAAAATGTACTCTTCATCGTCCTTAATTTTTTTGGTTTCAAAATTAGTTGGTGAAGAGTCCGGTGTCGGTACGCAAAACAGGGAGGAACGGAGCAATCTTTTTCCGTAACCAAATTTTTCGCGTGAGTTGTCGGTAGCTCACTATACTTTAGTATCTTGTTTCGCCATCCGTACCCGTTTGTCGCATTATCGGGCATGGTTACGAACAAGTAACGTTGCGGCGTCAGGATTTGGCTTCGGCAGGGATTGTAATGGCTTCACGAATTTTCGCCACTTCAACTAAAACCCTTGTAACTCAATTCTATCACTATATCTTTCCGCATTTCACTTTTTTGTAGTAACTTTGTATCTGATACCTGTAAATAACAACAACATTATATTGCACCAATGAGTAAAGACACTTATCAACACCTTGAGGAACTGCGCCAGTACATGCGCGGCAAGCATGTGGATGCCGTGATCATACCTGGCACCGACCCTCACCAGAGCGAATACACTTGCGACTATTGGAAATATAGGGAATACCTCACCGGCTTCACGGGCGACAACGGCACGGCCGTGGTCACGCTCGACAAGGCCGGGCTGTGGACCGACTCGCGCTACTTCCTGCAAGCCCAGGAGCAACTGGCCGACAGCGGCTTTGTCATGTACAAGGAGCGCGTGCCTGGCGAGCCCACTGTGCACGAGTGGCTTGCCAGCGAGCTTGGCGAGGATGCGCTGGTGGCTATCGACGGGCGCATGTTCACCCTCGTCGAGGCCAATCGGCTCGAGAACTTCTGCGGCCAGAACGGCTTCATGCTGGCCACCGATTTTTTCCCCAGCGACGCGATATGGACTGGCCGGCCCGAGATGCCCTCGGGGCCTGCCAGCGTCTACCCTGTGGAGTATGACGGCGAGGACGTCGACAGCAAGATGGACCGCGTGATGCGCGCCGTGAAGGCTGCCGGCGCCGACGGCATGCTGGTCACGGCACTCGACGAGATTGCCTGGCTCTTCAACTTGCGCGGCACCGATGTAGCCTACACGCCTGTGGTGATGGCCTATGCCTTCATCACCAACCACGACCGTGTGCTCTTTATCGACCAGAACAAGGTGACCAAGCAGGTGAAAGACCACCTCAAGCAGCACGACGTGAAGGTGAAGGACTATGACGAGGTCGAGAAGTTTCTCTCGCACGTGAGCGAGCGCTTGACTGTCGCTCTCGACCCTCATCGCGTGAGCGACAGGCTGGGGCAGGCCCTGATGTGCTCCAAGCTTTACATTGCCTCGCCCATCATCGACCTCAAGGCGGTGAAAAACGAGGTGGAAATTGCCGGCTACCGCGAGGCCATGAAGGCCGACGGCGCTGCGCTGGTGCGTGCCTTCATGTGGATCGAGGCCAACGCTGCCCAGGGCATCACCGAGCTCGACGTCGACAACCGCCTACAGCAGGAGCGTGCCCGTTGCGAGCTTTACCGCGGCGACAGCTTCCACACCATAGCGGGCTACAAGGAGCACGGTGCCATCGTGCACTACGAGGCCAGCGAGCAGAGTGCCTCAACCCTTGCGCCCGACGGGCTGCTGCTCGTCGACACAGGCGGCCAGTACCTGAATGGCACTACCGACATCACCCGCACCATCACGCTGGGCAATGTCACTGCCCAGCAGCGGCACGACTACACACTTGTGCTCAAGGGACACCTGGCCCTGGCCCGTGCCGTGTTCCCCTACAACACCTATGGCAGCCAGCTCGACATTCTGGCCCATGGCCCGCTGTGGCAGGAAGGCCTGAACTACGGCCACGGCACCGGCCATGGGGTGGGGCACTTCCTGGGCTGTCACGAGGGACCCTTCCAGATACGCATGAACTATATCCCCGCTCCCTTGCGCCTGGGCGAGGTCACCAGCGACGAGCCCGGGCTGTACAAGACGGGCGAGTATGGCATACGCATCGAGAACCTGCTGCTTGTGGTGCCGGCCATGAGCAATGAGGACTACGGCGACTTCTACAAGTTTGAGGTGCTCACCTTGATGCCCTACGACACCCGGCTCATCGACAAGTCGATGCTCAGCCCCGAGGAGGTGAAGCAAGTGAACGACTACCATGCCCGCGTGCTTGCCGAGCTGGGTCCGCTGCTCAGCCCCGAGGAACAGCAGTGGCTGGCTGCCAAGACGCAGGCTATCTAAAAAAAGAATACTGCCGTGGCGGCTGCTGAGCATCCCGGCAATGTGAAAAAATGAAATACAATTATTATTAAAAACAAGAAATTCTACAATATATATAATATGGCAATTATCAAGAGCATTCAAGGCAAGGAGCGCGACAACGGCAAGTTGTTCACTCCCAAAATGGGCAAGGGTTGCTTCCTGGCCGACAACGCCGCCGTGATAGGCGACGTGACAATGGGCGACGAGTGCAGCATCTGGTATGGTGCTGTGCTGCGTGGCGATGTCAACACCATCAAGCTGGGCAACCGCGTCAACATTCAGGACAACAGCACCATCCACACGCTCTATGAGAAGAGCGTGACCGTGATAGGCAACGACGTGAGCGTGGGCCACAATGTGGTCATTCACGGCGCCACCATCCACGACATGGCCCTCATAGGCATGGGCAGCGTCATTCTCGACAATGCCGAGATAGGCGAGGGGGCCATCGTCGCTGCCGGCAGCGTGGTGCTGGGTGGCACTAAGGTGGGCGCCCACGAGCTGTGGGCCGGCGCCCCGGCCAAGTTCAAGAAGAAGGTCGACCCGGCGCAGGCACGCGAGATGAACATCAAGATTGCCAAAAACTACTTGATGTACAGCACCTGGTATCCCCGCGACGACGAGAAGTGACCCGCGAGTGCCGTCGCAACGGCAAATACAGCTAAAAAAAAACGATGGCCTGCCGCCGCTCGCAAGCGTGGCAGGCCATTGCTGTGTGTGTGGCATGGGGCAGGACTGCTGGCAGCCCTTGGCTACTGGGTGATGGCTGTGATGGCCGTGCCCATGCAACCGCTGGGCATCTGGATGTGGAGCAGGGCGCACACCGTGGGGGCGATGTCGACCATGCCCGTGCGGGCAAAGGTCTCGCCATGGGCGATGCCCCAGCCCATGAAGACGAGCGGGATGTGGGTGTCGTCGGCGCTGGGCGTGCCGTGATTGGAGCCGTCGCCGCCGCTGCCGGCATAGTAGCCCGGCAGGGGTATGGCATAGAGCTGGCCGCTGCGCTTGGGGTAGTAGCCCCTTATGAGGCGCTCCTTGAGCGGCTGGGGTATCGAGGCAGCAGCCACGTTGTCGAGGTCGACCATGCGGTCGATGCCTTCCTGCGACTCAAAGCATTGCATGGCAGCCGCCACCACGGCCTGCCGGTCGAGACTGTGGCGGGCAATGGCCTCGTTGTTGACATAGATGCTGTACTCGTTGACCTCGGTAATGAGACTGTCGACGCCAAACTGCGCCTTGAGTGCACGGTTCACGGGCTTGATCATGCCCCACATGTCGAGTTGCCTGCCGGGCAGCTTGTGGACCGATGAATATTTCTCGTTGTTGGTACCCCCGTGGTCGGCCGTGAGAAACACGAGATAGTTGCCCCGTCCCACCTTCAGGTCGAGCTGGCCGAGCAGCCTGGCCAGCTGGCGGTCGAGCTCCAGGTAGCACGAGTCGACTCGCGGCGAGCGGGTGCCATACACGTGGGCGCTCATGTCGGTGGTCGACACGCTCAGGGTGAGCATGTCGGTGCGGTCGGCAGCCTGGCCCAGTTGCTCGCCGTCGACGGCGGCAAGAGCCATGTCGAAGCTGGCCGTCACGCCGCGCCAGCTGCCCCACAGGTCGCTGCGCAGCAGGGTAGCGTGGCTGCGGTTGAAACGGGTCACCCACGCGGGCAGTTGCTGCATGTAGTAGGTGCTGGTGATAAAGGCCGGCACGCTCTTGTCATACCAGTAGGCGGCATTGGCCGCATGGCCCGAGGGCAGGATGGCAGCGCGGTCCTTGAGCGATATGCCCACCACCTTGCTCTTGAAGTCGGTGGCCAGTCGCAGCTCGTCGCCCACGGTGGTCACCAGCAGGTTGCGTGGCGATCGCCTGCCCAGCGAGCTGGTAGTGCCCACACCGGCCTCGCTGTCGTCTTGCACGCTCGACACGGATTTGCCCCCTATGTGGTAGCTGTTGCCGGCGATGCCGCTCGAGGCTGGCGTGGCACCGGTGAAAATGGTTGAGTGCCCGCAGGCCGTGACGGTGGGCACATAGTCGACCATCGTGTTCTGGCAGGCAAAGCCCTCGCCCAGCAGGCGCGCAAAGCCGCCTCCGTCGTAGCGCTGCCCGTAGTAGTACATGTAGTCCCATCGCATCTGGTCGACCACGATGCCCACCACGAGCCGCGGCCGAGCGGGCTGCACAGTCTGTGCCATGGCCGTCGCTCCTGTGCACAGCAGTGCCAGGGCAGCGGCCCAAGTCTTGAGTGTAATTTTCATTTCGGTAATATATATATATGTTTTGTTGTATCTCTCTCAGTGCTCGTCGAGCGCGCCCGCTGCCGTGTGGGCGGGAGGGCTGCCGGGGCAACAAAAGTAATAATTTTTTGCCAAGATTTGTGCCGTTTCGTGCCCGTAAATCAATAAAAAATGTGTAACTTTGTGTCCATAGTTTCTGTTAGGAAGCTATTGACTTCTGAAACCATTGTGTTATGACATTATTAAGACCATTTAAATTCAAGCCGATCGCTCTCGAGGGAGGCCAAAGCGATCACGACGGCGTTGTGGCCTGCATCACGGGCGACGAGGTGGAAACTGCCGGCGACGATAAGGATCTCACAATAAACAAGCTTGTAGAAAAATACGGCGAGGACCTGCTGGGCCCCGCGCTCTATGCTGCTACAGGCGGGAAGAGTGCCATTGAGCTGGCCAAGCAGCCAGGCTACAAGCTGCAACACATCACGGTCGACGACAGCTACGACATGCCCATGCCTCGCCCGCACAACTTCAGGCTGCTCACGGTAGAGACGGGGCGCCTGGTGATGACCGACAACACCGGCCGCGAGACCAGCATAGAGCCGGGCGACCACATCTTCATTCCGGCGGCCACGTCGCTGGTTGTGCTCGACGGCTATGCCACGGTGAGAGTGGCGCTGCTGTGACAATCGTGTGCTCACGGGCTCGGTGCAGGCGGCAGCAGCAACCTCGTGCCAGGCGCGTGTGGCCGTGCTGTGGCTGGTCGCAGCGAGTGATTATGTATAGCACACACACATTATATCATTAAAGAATTTTTTTCAAGGCGGGCGACCTGCTGTGTCACACAACGGCAGGTCGCTCGCCTTGACTGTCTTTTCTTGGGGGCGATGGAACACACAGAGAGGGCAGCTTTCAGCGGGTAGTGCCTCTCACCACCAGGCGGGTCTTGACGATGCGCTTCACCGCGTGGTCGATGGGGTACTTGCCCTCGACCATGTCGATGAGCACATCGGCAGCCTCGCGGCCCACTTCCACGCCTCGCTGCTCCACTGTGGTGAGCTGGGGGTCGCAGGCCACGGCACGGTAGCCGTTGGTGAAACCGCATATCTGCAAGTCGCGGGGCACGTCGAGCCCCATGCGCTTGGCTGTGTAGAGCACGCCTATGGCCGTGTCGTCGTTGACGCAGAAGAAGCCGTCGGGCCGGTCTTTGCGAGCGAGCAGGCCCGGGGCGGTGCGCTCGGCCTCGTCGCGGTTGTCGCATATTTTCACCAGGCTCTCGTCGAGATTGAGGCCGCTGTGCACCAAGGCATCTTTGTAGCCGTTGTAGCGGTTCTTGCTTATCTCCATGTTCAGCGGCGAGCCGAAGAAGGCCACACGCCTGCATCCCCGCCCTATGAGATAGTTCACCGCCCGGTAGCTGCCCTGGTAGTCGTCGACCACCACGCGGCTGCAGTTGATACCGGCGCATATTCGGTCGTAGAACACAAGGGGCACGCCGTTGTCGATGAGATACTGGAAGTGGTCATATTTCTCGGTGTCCTTGGCCTGGCTCACGATGATGCCGCACACCTTGTTCTGGTAGAGCGAACTGCATATCTCCACCTCGCGCTCATATTTCTCGTTGCTTTGTGCCACAATGATGCGGTAGCCGCGCTCATAGGCCTGCTCCTCGATGCCGCTCAGCACCGACGAGAAGTAGTAGTGGGTGAACTGCGGGATGATCACGCCTATCACCTTGCCCGGGCCGAGCTTGCTGTGGCGCAGGGTGGCGGCAACAACGTTGGGGAAGTAGTTGTGCTCGCGGGCGAAGCGCTGTATCTTCTCGCGCTGCTCGCGGCTTATGCTGGGACTGTCTTTGAGCGCGCGCGACACTGTGGCCACCGACACGCCAAGCATCCTGGCTATGTCTTTCATCGTCATTTGCTGCTTCTCACTCATTGTATCTTTCTCTCCTCTGTGTTAGGTAAACTCGGTTGGTTATGATTGCTTTCATGCCCTTTTGGCGGTCTTGCCGGCAGTGGCAGCAGGCCGCCGCCTGTGCTTCATTTCTCTGCTTAGCGTCTTGACCTGCCTGAGCCACATGAGCCACAACACTGCCCCTGTAGGCGCCTCGGTGAAAAATTATAGGGCTGGATTGAAATGTCCAGCCCTATAACCCTTTTGTTGTGTTTTCACCTTTTGATATAGGTCAATTTGTTGTGGTTTATTTAGTTTAGTTAGCAATCCTGCTAATTCCAATTAGAAGTGCAAAACTCTGCGGTGCATTAAAACATGAAAAACACCGCGGAGGTTTGCCTTGCGGCTGGGGGCGCGAAGCCCCCAAAGAGCATTGGCGGATAACTTAAGCAATACAAAAAAAGAGGAGATCTTTCGTTCCCCTCCCTAAGATTAATTAATTTTGTATTGTGATGTATAAACAATTAACCTCGGAGCAAAGATACACAATAAGTGTGCTACTCCAAACGAAATTCTCACTTAGTTTCATAGCCGAGACTATTGGTGTGTCAGTAAGCACGGTTTCTCGTGAGCGAAGGCGTAATTCTAATGCTAAAGGCGTTTATGACGCACGTACGGCCGTATTGAAAGTCAAACGACGCAAGGCCAGGACACCTGGCAATCGCCGTATCGCTCCCTATGTACGCAGCCGTGTTTTTGAACTTATCCGTAAGGAGCAGTGGTCGCCGGAGGAAGTCGCCGGATGGCTTGGCAAGAAAGAGGGCATCACGGTGTCCAAGTCAACCATATACAACTGGATAGCGGCCCTTTCCCCACATTACGGGGACAACATCCGAAAGCACCTCAGGCATGGAGGCAGACCAAGGCAAAAGTCCTTGCTTACCACCAAGGCGCATATTCCCAACCGCCTCTCCATTGACGAAAGACCGGAAACGGACTATGGACAGACCATAGGAGACTGGGAGATGGACACCATCGTAGGAAAGGAAGGCAAAGGTGCCATCGTTACTCTGGTTGAGAGGAGGAGCTGCTTTATGCTCATGGAGAAACTCGATACGGGAAAGCAGGCCGTTCCACTGGCATATGCCGTGGTGAGACTCATACGGGAGAGCGGGTTGCCTGTAAGGTCGATAACGACAGACAACGGGCCGGAGTTTGCCGCACACGAAATCATTGCGAGGGAACTTAACACGAAAGTTTACTTCGCACATCCGTACTGCTCGTGGGAGAAGGGAGCTATCGAGAACATGAACGGGCTCATCAGGCAATATATTCCGAAGAAGACGGACTTTAGGGGAATTTCAAGGCTATATGTCAAGAGCATCATCGAAAAATTAAACAACAGGCCAAGAAAGAAAAACGGATTTCGAAAGCCCAAAGACATGATTAAAGAAAAATAGCGTAACTTTGCACTTGCTTCTGGAATCCGCCATCCAAGGCCAAAGGTAGAAAAAATATTTAATTCATGCAAACGATTGCGTAAATAATATCCAAAAATTTAAAAAACTACCACTGTCGATAGTGTGGGCAGAAGTGCAAACGTTTGCACAGAAAAATAAGGTTTTTGTCAGAAAAATAGAACGTTAAATAAAATGTAATGACCTAATTTTGCAGTGCTAATTAAGCTTTATGAGCTAATTGACCAAGATTTTATGTGTATATCAACTTAAACTTGAAATCTTTCACGTTTTAAACTTAAAATTTAATAAAAGTAATGAAGAAGCAGGTAAACATTAGAATCCCATTGCGGGTTCTTGCCCTCTTGATGGGATTGTTTCTTTCCATCGGAGCCTATGCACAGATTACTGTGAATGGTAATGTTAAGGATGCTCAAGGCGAGCCTGTGATCGGCGCCAGTGTGCGCGTCGTTGGCAACGCTACTCAGGGTGTAGCTACCGATCTCGACGGTAACTTCACACTTAGTAACGTGGCCCAGGGAGCCAAGCTCCAAATTTCCTCGGTGGGCTATGAGACCCTTACGGTCTCGGCTGCCCCCGACCTGGTGATCACTCTCAACGAGAACACACAATCGCTCAACGAGGTGGTGGTCATCGGTTACGGTGTCGCCAAGAAGAGCGACCTTACGGGTTCGGTAACGGCTATCAAGCCCGACACCAAAAACAGGGGTGTCGTGGTCAACGCCCAGGACTTGCTTGCCGGCAAGGTGGCCGGTGTGAGCGTGACCAGTCAGGGCGGTACTCCTGGCGGCAAGTCGACGATACGCATTCGCGGCGGCTCGTCGCTCAACGCCAGCAACGACCCTCTGGTCGTGATCGACGGTATCCCCATGGACAACAACGGCATCAAGGGCATGTCCAACGGCCTGTCTATGGTCAACCCTCTGGACATTGAGAGCTTCAACGTCTTGAAAGACGCCTCGGCAACCGCCATCTACGGTAGCCGCGGCAGCAACGGCGTCATCATCATCACTACCAAGAAGGGACGCCGCGGCCAGAAGCCCCAGGTGAGCTACAACGGCAGTGTCACCATGAGCGTGAAGCGCAAGACCATCGACGTGATGAGCGGCGACGAGTATCGCGACTATGTCAAGAAGGTGTACGACGGCTCCAGCCTCTACGACACGGCTGTGGGCCTGCTGGGTACTGCCAGCACCGACTGGCAGGACGAAATCCTGCGCACCGCCTGGTCGACCGACCACAACCTGCAGGTGAGCGGCTCGGTGGGCAAGTATCTGCCCTATCGCGTGAGCCTGGGCTACACGGGCGAGCAAGGTATCGTCAAGACTTCCGACTTCAAGCGCTACACCGTGAGCGCCAACCTCAACCCCTCGCTGCTCAACGACCACCTGGTGGTGAACTTGAACGCCAAGTGGATGTGGGGCAAGAACCACTATGCCGACGGCGGTGCCATAAGCAACGCCCTGCGCATAGATCCTACACAGCCCGTGAGCGTGGCCAGCGGCTTCGAGAACTTCAACAACTACTTTGAGTGGACCTCGTCCAACAGCGACCTGGGCGACAGCGCCTGGCCCGTGGTGACCAACACCAACGCCCCGCGCAACCCTGTGGCCATCCTCGAGCTTAAGAACGACCGCGCCCACAGCCACGACTTCAACGGCAGCGCCGATATCGACTACAAGGTGCACGGCTTTGAAGACCTGCGCCTGCACACCACAATAGGTGGCGACTTCTCGGGCGGCAAGCAGAACACCGACGTGCTTCCCGGTTGCCCGCAAGCCAGCTACTGGGGCAGCTACGGCTGGGCCAACGGCACCAAGGAGAACCTCACCTGGAGTGAGTATCTCCAGTACTACAAGGACTTCGACGACATGAACCACTTCGACATCATGGCCGGCCACGAGTGGCAGCACTTCTGGCGCAAGGAGAACTCCTACTATATCAATAAGTACCCCGACAACTCGGCACTCACTGCCACCGACGATGCCGGCAATGTCACCCCACTGGCTGGCACCACCCACATCGTGACCCTGCAAAACAGCGGCAAGGGCTACCGCACCGAGAACTACCTGGAGTCCTACTTCGGACGTATGCAGTACAACTATGCCGAGCGCTACTTCCTCACCTTCACCTTCCGTGCCGACGGCTCTTCGCGCTTCAACTGGCTCAAGGGCTTCGACAACCAGCAGTGGGGCTACTTCCCCAGCGCCGCTCTGGCCTGGGCCATCAACAAGGAGAGCTTCTTGAAGAACGCTACCGCACTGAGCGACCTCAAGCTGCGCTTGGGCTGGGGTAAGACCGGCCAGCAGGAAGGCATCAGCGACTACAGCTACTATGCCAACTATGCAATCAACACCGGCGTGCAGGGTTCGTTCTACGATATCACGGGCGACGGCACCATGGCCCGCCCCAATGCCTACAACCCCGCACTGAAGTGGGAGACTACCACCACGACCAACGTGGGTCTCGACTGGGGCCTGTGGAACCAGAAGCTGAGCGGCTCGATCGACTGGTACTACCGCAAGACCACCGACCTGATCAACTACACCAGCGTGGCTGCCATGAGCAACTTCCGCAACCAGACCTACCGCAACATAGGCAGCATGCGCAACACCGGTGTCGAGGCCAGCATCAGCTACAAGGCCATCAACACTGCCGACCTGCGCTGGAACATCGATTTCAACCTCACCTACAACAGCAACAAGATTACCGAGCTTGTGAGCACCGACCCCAACTTCTATGTTGAGACTGGCGGCATCTCGAGCGGTACCGGACAATATGTGCAGGCTCACGCCGTGGGTCACCCCATGAGCAGCTTCTATGTGTACCAGCAGGTGTATGACCAAAACGGCAAGACCGTCGAGGGCCAGTATGTAGACCGCAACGGCGACGGCGTCATCTCTGAGGCCGACCGCTACTTCTACAAGTCGCCCAATGCTCCCTGGCGCTTTGGCCTGGCTACCCGCCTGGAGTACAAGAATTGGGACCTGGGCATGAGCTTCCGTGCCAACCTGGGCAACTATGTGTACAACGACGCCATGGCCACCAACCGCAACGTGGGCACTACTTCGATGATGGAGCAAGTGTCGGGCAACTACCTGCAGAACCGTCCTGTGTACTGCATCGAAAACGGCTGGACGACCAACTCCACCGAGGGCGCACTGAGCGACTACTGGGTGCAGAACGCCTCGTTCCTCAAGTGTGACAACATCACCCTGGGCTACAGCTTTGCCAACCTGTTTAAGTGCGGCAACTACCAGGGCATAGGCGGCCGCTTCTATGTCACTGCAAGCAACGTGTTCACCATCACCAAGTACAAGGGCATCGATCCCGAGGTCGACGGTGGCATCGACAACCAGGTTTACCCACGCCCGTTCTCTCTGATTATGGGTCTGAGTTTAAGTTTCTAATCGTGCACACATTAATTGCGAATTTACAACAATGAATAAGATTTTTAAATATATCGTTCCGGCAGCTGCTCTCATGCTGTCGATGGGTCTGGCTTCTTGCTCCGACGATCTTCACGTGGCGCCTATCGACCCAGGAACAAAGACCGAAGTCTATGCTTCGCAACTTTTCAACAAGTGCTATGCCAACTTTGGTACAGCCGGCAACGGCGGCGCCAACGGCGACTGCGATATCGACGGTATCGACGGCGGCACCTCGGGCCTGTACCGCCAGCTGTGGAACTGCCAGGAGCTCACGACCGACGAGGCCATGTGCAAGTGGGGCGACGACGGTATCCCGCAGTTCAACTACAACACCTACGACGCCACTCATCCCATGACCCGCGGCCTTTACTACCGCCTGTGCGTGGGCGTGGCCTATTGCAACCAGTATCTCAAGGCCTTCAGCGACAGCGACGCTGTGATGACCGCCGAGGTGCGCTTCCTGCGTGCCTATCAGTACTACCTCTTGATGGATCAGTTTGGCAACGTGCCTTTCACAACCACCATCTCGAGCAGCGCACCTGAGCAAATCAAGCGTGCCGACCTCTACAACTGGCTTGTGACCGAGCTCAAAGATATATGCGGCGAGGGCAGCGACAACAGTGCCGTGCTGGCCGATGCAGCCCCCCACGCCAAGGGCGACAACCGTTGGGGCCGTGTCGACAAGGCAGCTGGCTGGCTGCTGCTGGCACGCCTCTACCTCAACGGCGGCGTCTATGCCGGCACCCCCGACTACGACCAGGCTGCCAGCTATGCCAAGAAGGTCATGGACTCGGGCTATGAGCTGTGCACCGAGGGCTCGAGCCACGAGGTGACCAGCACCTACAATGGCGAGTCGCGCACCCAGACGTGGAAATTCTCGGCCTACCAGAAGCTCTTCATGGGCGACAACGGCACCAACGGCGCCAACCGCGAGGCCATCTTCCCCATTCTGCAAGACGGCAAGCGCACCACCTCGTGGGGCTGCGCCCTCTACCTCATTGCCTCGACCCACGACGGCGACATGCACGACCTGGCCTACGACGAGTGGTTCTCCAATGCCAAGGACCGCTCGGTCAACGGTGTGACCGCACAGGCTTGGGGTGGCAACCGCTGCCGTCCTGAGCTCATCAGGAAATTCTTCCCCAACGACGACGCTCCTTCGGGCTACAGCTACCAGGTGGTCGAGGCTGCCGAGGACGACCGTGCCCTGTTCGACACCAAGGGCCGCACCCTCGACATCACCGACCCCGACAACTTCGCTTCGGGCTATGCTACCGGCAAGTTCACCAACTTCACCACCGATGGCACTCCCACCAGCGATGCTACCTTCCCCGACATGAATGTGTTCTTGATGCGCAAGGCCGAGGCCTACCTCATCTATGCCGAGGCACTCACCCGCAAGGCTGGCGACGGCACTGCTCCTGCCCAGGCTGTTGAGGCCATCAACACTCTGCGCTCACGTGCCCATGCTGCCACTCGCAGCACCTACACACTGGGCCAGATCGAAGACGAGTGGTCGCGCGAGTTCTACTTCGAGGGCCTGCGCCGCACCACGCTCGAGCGTTTCGGCGACTATGCCGGTCTCAATGCTGGCTACAAGTGGCAATGGAAGGGCGGTGTGTACAACGGCCGCAACTTCGACAGCTACCGCAGCATCTTTGCCCTGCCCAACACCGACATCATTGCCAACCCCAACCTGCATCAGAACGATGGCTATAAGTAATTATCAGGGTTAAGTGTAATTCAATTCTTCATTAAACGACAACGACAACAATGAAAAATATATTCAAATCAACACTGCTGCTGCTTGGCTGCCTGGCCATGCTCACAGCATGTAGCGATGACAACGATTCCAACCCTACGTTTGTTGAGCCCTCTACATTCACGCTCAACACGCCGTCGTGGGCACCCAATGCAATCGATCTCGCCAATTCCAAAACACTGCCTTTCACTTGGTCGCAGCCCAACTATGCCGGCAGCGCCAAGGCCTATCCTGTGGCCGTGAACTACAGCTTTGAGGTCTCTTCGACCGACAGCTGGACCACCAGCAATGTGACTGCCGACGCCGACAAGACTGGCGCCACAGTGGCCGACTACTACATCCTCGACGATGCCTATCACACGCCCAGCGGCAGTATCGATGCCGCCAAGCTGGCTACTGCTCTCGAGTACCTGAGCAAGTGGAAAGAAGACGCTGTGCCCGAGGTCGACACCGTGTTTGTGCGCTGCAAGGCTCAGACTCCAGGCCCCGGCGGCGTGACCTCGACTGTGTATTCCAATACTGTGCAAGTCATGGTCAACCCCTACTATGTAGAGCTCAAGGATGCTCCTCTCGAGCTGTGGTACCTGGTGGGTAACAACATCGGCGCCGAAGACGGCGGCTGGAAGAATAGCGAGGCCGGCACCGTGCCGCTGCTGCCTGTGTACGGCAACGACTACGACAAGAAGACGGGCCGTGGCGAGATTGAGTGGGAAGGCTTCCTGCCTGCCGGCACCGAGTTCAAGCTGGTCAACATCATTGGCAACTGGGACATCCAGTGGGGCAGCTCCGACGGCAGCCTCGACAACCCTGTCAAGAACGACGGCGGCGCCAAGAACTTCACCATCGCCACTGCCGGCTACTACAAGGTGGTGCTCAACACGGCTACCGACAAGCTCTCGATCACTGCTGTCGACGGCATCACTCCCAGCGTGTTCACGCAAATTTCCATGCCGGGCAGCTATCAGCCTGGCGACGGCTGGGATCCCACAAGCAATGTCATGACCGCCAAGAACCCGCTCGCAACCGAGAACCACGACTGGACCGCTACCGTCGAGCTCAAGGCCGGCCAGCAGCTCAAGTTTGCTGCCGACGGCGCCTGGACCACAAGCTGGGGCAGTACGGTGTTCCCCTACGGCATTGGCAAGCTGGGCGGCGACAATATCAATGTGACTGCCGACGGCACCTATACCGTCTACTTCAATGATATCACTGGTTACTACTACTTCGTAGCACAATAAAAAGTTATTAACTCCCACAAGAGCGGGCTGGCGCCCGCGCGCTTCCCGCTCTTGATTCAATTTTATCACGATGAATAAAGTTATGAAGAAAATATTTTTACTGGCCGCTACGACAATGCTGCTGGCAAGTTGTAACGGTGATTACGACGATTGGGCCGATCCGCTGGGCAACGGCGAGGAAACGGCCATCACCATCCCGGGCTTCACAGCCTCGAGCGTGGACACAATCAACCTCAACTCGGTGGGCCTCGACACGGCCCAGATGAGCGTGTTCAGCCTGAGCACTGCCACGCTGCCCGAGGGCTACGACCTGTCGCAGGCCCGTGTCGAGTTCCTGCCCCTTGAGCTCAACGGCGGCGACGCTGTCACGCCCTACAGCCTCACCACCGACGTTACTGGCCTGGCCAGTGCTTCCGACCTTCAGTCGATGGTCGCTGGCTGGTATGGCAAGCGCCCCGTGGCTCGCAAGTTGACTGGCGTGGTCTATGTGTGGGCCATGAAAGATGGCGCCGCTGTGAAGATCAATGCCGGCACGGTGACCGACGTCATCGTTCCCCAGGCTCCCGAAATCGACACCAAGTATTACATCACGGGCAACATCAACAATTGGGAAAACGCCAATACCGACTTTGAAGTGGTCAACGGCGGCGGCGACCCCTACGACGACCCCGTGTTCTCTATCCTGATCCCCTACGAGAAGCTTGAGCCCGTCTTTGCTGCTGGCAACAACCTGGAGTTTAAGCTCACGCCGGCATCGATGATTGGCACCGGCGACTGGACCAAGTGTGTGACGGCCGCTGTCGGCGGCGCCGAGGGCAAGCTTGCCGACAAGAATGCTGGCGGCAACATCGTTGCCACCAAGCTCGACGGCAACTTCAAGTTCTACAAGTTCACCTTCAACCTGCTCGACCAGACCTGGAGCTACGAGGGTGTGAGCTTCTCGCAGTACATCTACGAGATAGGCGACAACACAAGCTGGTCGACGGTGGTGCCGCTGGCCTCGCCCAAGTTCAACGGCGTGTATCTGGGCTTTGCCTACCTCAACGGCGGGTACAAGTTCAGACCCAACGAGAACGACTGGAATGGCGACTGGGGCCAGCAGGACGGTGGCGCCCTGGGCAAACTCGTGCAAGAGGGCGAGGTGAACTGCGGCCCTGCCAAGGCTGGCTACTATGCAATGAAGGTCGACCTCACCAAGATGCAATACGAGGTGACCCCCATCAACACGATAAGCATCATCGGCACCGTCAACGGCAACTGGGACCACGACACCGAGCTTACCTACAATGTTGCCGACGGCTGCTGGGAGGCTACTGCCACGCTCAACGCCGGCAAGATGAAGTTCCGTGCCAACCACGACTGGGTCTACAACTGGGGCGGCTCGCCCAGCAACCTCGTGCAGGGTGGCGCCGACATGGCGCTTGCCGAGGGCGGCACCTATCTGGTCAAGCTCTATGCCCTGTGCGACGGCAAGGCTTATTTCACGATGACCAAGAAATAAACGTCGATGCGCTAAATCCTGCTTAAGTGATTATAATTCCCGCGGTGGGCGGCAGTCTTTCGATGACTGCCGCCCACTATTTTCTTTTAATGTTCTGTAGCGGGGGAGCGCGTGCCCTCGTCGCCGTCGCCGTTTTTGGTACAATTTTCCCTTTTGTGGTCCAAAAAACCCTATTGATTTTCGTTTTTTTCTCTCTTTTTTAGTAATTTTGTAGTAAATTTTAGAATAAACAGGCGCGTCCATTGCATTCTGGCGGCTTGTAGCCAAGGGGGTGAATGGAACTCGACGTAGAGTTTTTTTATTGTTTTTGCATTACCAAAGTGAACTATTTTATGATACAGAAACTATTAGTGAAACAGATGTTGATTGTTTTGTGCATTGCAGCGGCCACTGTGGCCGGGCATGCAGCCAACTTTGCCAGCACGGGCAGCTTCAAGGCCGGCAAAGTGTGGCAGGAGGTGGGCTACGTGGGTTTGGGCAACCAGAACGAGGTGCTGGCCTTCGGCGAGTACACTGGCGACGGCTCCAAGCCCGAGATTGGCTTCACCCTGTTGGGCGGGCAGCGCTGGGTGACCGACGCCTCCAAGATGGCCACCTACCGCGACTTCGTGAGCCGCGTGTGCGTGTGGGCGCGGGTCTACGACGGCTCCCAGTACTCGGCGGGTCCCAACACCACACAGCCCACTCAGGTGGCGACCACCTTTGCCAAGGTGTTTGACTACCGCGACCCGGTGAACAAGAGCGATGCCATCTTGCTGGCCCAAACCAGCGACCTGGAGAGTGCCACCCAGTCGCTCACGTCGAATGTGGCCCTCAAGAGCGGTACCAGCTATGTGATCTACATCACGGCCGACATCAAGCAGGTGAGCCTCGACAAGCTCCCCGAGATAGGCGGCCCGCTCAAGCACTATACCGAGATAGGTGCCAACATCACCAAGATGGGCAGCGCCGCCATCTCGCCCCAGGGCACGCCCAAGCAGTACGGCTCGCGGGTGCTTGTGCCCGTGCGCAAGGTGCTCTATGCCCCGGGCGACTACTACTCCAAGTTCTACCGCATCCCCTCGATTGCCACGGCCAGCGACGGCTCGCTGGTGAGCATAAGCGACGCCCGCAAGTATCACATCCACGACATCGAGAACGATATCGACATGCTGGCCCGCCGCTCGACCGACGGCGGCCGCACCTGGAGCTCGCCCGTGACTATCGCCAAGGGGTCGGGCGGGACCGAGAACATGAGCGCCGCCACTTGTGCCAAAACCAACGGCTATGGCGATGCCGCCCTGGTGGCCCTGCCCAACGGCGACCTCATGTGCACCATGGTGCACGGCTACCGCATCAGCGGCAATAATTCGTCCAAGCCCACGACCAACTGGTACACCGTGAGCCACGACAACGGCCAGACGTGGAGCGCGCTCAAGCAGATACCCGAGAATCTATATAAAACCTACCGTGGCTGCATCGCTCCTGGCAACATGCTGCTCGTAGGCCGGGGCAGCCTCAAGGGCAAGGTGCTGGCCTGCTTCAGGAGCTATGCCACACGATATGGCTCAGTGGTGCAGGGCAATTTCTTCCTGTGCTATGACCCGGCCCAGGACTCCTGGTCGCGCATCACGGCCAAAGGCACTGGCGTGCAGAAAGATGGCCGCCTGAACATCACCGGCAGCGACGACGAGGCCCACCTGCTCCAGACGGGCGACAACACCTTCCTGATGTCGACACGCAGTGGCAGTTCCAGCTACAAGTACCGCAATTTTGCCACGCTCACCTACAACAACTCGAGAAATAGGTTTACTGTCTCGAGCCTGGGCTCCTGCGGCATGAGCCTGCAGATGGCCACCAACGGCGAGATGATCGCCTACACCGCCCAGGGCGGCGACGCGTACTACCTGCACACGATACCCACCACGTTGCAGACGGGTGTGGGCAGCACAGCCAGCGCCCGTTCGGGCCTGGCCATCTACCGCTCGCAGGTCAATCCTGGCGCCGGCACGCCGCAGTGGACCCCGTCGCTCATCATCAGCGACCCCTATGGCACCGAGCCCGCTCGCGAGGAAACGGCGCAGTACAGCTCGTTCACCCAGCAGGCCGACGGCACACTGGGCATCCTCTTTGAGGAATATCCCACGCTGGTGCGTATCAACATCAACAACGAAACCCGCGGCGACTACATGATGGAGACCGTGTACATGAACCTGCGCATAGGCGACGTGATTGCCAGCGAGAAGGCACAAGACAAGATTGCCCTCGACCCGCCAGTGATTGCCCCGGCCAGCACCACCTACGACTACAGCGTCTACAACACGTTGCAAGACGTGACTGTGACCTCGCGCCAGAGCGATGCCGGCATCGACCGCGACCACCTCTACACCCACGTCACCTTCGCTATCGACACGGGCAGCAAGACCTGGACGATGGAAGACGACTTCAAGGGTGAGGGCCCGCACACCTACACGGCAGCCATGCTCCAGCAGCTGGCCACCAAGTATGGCCTGGGCACCATCCAGGTGGCCAACGGCACTCATGTGCAGGCCAGCGCCTATTGCTACACCACCACGCAGGCCGGCGTTTACAAGCCGTCGACCACGGTCACCGAAAACTACTTCTATGTCACGCCCACGCGCCGCGTCATGGTCATTGCCAAGCCGCTCAGCAGTTGCGGCAGCGACATCTCGATCTCGGCCTTCGGCCAGAAGAAGGGCGAGAAAGAAGTGCTCGTGGTGGGCAAGGGCACTGCGGTCACGGTCAACGCCCCGGCTGCCGACGGCTATCGCTTTGTGGGCTTCGACCTGGGGGCCGACCTGGCCAACAACCGGTATAGCCCGACCGATGCCATCTACAAGAAGCTGGGCGCAACTGCGATGTCGACCTATCAGATACAGTTCAACATGCCCACTGTTGCCGATGTGCCCAACAACTACGACGACGGCAACACGCTGGTCATCTATGCCTGGTACGAGGTCAACATCAACTCGAGCCTGATGAGCAAGGTGTACTTCTCGCTTTTCAACAGCGCCCAGAACCTGAAAGACGACGACGGCAAGACCGTGTCGCGCGACTGGACCCGCTACTACACCGGCTGGACGGGCGGCGACCAAACCCGCTACAAGGCTTCTTCGGCCTTCCCCCAGGCCAGCGACGACTTGAGCTTCGGCACTGTTGAGGCGGCCGTCAACAAGGCCGAGGTGGTCAACGACAACGCTGTGGCGCAGTTGGTCGACTACAACGGCACCGCCCTGTATCCCACAGGCCAGGCCGGCAACTGGTACACCACCTTCCTGCGCAAGGTCAACATCAACCTCAACGTGGCCGTGATGCCCGATGCCGCCACCGCCCAGCAGTACAACGCCGTCGTGATGCTGCGCAAGAAGACCGACGTCGACAGCCCCGACTACAACTCGCAGGACGGTTACACCTACCTCACTCGCGGCGAGTATAACAAGGCCATCGCGGCAGCCGGCACGACCAGCCCGGCACCGCGACGCCTGCGCGCCTGGAACGGCGAGGCCGACGGCACCGACCTCGACACCTACACCGCCGACTATGCCTATTACCTGCTCAACGGCGCCCAGCACCAGTTTGCCAGCGATGCCGACATCACCACCCACGCCATTGCCGCCGCCAAGTGGTATAGCGGCACGCTGCCCGTGCTGGTGAAGAACATGGTGTTCAACAACCTGGCCGACCCCGAGCACGCTGTCGACGGCAAGACCTCGCCCTGGATGATCGTCGACATCTTTGTGGTCAACAACGATGCCAACGTGGGCTACAGGTCGCTCATGAGCGACCTGGTGAGCGACAAGGGCTATGTCTACAAGGTGTCGCACTGGTTTGCCCCCAACTACGATGCCGCGGTGACCGCCGTGAGCCAGGTCGAGGTCGCCCGCGTGGTGAGCGGCGTCACCTTCTACAACCTGGCTGGCATGTCGAGCACGACCCCCTTCGAGGGCATGAATGTGGCGGTGACCCGCTACACCGACGGCAGCACCGCCGTGCGCAAGTTTATCAACAACAAGTAACGCGCCACAACATCTCACTCCATCACACGATGCGCCCGCCCGTGACCACAGGCGGGCGCATCGCGTGTGTGTGCCGGGGTGCTGGGGCGGCCGCACACACAAAAACAAGTACTTTTTTTGCCCGTTTTATTTGCTTTTTTAATCGAAATTACATAAATTCGTAGCCAAGTGAAGAAAGCACCATGACGTATATGTTTGACAAATTCTTGCAATACACACGCTATGAGCGCAATTTGTCGCCCCTCACCGTGAAGGCCTATGGCAGCGACCTGCGCCAGTTTGGCGATTTCCTCACGGGGGGCAAGCGCCCGCTCGAGCCCCGCAGCGTCACGGCCAGCGACGTGCGGGCCTGGATGGTCGACTTGGCGCGTCGCCACGACGGTGCGCGCACCATGCGCCGCAAGATACAAGCCTTGAGGGCCTACTACAAGTGGCTGCTGCGCCGTGGCGATGTGGCCGCCGACCCCACAGTGGGCCTCGAGCTGGCCAAGTTGCCCAGGGTGCTGCCCTGCTACCTGCGCGAGAGCACACTCGACGCCCTGCTCGACAGTCCTGTCGACACTGCCGACTACGAGGCCGTGCGCGACCGCCTGATCGTGATGATGCTCTACGACACGGGCATGCGCCGTGCCGAGCTCATAGGGCTGCGCGACGCCGCTGTCGACACCGCCCGCGGCGAGCTCAAGGTGCACGGCAAGCGCGACAAAGACCGCATCGTGCCCTTCGGCCCCGAGCTGGCCAGGGCCATCACGCTCTACCGCCAGCTGCGCGACCGGCAGGTGGCACGTGGCTGCGAGGCCTTTTTCCTCACGGCCAAGGGAGCGCCGCTGTATCCATCGCTCGTGTACCGCGTGGTGCACCAGGCCCTGCAGCAGGCTGGCGGCACGGGCAAGCTCAGCCCCCACGTGCTGCGTCACAGCTTTGCCAGCGCCATGCTCAACAATGGGGCCGACATCGACAGCGTGAAGCAACTGCTGGGACATGAATCGCTTGCGGCAACGCAAGTCTACACCCATATCACATTCAGTGAACTGATCAATAATTACAAACACGCCCATCCAAGGGCACTAAAAAAAGGAGGATAACATGGAAGTTAAGATTAAAGCCATTCACTTCGATGCATCGGAGAAACTCGAGCAATTCATCAACAAGAAGGCCGAAAAACTCATCAAGCATCACGAAGAAATCTCCCTGGTCGAGGTTAACCTCAAAGTAGTGAAACCCGAAACCGCAATGAACAAGGAAGCCGGCATCAAGCTCGTGGTACCGCAGCACGACGACTTGTTTGCCTGCAAGACTGCCGATACCTTTGAGGAGGCTGTCGACCTGGCTTGCGATGCGTTGAAAAAACAACTTGAAAAGACGAAAAAAGATAAATAAACAATAATTGACGCACAATGGCGGTGCCGCACGTCGATGCGGGCACCGCCATTTTTTTTCTTGACAATCGAGTGCCGGCCCCCTCACGCAGGGCTGGCACTCGGCTTTCGGCCCTCGCGTGGGCGATGCCCATGCTTTATTTAAACTTTGTCTTTTAATGTTTAAATCTCTTTAATCACTTGCAATACACATAGTTTCTCCTTACCTTTGCATCCTAATTAGGAAAAGTAGAGAAGCCTTCTATGCTTAACCTGAGTTCAAGACTTTGGATTAGACATCAACAGCTACTACTCCATAAACTTTTATTTGATTCGTCTTAATAATAATTTTTTATTCAGTGATGAAAAATATTCACCTTTTTGTCTCGCTCTTGCTTGCGGTGAGCGTGGCTACATTTTCAACACAAGCTCTGGCTTCGACATCCCCATTGCAGGCGCCTGCCCGGGCCGAGGCTACCAATTCCAATATGAAGATTCTGACGCGTGCCGAGGCTGAGGCCATTAAATTCAACTGGACCGATGCCCAGGGCGTGCAGCACACAAGCAGCATTGCCGACCCGGCCACCGACCCGCACCACATCGTGGCCCTGCTGCGCGAAATCTTCATCAACAAGAAGGTGCCTGGCATCAAGAAGGTGGGGTACAACAGCGCTACCAGTGAGGTGCCCGACGACGGAGTTGTTTGTTATACCATCACCGACGCCGCCCTCGACAGCAAGTCGTGGCCAGGTCATTCGGTCAACGACAGGTTCCAAGGCAACAATGCCATTCGCACGATCTACGATATTCCCACGCCCCTCGAGGTCAAGGATGCTGCTGGCAACGTGATAGGCCACTATGGCGACTACACACCCGACGATGAGGGCTACACCACACTCCTGGTCAAGATGAAGCGTAATCTAACCTATGCTTCGGCAAGTGCTGCGACCTATGACGCCCTTGTCAACGGCCTGTCAAGCGACATAGAAGAAGTTGCATTGCTTACTCAGGGAGAATACTACGGCAAGGGAGATGGAATCGCTAAGACGGGTGCCTTGTACAAAACCAGCGGCACGGTTTCGAGTTTCTACTTCATTTCCAAGGGCAGGGCACGCAGAAATACCCGAATACTTAGTAATGCGCCTTTTTACGGCCTCTATGAGGAGTACAGCCCCGAAAACTTCATCACTGGTCAAGCTGCTGTCAACGTTTGGGTTACCTTAAAAAACGGAGAAGATTATAATGTGAATCACGATTGTGGCACTGTCATCGGCTTGAAACATCAGTTCAACATGGCAGCAACCTATGAGGAACACTCGGTCAACAACATGTTCTTCTTTATCCCCGACAGACGACTTGAAAATTGGAGCACGAGAGACAGAGATGGCTTGTTCACCTACTACAATCCTTCTTATGCCCCGGCTGTGGCCATGCTCAGCATCCCGCTCAAGGCTGCGGGCACGCAAAACGCCAGCGAGAAGGACAAGTGGGACATCACCCTCACCTGGTCGTCGAACCTGAACGCAGCGACGGGCAACGTGATTCCGCAGAAGTTCAACCTCTACATCGTCGACGATGCCGGCAACCGCACCCTGCTCAAGCAGGACTTCACCGATGCACCCGACGCCCAGGGCAACTACCACTATACCTACACCGTCGACAAGGAGGAGAAAGGACGCATCATTCGCTACGTGGTCGAGGGTGCACCGCTTGAGGGTGAGTTCACGCCTGTTGCCTCCAACGAGGATCTGGTCGAGGTGCCCGGTCTCGACCCCAACCAGCGCCTGCAGCTGGGCCTCAACGTGCGCCCCGTGAGCGACTACCGCCTCAACGAGCAGCTCAACGTGTACTGCAACCACCTCGACGTGTCGAATGCCACCGGCACCTACATCACCGAGACCCAACTCACCAAACCCAACGCCCGCATGGAGCTCTACCGCCACTGGACCGACGCCGACGGCAAAGCCCAAGAGGCGCTTGTGGCCACGATCTACAAGTTTGTCAAAGACGGCGACAAGGGCTATACCTACACCATGACTCACAGCAACCAGGATCACCTGCAGAAGCCGGCTGTATACGGCCCCAGCGACAACAGCACCCACTTTGTGGTGGCCACGGGCAGCACCGACAGCAAGATCGACTTTGGCAAGCTGGAGGTGTGGGACCAGTTCTCGGCCTCCACGAGCCAGAACCAGCAGCCCGGCCGCTACACCTACGACGTGCGCTACCTGTGGGACGGCATCAAGACCGACAAGGAGGCCAACCCCGACGGGGTGGACTACTTCTACAGCACGGCTGTGCCTGTCGAGGTGTACAAGACTGAGCCTAAGGGCAACAACCAGACCTTCACCGCCGCACAGGTCGAGGCCGACTGCACGCTCAACGCCATCGACCGCGCCAAAATCGACAGCTCCAAGCCTGCCGTGACCCTGAGCCTGGAGAACGACCGCGACATCAACTACTACAAGGTGTACCGCCTGGAGCTTGACCGCAATGCCTATCCCAGCACCGAGGCCAAGCGTGCACAGGACGAGACGGGCTACACCAACATGAGCGGCAGCGACCGCTACGACGTGTTCCAGAGCGGCAAGTTCATCAACACGGTGAACACGGCCGACGGGGCCAAGATTGCCGACGAGACCGCCATGCAGGCGAGCGACGCCAGCACCTATGCCCGCCGCATGCTGCCCGTGATATGGACCAACCGATACAACAGCGACGGCTCGGTCGACGCCACGGCCCAGAACACCTACGGCGCTCCCATCGTGACGGTGCAGCGCGTGGGCGTGACAGCCAAGCTTGCCGACGGCAGCAGCGTCGAGACGAGCGACTTCGCCTTCAGCCACAACGGCATGAAAGGCCGCTACTACAAGGTGCCGCTAAGCCTGCAAGCCATTGTGCCCTCAACGCTGCGCCCGGTGAAATACCGCATTTGGCGCTCCACGCCCGACGGCGTGGCCATGGAGGGAAACGATGTGGCAGCCTACAAGAAGCGGCTTGACCAAAAGGGTCACCCGCTCACGGTCAACGTCGACGAGAACGGCAACATGAGCTTCGACGCCAGCAACGAGGGCGAGACCCTTCAGACGACCATCGACGAGACCCAAGACGGCCAGCAAAAGGTGTGGATACCCATTGCCGACTACTTCGGCGCCCGCAGCGTGAAGGAAAACGACGGCTTCGACAACTTCGACGTGAACTACTATGTGCGCATCTACTGCGTGCCCGCCACCACTACGGCCGCCAAGGCCGTCGTGGCGAGCGCCGATGCCACTGCCACACCCTACTATGTGGCCGAGGCACAGTTCACGGTGTCCGTGTTGGGCAGCAACGTGGTGACGAGCGTGACCAGTGTCGACGCCTCGACCCAGGTGCAGAGCGTGGTGTACTACAGCACCACGGGCCAGGTGAGCCATGTGCCCTTTGCCGGCGTGAACATCAAGGTCACCACCTACAACGACGGCCACAAGACCGTGAAGAAGCTCATCGTGAAGTAACCGCCGCAGCACCCTCACACATATCACCCACACAAGCATGCGCTCGCCTCCACAGGCGGGCGCATCTTGTTTAATATTTCAGCCTCGTGGCAGGCGGCAGGGCGTGTTCGCTTGCAGGTATTCTTTTGTTAAAATATATTAAATAACCATCTTGATTGTTGTGTTTTGTATTGCAGATTAGGGTAATTTGTTTACTTTTAACGCCAAACAATCCTTTGTAACAAACAATCCTAACTACTCACTATCTTTTATATCAATTCAAAGTTCAAAATTCAATTTTATGAAAAAATCACTTCTACTATTGATGGCAGCGCTCTTCAGCATGTGTGAAGCTGCACTTGCCCAGACCGAATACACGGTCAATGTAGCAACCCCTGGAAGCCTGGAAACCTTGCTCACCCAGGCACATCCCGACTACTTGAGCAGCATCGCCACGCTGCACGTCACGGGAAATCTCAACGGCAGCGACCTTGCCACCTTGCGCAAGATGGCAGGCAGCGAGGACGATGAGGAGAACTACGTGTATGTGGGTGCCCTGCGCGAGCTCGACCTCACGGGTGCACGCATGGTGAAAGGCGGCTCGCCCTACTACAGCGACTACAGCTTCAGCCTGGGCAAGACAGTCGACTATGAGGCCAAAGACGACTCGCTGGGCCGTTACACCTTCTACATGTGCCACCGCCTGCAGCGAGTGATGCTGCCCAAGAAGCTGAACGACGTGGGCGAGGAGGTGTTCAGCTTCTGCAACAACTTGAAGGAGGTGACCTTCCCCGACGGCATCGACACCCTGCGCGAGGCGCTGTTTTCCAATTGCACGTCGCTGCGCCTGATGGTGATACCTGCCACCGTCAAGTATATCGACAAGTGGGCATTCAGCTTCTGCAGCTATCTCAAAACCATCATCTGCCTGGGCAACCAGCCAGCCGCAGTGAGATATGACAACGACACCTACAATGCCTTCGACCACATGAACGCCACCTACACCCGCGTGCATGTGCCCGACGGCGCGGCTGCGGCCTACAGAAATGTGCCTGGCTGGAACCAGTTTAAGATCATGGAGTATGCCCCCGATGTGCAGCTGGGCCAGCGGCTCGACAGCGTGACCATAGCACTCGACCGTGCCGGGGAGCTCGACAGCACATTTTTCCGCCACTATCCCGACCAGGAACGCACGGTGAAGTACTTGAAGGTGACAGGCCCCGTCAATGGCGACGACGTGCTCATGATGTGCAACATGGCCGCATATGGAAGCACCCAGGAGCTCGACCTGGGCCAGGCGAGAATAATGAAGGGCGGCAAGCCCTATCATTCCGACTACAACGGGAGCTACTACACCGCTACCGACTCGGTGACCGACCGCATGTTTCTCACTTGCCAAGAGATGCTCAAGCTCACGCTGCCAGCCAGTGTGAAGTATGTCAAGGCCACTACAGCCTTCAACAGCAACCTCAAGGAGCTGTGCATCGATGCAAGCAATGAGCACTATGAGGTGAATGCAGGCGCGCTCTACGACAAGCAGGCACGCAGCCTCGTGTTCTGCCCCAAGGGCATTGCCGACAAGAATGTGGTGGTGGCCGACGGCACAGTGCTTGTGGGCGACTCGGCCTTCTACGACTTCGACAAGCTGGAGTCGGTGGAGCTCCCCACCACCTTGCGCACGATAGGCAAGAGCGCGTTTTACTACAACTCGAGTTTGAAGAGCATGGGCATACCCGAGGGCGTGGTTGCCATCGACGACAATGCGTTCTCCTATGCAGGAATCGAACAGCTCGACCTGCCAAGCACGCTCGAAACCCTGGGCAAGAACACGTTCAACTGCTCGCACCTGAAGGATATCAGGGTCAAGGCTGCCACGCCGCCTGCTGCCGACGGCGGCTCGTGGGACGGCACCTTCGGCTATGTCGACAAGGACGCCTGCACCGTGCACGTGCCTCAGGGCAAGGCCGAGCTCTACAAGCAAGCCGAGGCCTGGAAAGACTTTGCCAACATCGTCGACGACCTGGTCGAGACCGGAGTGGGGGAGGTGAGCGCCTCGCAACCTGTGCCGGTAGCCCAGTATGGCATCGACGGCCGCATGGCGGCTCCTGGCGACAAGGGGCTGCGCATCGTGCGCTACAGCGACGGGTCGGTCAAGAAGGTGTGGACGAAATAGTCCCTACGCGCAACTGGCTTTTAGACAGCCGGGCGCCACAGGTCACAGCGGCCCGTGGCGCCCGGTTTCGATGGCCCGCACTGGTGCGTGCAGGCGCCTTGCCCGCTGTGGTGCAGAACACGGGCAGCGGCCTGGCCGGAGAATGAAAATCAAGAAAATTTCAAAAAAAAGTGGTGCAATATTTGCTAAATAAAAATTATTGCGTAACTTTGCACCCGCTTACAAGAATTACCGCATGGTGATGATGCAAGCATGGCGACGCCTCTTTAGCTCAGTTGGCCAGAGCACGTGATTTGTAATCTCGGGGTCGTTGGTTCGAATCCGACAAGAGGCTCAAGACAACACTTGGGTAGATTCCAGAGTGGCCAAATGGGGCAGACTGTAAATCTGCTGCTTTATAGCTTCGGTGGTTCGAATCCATCTCTACCCACAAAACAAAACTGCGGAAGTAGCTCAGTTGATAGAGCATTAGCCTTCCAAGCTAAGGGTCGCGAGTTTGAGCCTCGTCTTCCGCTCAAGTAAAAAGAAACATTGCCTGTGTAGCTCAGTGGTAGAGCGCATCCTTGGTAAGGATGAGGTCGCGGGTTCAACTCCCGCCACCGGCTCAAATCAAATTACGGCGAAACTTCGCCACTCGATGGGAATAAAACGCACCGAGGGGGCGAAGTGAAGCGTGTAAATAATGATTGTAGCAAGTAAAAATCATTTTATCAAAAAAATAAGTTAAAGTTATGGCAAAAGAGAAATTCGTAAGAACCAAGCCGCATGTAAACATCGGTACTATTGGTCACGTTGATCACGGTAAAACTACCCTTACCGCTGCTATCACCAAGGTGCTCTCTGAGCAGGGCTATTCTAACGAGGCCGTTCGCTCGTTCGATTCTATCGACAACGCACCCGAGGAGAAAGAGCGTGGTATTACTATCAACACTGCCCACGTGGAATATGAAACCAAGAATCGTCACTATGCACACGTTGACTGCCCTGGACACGCCGACTATGTGAAGAACATGGTAACTGGTGCTGCTCAGATGGACGGTGCAATCGTTGTGATCGCTGCTACCGACGGTGTGATGCCTCAGACTCGTGAGCACATCCTGCTGGCTCGCCAAGTGAATGTGCCTCGCCTGGTGGTGTTCCTGAACAAGTGCGATTCTCCCGATGTTGACGACGAGATGATCGAGCTCGTTGAGATGGACGTTCGCGAACTTCTTTCAGAATATGGCTATGACGGCGACAACACTCCTATCATCAAGGGTTCGGCCCTGGGTGCCCTCAATGGCGATCCCAAGTGGACTCAGAGCGTGCTCGACTTGATGGACGCTGTCGACGAGTGGATTCCACTGCCTCCACGCGACATCGACAAGCCCTTCCTGATGCCTATCGAGGACATCTTCTCGATCACTGGCCGCGGCACCGTTGCTACTGGCCGTATCGAGACCGGTGTTGTGAAAGTGGGCGACCCCGTGCAAATCATGGGTCTGGGTGCCGACTTGAAGTCGACTGTGACTGGCGTTGAGATGTTCCGCAAGATCCTCGACGAGGGTGAGGCTGGCGACAATGTGGGTCTGCTGCTCCGCGGTATCGACAAGGATCAGGTGAAGCGCGGTATGGTGATCTGCCATCCCGGACTTGTGACTCCTCACGATGAGTTCACTGCTTCGATCTATGTGTTGAAGAAAGAGGAAGGTGGCCGTCACACTGCATTCCGCAGCCACTATCGTCCTCAATTCTACATCCGCACGCTCGACGTGACTGGCGAGATCACTCTGCCCGAGGGCGTTGAGATGGTGATGCCTGGCGACAACGTTGAGATCAACGTGAAGCTCATCGAGCCAGTTGCCTGCAACGAGGGTCTGCGTTTCGCAATCCGCGAGGGTGGCCGCACCGTTGGTTCGGGTCAAATCACCAAGATCATCGAGTAATACACACCTTCCCTCATAAGGAGGGGTGAACACAGAATAACAGAATCGGCCTCGCGCGCATGACGAGGCGAGGCCGGTTTCTTTAATACACGGGAATAGTTCAGTTGGTAGAACGACGGTCTCCAAAACCGTAGGTCGTGAGTTCGAGTCTTACTTCCCGTGCTATTTTTTCAAAATACAATTATGGCAAAAGCAAAAATACTTACGGATTTAGAGGAGTCTTATAACGAGCTCGTTCATAAGGTTTCTTGGCCCTCAAAGACTGACTTGGCCAATAGCACCGTCATTGTCATGGTGGCTTCCATACTCATGGCACTCGTGATATGGGCTGTTGACGCAATCATCAGCTGGGGCATGGAAAACATCATCTATCGCGTGTAGCGAGAAAGTGCGAGTGCACTCTCGTGTGCCTGCACTTGCTGCGAGCCCCGAGCGCTGTGTCTCACTACTTCCACGGCACGCTTCTCCATTATCACTGTGCCGGGAGATGCATTGACTCGATTGTGACTTGTGGCTGCACGGTTGCGATGATTGCATGTTTCCAGAAAAAATCCATTTCCAGATATTTCTTGTGTTTCACAACATTTTTTCAATCTCTTTTTTAAACGTTTAGTTGACATCTACAATGGCTGAAGGAAAAAAACAGTGGTATGTTTTGAAAACCATTTCGGGCAAAGAGCAGAAAATCAAGGAAATGCTTGATGCTGCCTGTAAAAATGATGAGCGCCTGCGCGAGCATCTTTTTCAGGTGCTCGTTCCTACAGAGAAGGTCTTCACGACCCATGCCGGGAAGAAGGTGCAGAAAGAACGCAACCTGCTTTCGGGATATGTATTTGTACAATGCGACCTCGACGGTGAGACTGAAGACATGTTGCAGAACACGACCAACGTGATCAACTTTGTGCGCACCCGTGAGTCGAGCCACAGGCCCGAACCCATCAGGGAAAGCGACATTGCACGCATGCTGGGAGCTGCCGAGGCCGAGGGCGCTGCGCCCGAGGGCGAGGATGGACCCAACGATTTCATCGTGGGCGAGAATGTGAAGGTGACTTTCGGTCCCTTCAACGGGTTCACAGGCGAAATCGAAGAGGTGAATCGAGAAAAACGCAAGCTCAAGGTCATGGTCAAGGTGTTCGGCCGCAAGACGCCGCTGGAATTGGACAATTCGCAAGTGTCGCGTGAGTAGTGCCCATGTGCCGGTCCTCGATGATGTTACGCTACGAGGGGTGGTGCTGGTTGAGGCTCATGCAATAGTTTTTCATAAACTAATAAATTCTCAAATTAAGAACAATGGCTAAAGAAATTGCTGGACAGTTAAAATTACAGATTAAGGGCGGAGCAGCAAACCCTTCGCCGCCAGTAGGACCAGCTCTTGGTTCTAAGGGTATAAACATCATGGAGTTTTGCAAGCAATTCAATGCCCGCACTCAATCCAAGGCCGGCAAGGTGCTCCCTGTGGTGATCACCTACTACACCGACAAGAGCTTTGACTTTGTTGTCAAGACTTCGCCTGCTGCCGTTCAACTCAAGGAGGCAGCCAAGATTAAGAGCGGTTCGGGTGAACCTAACCGTAAAAAAGTCGCTACGGTGACTTGGGACCAGGTTAAGGAGATTGCTGAAGACAAAATGCCTGATTTGAACTGTTTCACTGTAGCCTCGGCGATGAAGATGGTCGCTGGAACAGCAAGAAGTATGGGTATCACCGTAAAGGGTACATTCCCCGAAAATGTTTAAAACTTCAATTCAAAATGAGTAAACTAACAAAAAATCAAAAGTTAGCCGCCACGAAGATTGAACCTGGGAAAGCTTACACCCTTGCTGAGGCCGCCACACTGCTGAAGGAAATCACCTTCACCAAGTTTGACGCTTCGGCCGATATCGATGTACGTCTTGGTGTAGATCCTCGAAAGGCTGACCAGAATATCCGCGGCGTGGTATCGCTGCCTAACGGAACGGGCAAGACCGTGCGCGTGCTTGTGCTTTGCACCCCCGACAAGGAGGCCGAAGCCAAGGAAGCCGGTGCCGACTATGTGGGTCTTGAAGAGTATATCGACAAGATCAAGTCGGGTTGGACCGATGTGGATGTAATCATCACCCAGCCTCAAAACATGGGCAAGATCGGACCTCTGGGTCGCATCCTGGGCCCCCGCGGCCTGATGCCAAACCCCAAGAGCGGCACCGTGACTCCCGATGTGGCCAAGGCTGTGAAAGAAGTGAAACAAGGTAAAATTGATTTCAAGGTTGATAAGAAAGGTATAGTACACACCTCTATTGGCAAGGTGTCGTTCACTCCCGACCAGATACGTGAGAATGCCCAGGCATTCATCAACACGCTGATCAAGCTGAAGCCGGCCACCGCCAAGGGTACCTATATCAAGAGCATTTATCTTTCAAGTACTATGAGTAAAGGTATCAAGATCGATACCAAGTCAATCGACGCTTAATTTTTTAAAATTGAAGAAACAATGAGAAAGGAAGATAAAGCAGTATTAATCGACAAGATCAAGGACACCATCGCTCAGTACAGTTGCGTGTATCTGACATCGACAACCGACCTGAACGCTGAAAAGACCACCGACCTGCGCCGCGCTGCCTTCAAGGCCGAGGTGAAGATGATGGTGGTGAAAAACTCCTTGTTGAAGAAGGCCATGGAGCAGAGCGACATCGACTACTCGGGCCTCTATCCCGCAATGGTAGGAAACACCACGCTCATGCTGAGCAACACTGGCAACGCTCCTGCTAAACTCATCAAGGAATTCCGCAAGAAGAAAGAGACCCAGCCTGCACTCAAGGCAGCCTTCGTTGAGGAGACCGTCTACATGGGCGAGGAGAGCCTCGAGACCCTGGCAACGATCAAGAGCAAGAACGAGCTCATCGCCGACGTTGTGGCACTGCTGCAATCGCCTGCCAAGAATGTGGTTTCGGCTCTGCAGTCGGGTGGCAACAAGCTCCACGGAATTCTGGAAACATTATCAAACAAAGAAGAAAAATAAATTTAAAAACAACTTTAATCAAATCATACTAAAATGGCAGATTTAAAAGCTTTTGCTGAGGAATTAGTTAATCTTTCAGTTAAGGAAGTAAACGAACTCGCACAAATTCTCAAAGACGAATATGGTATTGAACCTGCAGCTGCTGCTGTGGCCGTGGCCGGTCCTGCTGCTGCTGGTGCTGCTCCCGCTGAAGAGGAGAAGACTAACTTCGACGTGATCCTGAAATCTTTCGGTTCTGAGAAGCTCAAAGTCATCAAGCTGGTGAAGGAACTCACTGGTCTGGGCCTGAAGGACGCTAAGGACCTGGTAGAGAAGGCTCCCGCTCCCATCAAGGAAGGCCTGCCCAAGGCTGATGCTGAAGGTCTCAAGAAGCAACTCGAAGAACTCGGCGCTGAAGTTGAACTTAAATAATTTTACCTGAATATCAGGTATATAGGTTAAGAATCCTCAGGTTCTGTTGATTCTTAACCTTTTTGTGTCATAATTAAAAATTTGAGTTCACTTAATTAATTTTTTCAATGTCAGTTTCCAAACAACCACGAGTAAATTTTGCACGTGTCAAGAATCCGTATCCTTATCCCGATTTCCTTGAGGTGCAATTACAATCATTCAGAGATTTTCTGCAATTAGATACCCCAACTGAGAAACGAAAAAACGAGGGACTCTATAAAGTTTTTTCCGAGAATTTCCCCATCGCGGACACGCGGAATAACTTTGTCCTTGAATTTCTTGACTATTTCATCGACCCGCCGCGCTACACCATCGATGAATGCCTCGACCGTGGCCTCACCTACAGTGTGCCACTCAAGGCCAAGCTCAAGCTCTACTGCACCGACCCCGATCACGAGGACTTTGCCACCGAGGTACAGGATGTGTATCTGGGTGCCATCCCCTACATGACTGCCAAGGGCACGTTTGTGATCAACGGCGCCGAGCGCGTGGTGGTGTCTCAGTTGCACCGTTCGCCGGGCGTTTTCTTTGGACAGAGCGTCCATGCCAACGGCACCAAGCTATATTCGGCTCGCATCATACCTTTCCGTGGATCGTGGATTGAATTTGCCACCGATATCAACAACGTGATGTATGCCTACATCGACCGCAAGAAGAAGTTGCCCGTGACAACTCTGCTGCGTGCCATTGGTCTCGAGACCGACAACGACATCATCAAGATTTTCGGCCTGGCCGAGGAACTCAAAGTAAACAAGACCAACCTTAAGAAGGCAGTGGGCCGCAAGCTCGCCGCCCGTGTCGTGAAAACATGGAACGAAGACTTCGTCGACGAGGATACTGGCGAGGTCGTTTCGATCGAGCGCAACGAGGTGATTATCGACCGCGACACCGTGATCGAGGAGAGCAACATCCCCGAGATACTGGAATCGGGCGCACAGACCATACTGCTGCACCGCCAGGACGTGAACACGGGCGACTATGCCATCATCTTCAACACGCTCGCCAAGGATACCTGCAACTCTGAGAAAGAGGCAGTCAACTACATATACAGGCAATTGCGCAACGCCGAGCCGCCGGATGACGCCAGCGCCCGCGAGGTGATCAACAACCTTTTCTTCAGCGAGAAGCGTTATGACCTGGGCGATGTGGGCCGTTTCCGCATCAACAAGAAGCTGGGCCTCTCGACCCCCGACGACGTGCGAGTGCTCACCCGCGAGGACATCATCGAGATCATCAAGTACCTCATCGGCCTTATCAACAGCAAGACCGACGTCGATGATATCGACCACTTGAGCAACCGCCGCGTGCGCACCGTGGGCGAGCAGCTCTACAACCAGTTTGGCGTGGGCCTGGCCCGCATGGCCCGCACCATACGCGAGCGCATGAATGTGCGCGACAACGAGGTGTTCACCCCAATCGACCTGATCAACGCAAAGACAATATCGTCGGTCATCAACACATTCTTTGGTACCAACGCCTTGTCGCAATTTATGGACCAGACCAACCCTCTGGCCGAGATCACCCACAAGCGCCGCATGTCGGCCCTGGGCCCTGGCGGCCTCTCGCGCGAGCGTGCCGGCTTTGAGGTGCGCGACGTGCACTACACCCACTACGGCCGTCTGTGTCCTATCGAGACACCAGAAGGCCCCAACATCGGCCTCATCTCGTCGTTGTGCATCTATGCCAAGATCAACAAGCTCGGCTTCATCGAGACCCCCTACCGCAAGGTGGAAAACGGCAAGGTCGACCTCGACAACAACCATGTGCAGTATCTCACTGCCGAGAGCGAGGAAGGCAAGATCATCGCACAAGGCAACGCCGAGGTAAACGACGACGGCACCTTTGCCAGCAACCGCATCAAGTCGCGCCTGGGCGCCGACTTCCCCGTGGCCTCGCCCGACGAGGTTAACTATATGGACGTGTCGCCGCAACAGATTGCGTCGATCGCTGCTGCCATGATTCCCTTCCTGGAGCACGACGACGCCAACCGTGCCTTGATGGGTGCCAACATGATGCGCCAGGCAGTGCCGTTGCTGCGCAGCGAGGCTCCTATCGTGGGCACCGGCATCGAGCAGCGTCTGGCCTACGACAGCCGCACCCAGATACAAGCCGAGGGCGAGGGTGTGGTAGAATATGTCGATGCCGACGTCATACGCATACGCTACGACCAGACCGAAGACGAGGCCTTCGTCTCGTTTGAGGAACCCGTAGTAGAATATCACTTGCCCAAGTTCCGCAAGACCAACCAGAACACCACCATCGACCTGCGGCCCATATGCGACCGCGGCCAGCGTGTGAAGAAGGGCGACATCCTCACCGAGGGCTACTCGACCGAGGACGGCGAGCTTGCCCTGGGGCGTAACCTCAAGGTGGCCTACATGCCCTGGAAGGGTTACAACTATGAGGACGCCATCGTGCTCAACGAGCGCATGGTGCGTGAGGACATCCTCACCAGTGTGCACGTCGACGAGTACACCCTCGAGGTGCGCGAGACCAAGCGCGGCATGGAAGAGCTCACCAACGATATCCCCAACGTGAGCGAAGACGCCACCAAGGACCTCGACGAACGCGGCATCATCCGCGTGGGAGCCCACATCCAGCCCGGCGACATCCTCATAGGCAAGATCACGCCTAAGGGTGAGAGCGATCCCACCCCCGAGGAGAAGCTGCTGCGCGCTATCTTCGGCGACAAGGCTGGCGACGTGAAGGATGCCTCGCTCAAGGCCAACCCGTCGCTCAAGGGCGTGATCATCAAGACCCGCCTCTTTGCCCGCGCCACCAAGAAAAAGCGCACCAAGGGCGGCGACCCCTTCATCAACAAGCTCGACGAGGAGTATGGAGCCAAGCAAGACGAGCTCAAGGCATTGCTCATCGAGAAGCTGCTCAAGCTCACCGAGGGCCTTACCTCGCAGGGCGTGAAAGACTTCCTCGACACCGAGGTGATAGCCAAGGGCAACAAGTTTACAGCATCGGTGCTCAAAGATATCGACTACGAGTCGGTCAACCTGAGCAAGTGGACGACCGACGAGCACCGCAACGACATGATACGCTCCTGCGTGATGAACTACCTGCGCAAGAGCAAGGGCATCGACACCGAGCTGCGCCGCAAGAAGTTTGACTACTCGATAGGCGATGAGCTCCCATCGGGCATCATGCAGATGGCCAAGGTGTATGTGGCCAAGAAGCGCAAGATAGGCGTGGGCGACAAGATGGCCGGCCGCCACGGCAACAAGGGTATCGTCTCTCGCGTGGTGCGCGAGGAGGACATGCCATTCCTTGCCGACGGCACCACGGTCGACCTCGTGCTCAACCCCCTGGGTGTGCCTTCGCGCATGAACCTGGGTCAGATTTTCGAGGCCGTGCTCGGCTGGGCCGGTCACGAGCTGGGCGTGAAATTTGCCACCCCCATCTTCGACGGCGCCACGATGGACGACCTCAACAAGTGGACCGACAAGGCCGGTCTGCCGCGTGGCGGCAGCTGCCAGCTCTACGACGGTGCCACGGGCGAGCCCTTCGACCAGAAAGCCACAGTGGGTGTGACCTACTTCCTGAAGCTGGGCCACATGGTCGAGGACAAGATGCATGCCCGCTCGATCGGCCCCTACTCGCTCATCACGCAACAGCCTCTGGGCGGCAAGGCCCAGTTTGGTGGTCAGCGTTTCGGCGAGATGGAGGTTTGGGCTCTTGAGGCCTTCGGCGCAAGCCACGTGCTGCAAGAGATCCTCACCATCAAGAGTGACGATGTCACAGGCCGCAGCAAGGCCTATGAGGCCATTGTCAAGGGAGATCCAATGCCCACTCCGGGCATCCCCGAGTCGCTCAACGTGCTGCTGCATGAGCTGCGCGGATTGTGCTTAAGTGTGAAACTTGAATAATAACGTCTCTTTAATACATTTTTAAATGGCTTTTAGAAAAGACAATAAAGCAAAGAGTAACTTCTCCAAGATAACCATCTCGCTGGCATCGCCCGACGAGATACTCAACAACTCCTATGGCGAGGTGCTCAAGCCAGAAACCATCAACTACCGCACCTACAAGCCCGAGCGCGACGGCCTGTTCTGCGAGCGCATCTTTGGCCCTGTAAAGGACTATGAGTGCCATTGCGGCAAGTACAAGCGCATACGCTACAAGGGCATCGTGTGCGACCGTTGCGGTGTCGAGGTCACCGAGAAGAAGGTGCGCCGTGAGCGCAGCGGCCACATCCAGCTGGTGGTGCCCGTGGCCCACATCTGGTACTTCCGCTCGCTGCCCAACAAGATAGGCTACCTGCTGGGTCTGCCCACCAAGAAGCTCGATGCAGTGATCTACTATGAGCGCTACATCGTGATCAATCCCGGCAACGTGAAGATGGCCAAGCAACCTGGCAAGGAGCCTGAGCCACTGCAGCGTCTCGACCTGCTGAGCGAGGACGAGTATATGGACATCGTGGAAAAGCTGCCTAAAGACAATAACCAGCTCGACGACGACGACCCCAACAAGTTTGTGGCCAAGATGGGTGCCGAGGCTATCTACGACCTCCTGGTGAAGCTCGACCTCGACTCGCTCTCCTATGAGCTGCGCGACAAGGCCCACAAGGAGACCTCGCAACAGCGCAAGGCCGAGGCCTTGAAGCGCCTGCAGGTGGTCGAAGCCTTCCGCGAGAGCAAGGACGTGAACCGTCCCGAGTGGATGATACTCAAGGTGATTCCTGTGATTCCGCCCGAGTTGCGCCCGCTCGTGCCCCTCGATGGCGGCCGTTTTGCCACCAGCGACCTCAACGACCTGTACCGTCGAGTCATCATACGCAACAACCGCCTCAAGCGCCTCATCGAGATCAAGGCTCCCGAGGTCATCTTGCGCAACGAGAAGCGCATGCTGCAAGAAGCAGTCGACTCGTTGCTCGACAACTCGCGCAAGAGCAGCGCTGTGAAGAGCGATGCCAATCGCCCGCTCAAGTCGTTGAGCGACAGCCTCAAGGGCAAGCAAGGCCGTTTCCGCCAGAACCTGCTGGGCAAGCGTGTCGACTACTCGGCCCGCTCGGTCATCGTCGTGGGTCCTGAGCTCAAGATGGGCGAGTGCGGTATTCCTAAGGACATGGCTGCCGAGCTCTACAAGCCCTTCGTGATACGCAAGCTCATCGAGCGCGGCATCGTGAAGACGGTGAAGAGCGCCAAGAAGATTGTCGACCGCAAGGAACCCGTGGTGTGGGACATCCTGGAAAACGTGATGAAGGGTCACCCCGTCATGCTCAACCGTGCCCCAACACTGCACCGCTTGAGTATCCAGGCCTTCCAGCCCAAGCTCATCGAGGGCAAGGCCATCCAGCTGCACCCGCTGGCATGCACACCATTCAATGCCGACTTCGACGGCGACCAGATGGCCGTGCACTTGCCCCTGGGCAACGAGGCCATCGCCGAGGCACAGCTGCTCATGTTCATGCCCCACAACATCCTCAACCCGGCCAACGGCGAGCCCATCACCGTGCCGTCGCAGGATATGGTGCTCGGTCTCTACTACATCACCAAGCTGCGCCCGGGCCAGAAGGGCGAGGGCATGGTGTTCTACAGCCCCGAGGAGGCCACGATAGCCTTCAACGAGGGCAGGCTCAACCGCAACGCCATCATCTCGGTACGCGTGCACGACATCGACGAGAACGGCAACCCCTGCGAGCGCATCGTCAAGGACACTTGCTATGGCCGCGTGATGGTGAACGAGTGCGTGCCTGCCGAGCTGGGCTATGTCAACGAGCTTATTTCAAAGAAAACACTCAAGAAACTTATCACCAAGGTGATACGCACCTGTGGCGTGCCGCGGTCGGCCAAGTTCCTCGACGATGTGAAGAACATGGGTTACCGCATGGCCTACTTGGGTGGCCTGTCGTTCAACCTCAACGATGTGCTCATTCCACCCGAAAAGGAGGCCTACATCAAGGAAGGCGACGCCCAGGTAGAGGAAGTGATGAACAACTACAACATGGGTTTCATCACCAACAACGAGCGCTACAACCAGGTGATTGATATATGGACCAACGTCAACTCCAAGCTCACCGACACGCTGATGAAGCAAATCAGCGCCGACCAGCAAGGCTTCAACTCGGTCTACATGATGCTCGACTCGGGCGCCCGTGGTTCTAAGGACCAGATACGCCAGCTCTCGGGTATGCGTGGCCTTATGGCCAAGCCGCAGAAGTCGGGCGTCGAAGGCGGCCACCAGATTATCGAGAACCCAATTCTCGCCAACTTCAAAGAGGGCTTGAGCGTGCTGGAGTACTTCATCTCTACCCACGGTGCCCGCAAGGGTCTTGCCGATACCGCCTTGAAGACGGCCGATGCCGGTTACCTCACCCGCCGTCTTGTCGATGTGGCTCACGACGTGATCATCACCGAGGAAGACTGCGGCACCCTGCGCGGCCTTGTGTGCCGCGAGGTGAAAAACAACGACGACGTGGTGGCCACGCTGGGCGACCGCATTGTGGGCCGCGTGTCGGTGCACGACGTGGTCGACCCCACCAGTGGCGAGATCATCGTCAAGAGCGGCGAGGAGATAAGCGATGCCGCTGCCGAGCGCATCAACAACTCGCCCATCGAGTCGGTCGAGATACGCTCGGTGCTCACCTGCGAGGCCAAGCACGGCGTGTGTGCCAAGTGCTATGGCCGCAACCTGGCCAACCACCGCATGGTGCAGAAGGGCGAGGCCGTGGGTGTGATTGCCGCACAGGCCATCGGCGAGCCAGGCACGCAGCTCACACTGCGCACCTTCCACGTGGGTGGTGTGGCCAGCAACATTGCAGCCGTGTCCAACATGACCTCGAAATACGACGGTCGCCTGCAAATCGACGAGTTGCGCACTGTGAAGAACAAAGACGGTGTCGACATTGTGATAGGCCGCATGGCCGAGATGCACATCGTCGACGTCAACACGGGCATGGTGCTCACTTCGGCCAACATTGTGTACGGTTCCAAACTGTTCTTCAAGAATGGCGACCTGCTCAAGAAGGGCGACGTGATATGCGAGTGGGACCCCTTCAACGCTGTGATCGTGAGCGAGGTGGGCGGTACACTCAAGTTCAGCAACCTCATCGAGGGCGTGACCTATCGCGACGAGGTCGACGAGACTTCGGGCAACAGCGAGAGCATCATCATCGAGTCTAAAGACCACAACAAGATACCCGAGGCTCAGCTCTACAACGAGCAGGGCGAGCTGGTGAAGACCTATGCACTGCCTGTGGGCGCCCACCTGATGTACAAGGAGGGCGACGAGATCACGGCCGGCGAGGTGTTTGTCAAGATTCCGCGCGCATCGAGCGGCGGTGCCGGCGATATCACCGGCGGTCTGCCTCGCGTCACCGAGCTCTTCGAGGCCCGCAACCCGAGCAACCCTGCTGTGGTGAGCGAGATCGACGGCGAGGTCACCTTTGGCAAGATCAAGCGAGGCAACCGCGAGATCGTGGTCACCAGCAAGATAGGCGAGGTCAAGAAATACCTGGTGCCGCTTTCCAAGCAAATCCTGGTGCAGGAGAACGACTTCGTGCGTGCTGGCACTCCGCTCTCCGACGGCGCCATCACTCCTGCCGACATCCTGCGCATCATGGGCCCGACTGCCGTGCAAGAGTACATCGTCAACGAGGTGCAGAGTGTGTACCGCCTGCAAGGTGTGGGCATCAACGACAAGCACTTTGAGGTGATCGTGCGCCAGATGATGCGCAAGGTCAACATCCTCGATCCAGGCGACACCCGTTTCCTGGAGCAGGAAATCGTCGACAAGCAGGACTTCATGGAGGAGAACGACCGCATTTGGGGCAAGAAAGTGGTGGAAGACGCCGGCGACAGCACCGATGTGCAACCTGGTCAAATCATCACCGCCCGCAAGCTGCGCGACATCAACTCGGCCCTCAAGCGCCGCGACAAGAAGATCGTTGAGGTGCGCGACGCCGTGCCTGCCACCAGCGAGCAGATACTGCAAGGCATCACCCGTGCTGCACTGCAGACCAAGAGCTTCATGAGCGCCGCCTCCTTCCAGGAGACCACCAAGGTGCTCAACGAGGCTGCCATTCGCGGCAAGGTCGACTACCTCGAGGGCATGAAGGAGAACGTGATATGCGGTCACCTCATCCCCGCCGGCACTGGCTTGCGCGAGTACCAGACGCTCATCGTGGGCGACAAGGAGGAGCTGGCTCGTGCCGGGCTCAACACCAAGTCGAAGGCCGACGACGACGCGCTGCCCACCGAGGCTCAGTTCATGCGCGAGCATGCCAACGATTGATCCCGCACGTGCCACGTGCGCATTATGAAAAAATGACTTTTGATTGATTCTTACGAATCTTTAAATATTTTTCCATAGTTAATTAGTTTTTTTTCGCCTGGAGGTTGTTGAAACCGCCAGGCGATTTTTTTTATTGTGTGGGTGTGTTGGCGCTCAGGCGACAATGATGTGAAGACACAGGTAGAGCACGAGCAGGCAGCCCGCGGTGGTGATCATGTTCCAACTCGCTGCCCAGCCTGCAAAGGAGGTGATGAGGTCGATGCCGCTCAGGTTGAGCAGCAGCAAGGCGGCGGTGGCACCTGTGGCGAGCACAAAATAGATGCCCATGGCCTTGAGCACGCTGCGGGTGGCCGCCGAGGCGGGCTTGCGCAACACCGCCAGGCGCAGCAGCCACAGCGCTCCGAGCAGCAGTGCGCATTGCGACACGGGCAGCACACCGTAGACGAGCGAGTGTGGGTCGTTGGCGCTGCGGGCCCATTGCAGCACGGGGTTGAACTGGTCGTAGTAGCTGAACACCATGGGCGAGACCACGAGGGCCATGAGCCAGAACACTGCATCGATGCCCGCCTTGTAGCCCAGCAGGCTGCGCTCCTGGTCGCTGTCAAGCACCGAGCGTGAGGCGCGCCAGACTATCCACCCTGTCATGAGCACGAGCAGCACGGCAAAGTAGATGGTGATGCGCGGGTCGTAGTCGCCAGGGTCCCAGTCGCGGTGCGGGTGCAGCATCATGTCGATGGCAAAGGCGGCGCGGTTCACCACAGTCACGCTCTGGGTGCTGTCGCGGTGTTGAAAGTCGCGTATCACCTTGTCGGGGGCGAAAATCATGCCGTTGAAGTCGGCCCAGGTGCGCCCCAGGCTGATATAGCCCAGCGCCGAGTATACCCGCTCGATGTCGCCGGCCCTCGTGTTGAGGGTAGACTGCTGTTGCTGCAATGCAGTGTCGGGCGCGGGGCCGCCGGCTGCTGCTGCCGGTTGCCGTGTCTGTGCGCTGGTTGCCAGCGCCATTGCCCAAAGCAGCAATATGATAATGTGTCGTGTAGTTGCGCGTGCCATAGTGCTATGTGTGGGCTGCAAAGTTATAGATTTTGGCTGTCTCTGTCAACAAGATTGTGACGCGCAATGTTGCAAATTCAGAAAAATGTGGTTAATTTTGCCGCCGTTAAGCGCGAGGTTCCTGCCCCTGGATCGGGGGGCGAGGATGAAAAGGGAATCAGGTGCAAGACCTGAACAGTACCCGCTGCTGTGAGTTCCCCGCAACACGACACTTCGTTTCACACAAGCCACTGGCCGCACAAGTTGACAGCTACACTCTCTATAAGTCGACTGCATCGGGCCTGGGAAGGCGTGAAACCGAAGGGAACAAGTCAGAAGACCTGCCTTGAGCGCTTGCCTTGCAAGATGTGCGGCCCACGTGGCATTTGGGCTATCAGGCAGAAGAAAAATGATGCAGTCGCAGGTGATACACACACACGACGTTTTGACGTTTTTTCCCCGTCACACACGACCCGCCTTTGTGTCGATGCGATGCCCTGTTGCATAGCAGCTGGCGACGTGTGAGCCATCCTTCTCCCGCAAAAGCCTGAACGGCCAGGTCTCTCGTACTTCATTTTGCAAGGCGGTTGCCGTGCCACTACAATATTGTTTAACACTATAAAAAGAATTGCAAAATGAAGAAAATCTTTACATTGATCATCGCTGCCACCCTGGCCGCAGGCACTGTGGCAGCTGCCAGCTACACAGGCGGCATCTTCCTGCTCAACGAGGACTGGTTTGGACACAATGCCAGCTCGGTCAACTTCTACAGCTACGATGGCGACTCAATTGTGTATCGCGCCTACCAGGCTGCCAATCCTGGCTCGACACTGGGCAACACGGCCGAGTATGCCGCCATTGATGGCGACAACATCTACTTCTGCTCCAAGCAGAATTACGGCAGCACGGGCGGCCGGCTGGTGGTGGCCGATGCCAAGACCCTGGAGAAAAAAGCCTCGATCGACGCCATAGGCGACGCCGACACTCGTGCCTTCCTCGCAGTGAGCGACACCAAGGCCTACATCAGTACCAGCGCCGGTGTGTACACCTACGACAAGTCGACCAACACGGTGGGCCCGGCCATTGCCGGCATCACTGGCGAGGTGGGCAACATGGTGCTCGTGGGCGACAAGGTGCTTGCCGCAAGCAATGGCAAGATCAGTGTGATCGACGCCGTTGCCGATATCCTTGTCAAGACTGTGGCCGTGAGCAGCCTCACCACAGTGTTCGCGGTAGGCGGCCAGGCCTATGCTGCTGCCAACAGCTCTACTTGGGGTGCTCCCGGCTCGTCGAGCACCGAGCATTTTCTCAAGCTCGATGCCACAACCTGTGAGCCAACCGACACGCTTGCCGTGGCCATGGCTACACAAAACACATGGTTTGCATGGAAAAACAGCAACCCGGCCATCGACGAGCAGCATCAGGTGCTCTATTACTCACCCTATGAGGGCTGCAACTTCATCAGCAAGTACGACCTTGCCAGCGGCACGTTCACACAGCAGTTCATCACCTTCGACGGCAGCCAGCAGATGTATGGCAACGTGGTGGCCTTTGATCCCGCCAGTGGCTACATTGTGGCCGAGACCTTTGAAGGCTACAGCTCGCAAAACTACTATCTGAATATTTACAAGAGCGATGGCACCAAGCTCAAGAGCATCAAGCTCAAAGACAACTACTGGTTCCCGTCGATGGTGCTCTTCTCGCCCAGGGAGCAGGTGTCGACGGGTGTCGCAAGCACCACGGCAGCAGGCCAGGTGGCCAGTGTGAAATACTTCAACTTGCAAGGCATGGCCAGCGACGAGCCATTTGACGGCATCAATATCAAGGTCATCACCTACACCGACGGCACAAAGCAATCGCTCAAGATGGTGAAGTAGCAGGGTTTTTCCCCTCAAGAAACTACACCAGCCGCAAGGGCAGCTCACTCATTTTTGGGGTGCACAAGCCATGATGCGTTTAGGGTTGGGAATTTCAGAGAAATAGTTGTAACTTTGCATTTACGACTTGGTGTCGCGGCCAGTGGTGGCTGCGATGAAAAGGGAATCAGGTGAAAATCCTGAACAGACGGTGCTGCTGTAAGCTTCAGCTCTCGTGTAGCATCCCTTGGACCGGGCCACTGCCAAGCGAGGTGGGAAGGCTGGTCTACATGATGGCGCTTGCTTTACCCTTGATTCAGAGGGCGGCCACAGGGCCGGGAAGTTGCTAAGCGTCGTGCCAATGCCAATGCATGGAGGGGTGATTGAAGCAAGTCAGAAGACCTGCCAAGTCAGGAAAATAAAGACCCGTTAGCTCTATGTTGAAAAAAATCTTATTATTTACAAGCCTGCTGTGCAGCTGCTGCCTTGCCTCGATGGCTCAAGTCAAAACCGAGTCCCGCCACGTGAGCCTCGACTCGATGCAGCACTTGAGCGATGTCACCGTGTATGCCCAGCGGCCCTATCAGGAGGTGATACCGGCCCAAACACTCAACGGCCGCCGCCTTGAGCGGCTGGGCAGCAACAGCGTGGCCGATGCCTTGCGCTACTTTGCCGGCGTGCAGCTCAAGGACTACGGCGGCGTGGGCGGTGTGAAGACCGTCGACATTCGCTCGATGGGCACCAATCACATGGGGGTGTTCTACGACGGCATTCAGCTGGGCAATGCCCAAAACGGGCAAATCGACCTGGGCAAGTTCTCGCTCGACAACATCGAGTCGATCACGCTCTACAACGGCCAGAAGAGCGAGATCTTCCAGCCGGCACGCGACTTCGGGTCGGCCGGCACTATCTATATCAAGACCAAGCGCCCCCACTTTGCCGCCGGCAAGCGCTACAACATCGATGTCACCATGCGCACCGGCTCCTTCGGCCTGGCCAATCCCAGCGTGCGCTGGGAGCAGCAGCTGGGGCCGCGGCTCAGTGCCGCATTCAACGCCGAGTACACCTATGCCACCGGGCAGTATCACTTCACCCTGCGTAAGAAGTACAGCGACGGCTTGCTGGCCTGGGACACCACCGCGGTGCGCAAAAACGGCGACGTGCGTGCCTTGCGCCTCGAGGGCGGCCTCTTCGGTCTCATCGGGCAGGGCAAGTGGAACGCCAAGGCCTACTACTACGACAGCGAGCGTGGCATACCAGGCGCCATCGTCAACAACGTGTGGAAAAACAGCCAGCGCCAGTGGGACAAGAATTTCTTTGTGCAGGGCTCGTGGCAGAAGAAGTTCAGCTCCTTCTACGAAGTCATGGTCAATGCGAAGTATGCCCGCGACTGGATGCGCTACCTCAACCCCGACACCACGTTGATGTATATCAACAACAAGTTTACCCAGCACGAGATTTATGTTTCGATGGCAAGCAAGTTCACCCCTGTCGACAACTGGGATATCGATCTCTCGGTCGATTACCAGTGCAACACGCTGCAGGCCTCGCTGGTCAACTTTGCACGGCCCACACGCAACAGTGTGCTCACTGCGCTGGCCACGGCCTACACCCTGGGGCGGCTCAAGGCCGAGGCCTCGCTGCTCTACACCATGGCCAACGACCGCTACAGCGCCCGCAACAACGGGGAGACCGTGAAGCACTACAGCAAGTATCTCAACAAGTTCACCCCGGCTGTGTTTGTGTGCTACCAGCCTTGGGAGGAGCCCGACCTGCAGGTGCGGGCCTACTACAAGCGCATCTTCCGTATGCCCACGTTCAACGACCTGTATTACACCGACATTGGCAATGCCAGCCTCAAGCCCGAGTATGCCAGCCAGCTCAACTTGGGCCTCGTGTGGCAGCGCTTGCGCCAGCAGGGCCTGTGGCGTGGCGTGAAGCTCTCGGTCGACGGCTACTACAACTGGGTGACCGACAAGATTATCGCCGTGCCTAAGGGCACAGGGCAATACCGCTGGATGATGATGAACATAGGCAAGGTGCGCATACGCGGCATCGATGTCACCGCCATGGTGCAGGCTGCCCCGGTGCCCGACGTGCTGCTCGACGCCAACCTCACCTATACCTACCAGAAGGCACAAGACTATACCGATCCTGCCGACTATGGCGACGGCGGCACCTACAAGGGCCAAATCGCCTACATCCCCTGGCACAGCGGATCGGCCACCGTGCATGCCGGCTGGCGAAACCTCGATGTGAACTACAGCTTCATCTACACTGGCGAGCGCTACCACAACAGCAGCAACATTGCCGCCAATCACGAGCAACCGTGGTACACCAGCGACTTGAGCGCGAGCTACAGCTGGCGCTGGCTGGGCGCCCACATCAAGCTCACTGCCGAGTGCAACAACCTCTTCAACCAGCAATATGAGGTGATACTCAACTATCCCATGCCAGGGCGCAACTATAAATTCACTCTTAAATTGAATTTTTGACATGCGTAACAATACACTATTTTTCCACATCACGGTTTTGCTCATCGCGTTGCTGCTCGTCTCGTGCCGCCACGACGAGCCCATATTGCTGCCCGAGGTGGTGCCCACCACGCAGCCCGAGTACACGAACATAACCGGCTTCTACCTGCTCAACGAGGGCAACATGGGCAGCAATAAGGCCACGCTCGACTACATGGACTACGGCGAGGGCAAGTATCATCGCAACATCTTTGCCAGGGCCAATCCCTCGCAGGTGAAGGAAATGGGCGACGTGGGCAACGATCTGGGCATATATGGCAACAAACTGTGGTGCGTGATCAACTGCTCCAACAAAATCGACGTGCTCGACAAGAACACGGCAGTCAAGGTGGGACAGGTCGATGTGCCCAACTGCCGCTTCATCAAGTTTAACGGCGGCTATGCCTACGTCACCAGCTATGCCGGCCCGGTCACCATCGACCCCAACTACAAGCAGCGCGGCTATGTGGCCAAGATTGACACGGCTACCCTGCAGGTCGTCGACACTTGCGTCGTGGGCTTCCAGCCCGACGGCCTCGACATTGTGAACGGCAAGATCTATGTGGCCAACTCGGGCGGCTACATGGTGCCCAACTACGAGAACACGCTGTCGGTAATCGACCTGGCCTCTTTCAAGCAAGAAAAACGCCTGCCCGTGGCCATCAACCTCAACCTCGTGATGAGCGACCACCACGGTGTGCTCTGGATAAGTTCGCGCGGCGACTACTACTCGGTGCCGAGCAAGCTCTATGCCTATGACACGCGCAAGCAGCAGCTCGTCGACTCGCTCGACGTGCGTGTGGGCAACATGTGGCTCGACGGCGACTCGCTCTATATCGTTGCCAGCGAGTGGAGCTATGTGACGATGAGCAACACGCCCAGCTATACCATTGTCGACGTGGCCACCCACCAGGTGGTGACCCGCAACTTTATCACCGACGGCACCGACAAAAGTATCAAGATGCCCTATGGTATTGCCGTGAATGCGCTCACCAAGGATATCTATGTGACCGATGCCCGCGACTACGTCACCCCAGGACGCCTCTACTGCTTCGGGCGCGACGGCGTGAAGAAGTGGGACGTGCGCACCGGCGACATCCCCGCCCATTTTGCCTTCCTGGGAGAAAATATCAACGAACAATAATAAACACCTGACACATAATGAAGAAAGCAATATTTACAATTGCGGTGAGCTCGATGCTGGCAATAGCTGCCTGGGCTCAGAACCAACCTTATATCACCCGAGTCTACGACTTCCAGCCTGCACCGGGTCAGTTTGTCAACACGATGCCCCAATACAAGGCAGGCGAGCCCCGCGACAGTGTCGTGGCGCGCGCCTCCAAGGCCCTGTGTGGCTATTGGGACATCGACGACGGCGACACCCTTGGCATGGTCTACAAGCCTGGCATGGTGAGCCTGGGCTCCTATGGCGGCTATGTGGTGTTCGGGTTCGACCATCCTGTGGTGAATGTGGCCGGCGACTACGATTTCCAGGTCTTCGGCAATGCGTTTCAGGGCAGTTCGACGGCTTTACAGGGCGGCAGCAGCGAGCCTGGCATTGTGATGGTGAGCTGCGACGTGAACCACAACGGCGTGCCCGACGACCCGTGGTATGAGTTGGCGGGCAGCGACTACTACAACGCCAAGACCCAGCATGGCTACAGCATCACCTATTATCGCCCAGCAAGTGAGCAGGGCACCTACGACGGCTCTGTGTGGCACTCCTACATCAAGTGGACCAGCAACGACGTGAACCCCGACAGCACATCGGGCTATGTCGAGAAAAACACCTTTCATGCCCAAAGCTACTGGCCCATGTGGGTGGCTGGCGACACGCTTTCGTTTTCAGGCACCAAGCTCGCTGGCAACGCCATCGACCAAAGTGGCCAGGGATCTATGTGGGTGCAGCTTTTCATGGACTGGGGCTATGTCGACAACCGCCCCGACTATGACCCCTACAGCGGCAACGCCTATGCCGAGGGGCAGAATCGCGGGTTCAAGATCGATTGGGCTGTAGATGCCGGCGGGCACCCTGTGGTGCTCGACTACATCGACTATGTGAAGGTGTATTGCGGCACGCTTCAAAGCTGCGGCTGGATAGGGGAGACCTCGACCGAGGTGGCAGGTGCCGTCGATTTTCATCCCCAGGCCGTTGCTCACCCGCTGGAGGGCGATGCCAATGCCGACGGCCGCGTCGACGTGAGCGACGTGACCACGGTCATCAACTTGATACTGGGCCAGGCAGTCGACGGTTACAATCCCGTGCAGGCCGATGTGAACGGCGATGCCAAGCTCGATGTGAGCGACATCACTTCGGTCAACAATATCATCTTGTTGCATTAGCACTTTGCGCCCTCTTCAACAGCTTGCCCAAAACCGCCAGCAACAGCATCTTCAATTTTTTTGACAAGCCAAAGTGTTGGTGCTCTTCATGTTTTTTTATAATTTAGCAATCGCGGCAGGGCTGGCAACTTGTGCACCTTCGGCCTTGCCCGTGCGTTATAATCATTGAAAAACTTTGTAACATGGCAAGAGGCTGCTTGATAATCGCGATTGTCTTTTTCATTATTGTCTATGCTGCCGAGGGCGATTCCTCTTCGGCAACTTATTGGTTGATAATGATATTGGTTGGCTTGGTTTTCCTGGTATTGATAATAAGCGTAATTGCCCAGTCAAGTCGCGAGCAAGGTCGCGAGAGCGGCGCTGCTGGCGATACTGGCGGCACTGGCGCTACTGCGGCCAGTCCTGTAGGTCGACAACCTGCCGACGTCTATACAATGGCTTTGGAGCAAACCAAGCTGGCTGTGATGCGCATCACGCCTGAGCAGTTCCAGCGCATTGGGAGTGTTGTGCGGCGTGGAAAAGCCTTGTGCAATGAGTTGAGCGCCGATCAAGGGCTGAAAGATGCTGTGTACAGCGAGGCCCGCGACAGCCAGGAAATTCCCGATGACAAGCGTGATGGCAATTTTAAGTCGGTGCTGGAAATGATGATTGTGAAAGACTTGTTGCGCTGCTTAGCGCGCATGGGACACCCTGTCGAGAAGCTCACCACGTCGATGCAGCCCGTTGAGTTCGACTACACCCAGCCTGAGGCTCAGGCGCTCTATGCCGTGTTGAGCTTGCTGTTGAGAAAGAACAACTCGTTTGACGCCTTGCGTGAGGAGATATTTTCGGCCAACGACCTCGCGTCGCCAGACCCCTATACCCCCGAGATACGCAAAACTGTCGAGCAGTCGTTGCCGGTCTACATGCAGGCAACGGTGGGAGTCACAGTCGACGGCGTCGACGATTTCGGGCTGGTGCTGCTGCTGTGGCACTTCGACCGTGCCAGCTACCTGCCGCAGGTGCGCCAGCTTTACCTCGACTTTTGCCAAGTCATTGCCTCGGTCGACGCCTCGGTCGACACCGACGAGAAAGCCATAATCAAGGAGCTGCACGAGGCCATAGCCAGCAAGTCGCTGCCCTGCTTGCCCGGCGAGGAGCCGCAGCCGGCTGCTCAACCCTCGGGCGGCGCAACTGCGGCCGATTCTGCCCCCGACCCCATGCAGCAGCTTGACAGCCTGGTGGGGCTCAAGCAGGTGAAATCGCAGCTCAAGTCGCTCACCGATTTCCTGGCTGTGAACAAGCAACGCCACAAGTCGGGGCTCAAGGTGGCTCCAGTGTCCTATCACTGTGTGTTCACGGGCAATCCAGGCACGGGCAAGACCACCGTGGCCCGCATCCTGGCCTGCATCTACAAGCAGCTGGGCATCCTCGAGAAAGGGCAGCTTGTGGAGACCGACCGCTCGGGGCTGGTGGCCGAGTATGTGGGACAGACTGCCGTGAAAACCAACAAAATCATCGACAAGGCGCTGGGAGGAGTGCTCTTTATCGACGAGGCCTACACGCTGGCGCAAGGGGGCGACAACGACTACGGCCGCGAGGCCATTGCCACGCTGCTCAAGCGCATGGAGGACGACCGCGACAGGCTGGTTGTGGTGCTGGCGGGCTACCCCGGCGAGATAGAGCACTTCATCGACTCCAACCCTGGCTTGCGCTCGCGCTTCAACCGCTACGTGAGGTTTGAGGACTACACCGAGGGCGAGCTGTACCAAATCTTTGTGCAGCAGGCTCGCAACTTCGACTACCGGCTGAGCCCCGATGCCGAGACTGCCCTGCACGAGCTGCTGGTGCGGGCGCTTGACAGACGCACCAAGGACTTCGGCAACGCCCGATATGTGCGCAATCTGTTTGAAAAAGTGATTGAAAACCAGGCGGTGCGGCTCTCGCATTGTAGCCACATCGATGCCCCCGACCTTGCCTTGATCACTGCCCGTGATTTCCAGGTCGAGGAGTGATGCAGGAGGGCTCAGGCGATCACACAAAAAAACACAAGATTTGGGCTGAAAGACGGTTGCGCGAGCCAATATTTTTTATATCTTTGCGACTAAGAAAAAGCGTGAGGTTTTCTCCCTCCAGGGGAGAAATCAAAAGGGAATCAGGTGCAAGTCCTGAACAGTACCCGCTGCTGTGAGTCCTCGCTGCTTCGTCTCACACAAGCCACTGGCTGCCAAGTTGATTCTTTACCACAAAGTCGACTACATCATGGCCGGGAAGGCGTGAGCGCGAAGAGGATGAGTCAGAAGACCTGCCTTCACATCGCATGCCTTGCAATATCAAGATTCACGTGGCATTTGAATCGAGGCAAAAAAGAAATGATGTAGTCGCCACTCAGCGTTGACTATCTTTTTTCTGCAAGAGGGTGCCTTCATGGGGTGCCGTGTCTACACTCACCGCGCGTGCTCTGGCCATTGTGCCGGGAGCCATGCATGTGAAAGTGCACGATGTTGCAAGGACAGGAATTGTGTAAACATTAATTTCTGCATAACAAAATTTTATATAGTAACACTCCGTGATGGCGCCTATCCGCGATTGGACCGGCGTCGTTTTTTTTGCGTCGCCTTCGGGGCTGTGAGTCTCGTGGTTTGGGCTTGCGCATCAGGGGAGAAAGGTGTAATTTTGCAGTGCCGCCGCTGCAACATGCCTGCGGCGAGAGAGAAAAGACATCACGATGACTGCCTGCAACCACACTACACCGTCACCGACGCGCTGCCCCTGGTGCGCCGGCAATGAAGCCTACTATGCCTACCACGACACCGAGTGGGGCACTCCCGTGCACGACGACCGGCTGCACTTCGAGATGCTTGTGCTCGAGTCGATGTCGTGTGGGCTCTCGTGGCTGCTTGTGTTGAAAAAACGCGAAATCATGCGGGCCTGCTTCGACAACTTTGAGCCTGCCAAGGTGGCTGCCTATACCGCTGCCCGTGTTGAGCGCATCATGGCCACACCGGGCATGATCAAGTCGCAGCGCAAGATCGAGGCGGTGATTCACAATGCCAGGGTGTTTCTCGACATTGCGAGCGAGTGGGGCTCATTCGACCGCTACATGTGGAGCTTCACCCAGGGCAAGACGTTTGTTTACCGCAGCCACCGCGACGAGGGCCTGGTTGAAACCCGCAACGACCTGAGCGACCGCATGGCCCGCGACCTGAAGAAGAGAGGCTTCAAGTATATGGGCTCGGTGATCCTTTATTCGCACCTGCAAGGCATAGGGGTCATCAACGACCATCACCCCTCGTGCTTCCGCTACCGGCAGCTTTTGGGCCCCGACACCGTGGTGGTGTGATTGCCGTGCCCCTACCGCACAAAAACTGCACAAAAAAAAGAGACCTCGCTCCTGCAACAAGAGCGGGGTCTCTTTTTGGGGGTTGCTGAGGCCCGTTGTGGGCTTTATCTCATCATTTTCTCGACAGTGCGGGTGCCGTCGGTATAGGTGGTGACCTTGATGTTGAGGCCGTCGAGCGGGGTGTCGCTGGCCATGCCAGCCACATTGTAGTACTTCACCTGGGTCGCGGTCTTGCTGGTGGCAACCTCGCCCACTGCAGTTGTGGGCACGCCCCACTTCACGTCGTCGATATAGTAGGTGGCTACGTGATCGGCTCCGCGCGTGCTGGTGAAGCGGAACCCAATGTAGAACACATCGGCGATATTCTGGTTCTCAAGATGAAGGTCAAAGCTTTGCCACTCCTTGTTGAGATCGGCGGTGGCAGGGATGGCGATGCCGTCGATGGGCTCCACATACATGTCGTTGCCGTTCTTCTCAATGTAGCACACTTCGAGCTTGTCGGCCATGCCGGCGGTCATGAAGTCGCCCATGACGCGGAACGAGAAGGTCTGGCTGGCCGCCTTCTTGTAGTCGAGCGGCGGGGTCACGAGCATCATTTGACAGGGGGTGCCGGCTCCAGCCTCGATCTTGCTGTCGTAGGGGGTGACTTTGGCAGCCTTGTTGCCGTCGTCGGTCCACTCATAGCCCCACCATGCACGAGTGCCCTTGAGTGCCAGGTTTTTCCAGCCGTCGAGCTTCACTGCCGTGTTGCGGGTCACGTTGTCGAAGCTCTCGACAAGCATGGCGCGCGGATTCTCGCTCGGCAGGGGCAGGGTGTCGCCCTCGGCTCCGGGAGTGGTGCCGCCTTGCAGTGCAAGGCCTGTGAGCGCCACGGTCTTGGGCTCGGCCTTGATACCGCTCAGGGTGATGACATCGCTGTAGTTGCCAGCCTCGTTGGGCTTGAAGGTGACGGTGATGGTGGTGGTGCCGCTCTTGAGCAGGGTGGCGTTGTTGATGATGAAGGCACCCCGGGCCGTGCCGGTTACGGCAGCCTTGCCATAGTCGGGGAAGTTGGCTGTGGTCACGGTGAAGGTCTGCGTCACGGTCTCGCCTGCCTTGCACTTGAAGGTGTCGAGGTGGTCGGCAGTGACGGCGATGGTGGGCAGGTTCTGCGGGTCGTAGGCCAGGGCTGTGGCCTCGAAGCCAGTGTTGAGTGTTGCCACGCTCGACTCAAAGTTGATGCGTGCCGTGTGCTTGCCTATGGCCGTGGGCTTGTAGGTGAGCGTCACTGTGGCGCTGCCGCTGCCTGCCGGTATCTGGGTGAGGTCGACCTCATACTGGTCGCGGTTCTTGCCCGTGAGATACACCTGGGTGGCTGCGGGCAGATTCTTGTAGTCGACCTTGTAGGTGGCATAGGTGGTCGCCTGCCCCACAGGGGCGGCATCGACGTTGTACACCACTTGCGGGGTGACGGTGAGGGTGGGGTCCTCGTTGCCCGACTGGTCGAAGAGGTCGGCCCAGCTGCTGGCGATGCGCATGGCATCGACGATCACCTGCGGGCCGGTCTTGCTTACCGAGCTGCCTTGACGCAGCTCCACGGCTTGCAGACGATTGGCATCGGCGCTTGTGTGCACACTCATATCGGTAATCTGGGCAGCTGCGGCAGGCTCCTTGGCTTTGTCGGCCGGGTTGACCCACAGCTTGACGATATCGTTTTTTGTGCCTTCTACCAGCTGGTACATGAACACCACCAGGTAGGTCTTGCCCAGCTCATACTCGTCGGCGGTCGTTTCCAGCTGCGTGCCGCTGTTGCGCGAAATCTTGAACTTGAATTTGCCCTCGCTGCTGGCCTCGGCCATCAGACGTCCTATCTCGGAGTTGGTTTTCTTGTCTTGCACGCCAGTTGTGCTTGGAGCGATGTAGGAGAGAAAGTACACGTTGTCTTGGGTCACCGACTTCACGTTGATCAAAGCCGCTGTGTAGACAGCACCGCTGGTGATGGGCTTGTCGGCAAACTTCACCATCACGTCTTGGCCGCTGGCGGTGTTGCCCAGGCGGGCTGCCTTGCCCGCAGCTGTGGGCTGGTAGCCTGCCAGGGTGAGCGCGGTGTCGACGACCTGAACGGGGGCGGCGTCTTGAGTGCCGTACCACAGCCAGTTGCCTTGCCCGTAGAGATTGCCCACAGGATAGTCAAAATTTTCGGTCAGGTAGCGGTCGGCTTGTGCGCTCAGGGCGGTGCACAGGCAGGCCAGCACGATGGCGACGGCGCCAGCGAGGCGGCGTGTCGCAGGGTGTTGTTTTGTTGTCATGAGTAATTGGGTTAGTTAAGTTTATACATTAAAAAATCTATTCTGTGCAGTGGGGGGGTAGGGCCCACAAGTGATTGAACAACTTTGCAAATGTATGCCTTTTTGCCCGCATTTCAAAAAATATTGCAGGATATATATTCTGTAAGGTGCCCCTGCGGGCTCGCTACTTGATGCCCCAGGCCGAGAGCGGCACGCCGTGGTTGTGGTCGTTCAGGTAGTAGCGCACGCCCAGGCGGTAGGCCGGATTGGTGAGCGAGAGGCTGTCGACACGTGCTTTGGTCTTGATACCGGCCATCGAGAGCATGGTGGGGAATACCGAGGCGTTCGACTCCACGCCCTTGTGGCGGTTGCGGCGCAGGTTGCCCACGATGGCAGGGTTTTGCCTGTCGTAGGCCGGAGAGGTCCATAGGAGAAGCGGCACGTCGGTGTCATACTCTGATGGCTTGGGCGAGGCATGCAGAAAGAGCTTGCGCTTGTCGTCGAAGATGTTTTCGCCGTGGTCGCTGGTGTAGAGCAGGGCCGCTGCACAGTGCTCGCTGCGCAGCATGTCGATGAGCCGGGCCAGGATGTAGTCGGTCTCGACAATGGTGTTGTCGTAGGCATTGAGCAGCTGGGGGCGGTTGGCTGGCTCGGCCTCGGTGGGCGTGTCGGGCAGGAAGAGCGCACGCGAGCGGGCATAGCGGTCGCGGTAGTTGAAATGCGACCCATACATGTGCAGCACGATGAAGAGCTTGCGGTAGCCACGGGCCAGTTCGCTTTTCACATAGGGCAGCAGTTCCACATCATAGAAGAGCTTGGCCGACTTGCCCTTCTTGATGAAGCGCACGTCGTGGGCCTCTTCGCCCAGGAAGTCGATATAGGAGTGGTTGGGCAGCTGGTTGGAGAAAAAGGCCGTGTGGAAACCGGCTTCGCCAAATGCCGCCAAGATGCCTTTCTCGTGATACAGGCGGTCGTGGTCGTCGGCAGTGGCAGCCGTGAGCAGCATGGGCACGCTGCGGTGGGTGGTGTTGCTCTGCGTGCGCACGCCGGTATACACTATCAAGCCTTGCTCTCGCGACAGCAGCGGGTTGGTGGGGCGCTTGTAGCCATAGAGCTGGAAATTGCGCGAGCGCGCCGTCTCGCCCACAACGAGCACATACACCTCGGCCGAGTCGGCCGGGTGCGTTGCCACTGCGCCAAACTTGAAGTGGGCCACCCGCTCCTGGTAGTGGGCCGAGTTGTAGCTCTCGCGCACGGCGAGCCCCAGGTTGTAGAACACGTTGAAGGGATACATGTCGTCTTCTACCCGATACTCAAAACGGCCTTTCTTTTCCTCGCCCTTAGGATAGGCAACATAGAGTGCTGCAGTGTAGACGGCGCTGGCTGCCAGGCCGAGGAGCGCGGCGCGGCGCCATGAGCGCCTGCGGGTGGCCTCGAGCCGGGTGTGCCGCGCCCACTGCATGCCGGCAATGAAGAGCAGCGGCAGGTAGAGCACAAAGACGATGACCAGGGCAGGCACCAGGTTGTCGAGCAGCTCGAGGGCCTCGTCGGGGTTGGTGGTGACAAGGTTGAGAAACATGCCCACGCCTATCACGCCCGAGCCGTAGAGGTAGATGAGCACCATCTGGAAGGCTGCAAAAAACACCAGTGGAAACAGTATCCACACTTGCCTCCCCGTTTTGCCCGAGAGCGACATGAGCAGGGTGTAGAGGCAGGCTGGCAAGAGCACGTTGGCCACGGCGGCTGCCAGTGGCATGCCCTCGGTAATCGACAGGGTGACGTTGGGCACCAGCAGCACGATGATGGTGTAGAAAAACAAGAATTGTGGCGAGAGTGTGAATCGTAGTTTGTCGCTCATCGGTAAGGTGTTTTTTATAAGCCTGAAGACAAGGGTCTAAAAGGCCTCGTTGATGTTGAATGTGAAGCCGCTCTGGCCCTTCTTGCCGAAGCCGTAGTCGAGCCTCACGTTCACGTTTTTCTTGAATTCCCAGCGATAGCCCACACCGTAGTTGGGCAGCACGTGGCGCAGCTTGATGGAGCCAGGCTTGTCAAACACTGTGCCGGCCCCTGCCCACACCACGATGCCGTTGCGCCGCCACACGTGCTGGCGCAGCTCTACCTGGGTCTCTATCTTGTGCTTGTCGCGGTAGCGACCCTCATAGTAGCCGCGCATGGCGCTGCTGCCGCCCAGCTGGGCAAGCATGCCCCACGAGGGATTGCCGTAGTTGAACTGGGCCCGCATGTCGAGGGCCAGGGTGCTGCCTTTCCACAGGCCAATGTAGCCGCTGGTGCGCACGTCGGTGGTGGTGAAGGCGTAGTGGTTGCCCGCAAAGTGCGGTCTGAACACTTGCTGGAGCCACAAGTACACGCCGCGTCGGGGCGCCGTGAGATTGTCGCGGGTGTCGTAGAGCAACGTGGCTCCTGCCCCCGCGTTGAAGGTCGACTTGCGCTGCCCCTCGAGTAGCTCGGGCCGCTTCACATGGTGGGCCGTGATGTAGTCGACAGCAATGGTGGGACCCATAAACAGGTTGCCGCTTGCCCTGAAGAGCCAGCTGGCCTTGACCTGCGTCTGCCACCGGTTCATTTTGCTCTTGTTGTCGTCGTTGTCGCCCTTGTCATAGCCTATTCCCCAGAAATAGGTGGGGAAGGAATAGAAGTAGACGGTGTAGTCGATGCGCTGGCGGTCGCTGGGAAAGATGTGGGTGCCCCGCACACCTATCATGTAGAAGCCCACTGTCGAGATGTCGCTGAATATCGACACGTTGCTCGGCGGCAGCAGGCTGTCGGCCGGCGTGGCGTGATACAGGCCCGAGGCCACGAGCCCCAGGCCCAGCTTGGTGTCGGTGCTGTAGTGCGGGCCGCCTATCACCGAGAAGTCGAAGCGCTTGTGCTTCTTCTCCTTGTTGGCATCGCCGAAGTAGTCGAGAAACCGGCCCACCAGGCTGCGCTTCCTGGTCACAGCCGTGGTGTCGCGTTGCTCTTGGGCCATGCTCTCGGGCAGGGCCGTGCTCAGCAACAGCAGTAGCAGTAGCGCTCTTGCCATCAATACACGAGTCCCACGTTATCGACCCAGAATGTGTTGCCCACGGTACCCACATAGGCACCGCCGTGGCTCGACGAGAATTGCAGCACGATGTGGGTGGGCGTGGCGCCGGCTTCGGCCCAGCCGGTCTCGCGCACAAGCACGGTCTTGCCGTGAGAGTTGCGGGCATACTCGTTGGCGTGCAGACCCATGGTGGCTGCCTCATAGAAGGGCTTGCCCGTGATGTTGCCATAGTGTATCGTGTAGGTGGCGCCGTTGACCCATCCTGTCGTCGAGCGGCCATATTTCACCACCATGGTGCCTACACGCTTGGCTGTGATGTTGCCATGGGCGTCCTCGTGACGCTTCTGCAGGTAGAGCACGGCGATGCAGTAGTCGGGGCCTGCCACTGTCGTAGCCTTGGAAAAGCCGTTCTGGCGTATGCGGTTCTTCGATCCTGGCACACGCACGCGGTAGTCAAATCGCAAGGCCTTGGGGCGCAGCGTGAAGGGCACGCCCAGGTGCAGTGCCGAGGGGCCCTCTTTGGTGCTGGTGATGGGCTCTTTCATCGATCCCAGAAAGATGCTGCCGGCAGCAAGCACCTTGATGTTCATCATGCCCAGCACCTTGCAAGTCTCGATGTGGGTCTCCATTTTGGCACAGTGGCCCGAGCCATGCACGTCGCGATACACCGAGGTGTTGGTCTTGACCACGCCCATCACCTTGGCCATCACGTTGCTGGTGCCCCATGGCGAGCCGCCCAGGTTCACATAGGGCTTGTTGCCGTTGAGCTCCTGGCTGGGGCCTATCTCGTAGAGGGTTTTGGTGTTGCCTCCTATCACTCCCGACTCGTGCACATGGCGCACGACCCAAGAATCGAAATTGCCGTATTTGAAGGGCACAAACTTGCCTGCAGCCTGCACGGCTTGCGGCATTGCAAGGGTCAAGGACAATGCAATTAACCCAAATCTCAATTTAGTCAAGTCCATTTCTATATTTTTATTTTAAAACGCAATGACTTTTTTTAATGTGCAATTTTATGTACAATCGTTGAAACCGCAAAATTATATCATTTGCAGCGATATTTTGCTCCTGTCAGTATTAAATTTAGCTAATGCCACCCGAGTCTCTCTCTCACACTGTGGGTGCGGATTGCCCTGATTGAACCAGGAAGTGTGCAGCATTTTTTTTTAGAGCTCGTGCAGGTCGACCATTTCGCCGTGGCGCTTGCGCCGCTCGATTTCGAGCTTGATGAGCTTCTCCTGCCGCTTGGTGGTGATCATCTTGCGCACAAAGATGTTGGGAATGGCCACGCCTATGGCGATGCACAGTATCACGAGCGATGCCTGTATCATGTTGTTGGTGGCAACGGTCACTTCCCCCACCACGCCGTGCATCTGAATGAAGGCAAACAGCGAGCGATACATGAGCACGCCCGGTATCATGGGTATCACGCAGGGTATCGACAGGCAGTGGTGCGGCGTGTGAAACCAGTGCATGGCTTGCGTGCAAATGATACTCACCAGGGCCGACCCGATGAGGCTGCCTGTGGCCAGCCCCCAGTCGAGACCCACGTTGCCGTTGCTGGGCCCCAGGTTCACAAAGTTGCGTGTGCACACGGCGATGATGCCGCCCACGGCCACCACCCACAGCAGTCGGCGCGGCAGGTTGAATATCATGGAGAAACCCACTGCCGATATGGCTGCCGCCGCTGCAAAGGTGAAGTAGTTGTGATGTGGTGTCATGCTCAAGTTCTCGACAAAGTTGTCGACACCGCATATCTTGATGGCAAACACCATGCCGAATGCCATGGCTGCAATGATCATGAGCGTGTTGACTGCCCGTGAAATGCCTATCTGGACGTACCCGTCGAGCATGTCGCTCACAAAGTTGATGATGGGCACGCCTGGCACGATATAAAGCGCACAGGCCATCATGGGGTGCCACGGGGTGCTGGTGAGCATGAACCGGGGCAGACTCTGGGCTATGGCGTTGTCCTTGGAGAGAAAGGTCGTGAGCCATGCCAGCAAGGTGGAGACAAATGCTGCCAGGGCAATGTTTACATACTGGTTGGCCCCCTTGGCATCGAGCCACATCTTGAGGTAGAGTCCTGTCATGGCTGCCAGGGAGCAATAGAGAAAGGCTGTCCAGTCGCATCCAAACTGGATGCAGAAGCCCCCGCAGGCAAAGCCCGCCCCCACGGCTACTTGCCAGCGATTGTACCAGCGCGGCTTGTGACTGATGCGGTCGAGCTCTCGCTCATAGTCGTCGAGCGTGAAGTCGAGCCTGATGGCCCTGTAGGAAAGCTTGGAGATAAACGACATGGTGTCGAAGTTGATGCCGTGGCGGTCGACGCGCTGAAACTTGGTGAACGAGTGCTCCTCGTCGCCCAGGTTCACCATGAGCATGTTGTAGTTTACATAGATGTGCAGGTTTTTCAAGGGCAGGCCCAGGAAGGTGGCCGTGCGCTTCATGTTGCGCATGATGCGGCTCGTGTCGGCACTGCTCTCCATGAGCAGGCAGCCGGTGCGCAGCAGCAAGTCGAGCTTGCGCTGCACCAGCAGCTCTTTTTCTTTGTGCTCTTGAAAGCATTGATCCACAGTGTCGTTGTTCACACTCTCCCTCATAGTCTATTTCTCTCTTTTTGTATTGGGCCAGTAAAGCTGTGCACGGGCCGCTATTTTTTTTAGTGTGCAAAGTTACGCCATTTTTCTGGCATCACCTTTATTTTGGGCATAAAATTGGGCAATCAATGCAACTTACGTTTTTTTTCAGTAATTTTGCGGCATTATCATTCTGGTAAATATTATGCTTGATTTTATCACTTGGACTGCGAGCCCCGACATCATCTCTGGCCACCTGGCCACCGTGCGCTGGTACGGCTTGATGTTTGCCATCGGTTTTTGGGCGGGCTACGAGGTTGTGTGGCGCGAGTTCCGCCACGAGGGTGCACCCGAGCGCTGGGTGGCATCGCTGTTTTTCTATGTGATCGTTGCCACGGTCGTCGGCGCGCGCCTGGGGCATGTGTTCTTCTATGACTGGGACTACTACAGCCGCCACTTGAGCGAGATACCCAAGATATGGGAGGGCGGCCTGGCCAGCCACGGCGGCGTGATAGGCATCCTCATCGCCATTTGGCTCTACTCCCGGTGGGTGACCAAGCGCTCGATGTTGTGGACCCTCGACCGCCTTGTGGTGCCGGTGGGCCTGGTGGCAGCCCTCATACGCCTGGGCAACCTCTTCAACCACGAGATCTATGGCGGTCCCACGTCGTTGCCCTGGGGCTTCCGCTTTGTCGACAACGTGAACGAGTGGATGCAGGGCGCCCCCCCGGTGTTTACCGTGCCCTGCCACCCCACGCAGCTCTACGAGGCGTTGTGCTACCTGCTGGTATTCGGGCTGTGCATGTGGATGTACTGGAAACGCAACGACCAGGAGCGCCCGGGGCTCATCTTCGGCGTCTTTATGCTGGGCATCTTCCTGGCGCGTTTTGTGATAGAGTATGTCAAAAATGTGCAGGAACCGTGGGAAATTGCCATGCGTGCACGCCTCGGTCTCGACATGGGGCAGCTGCTTTCTATCCCCTTCATTGTGCTTGGCATTTGGCTCATCGTGCGTGCCTGCCGCCGTCAACGCCTCACTATCGAGTTCCCCAACCGTTTTGCCGATGCCAAGGACGAGGAGAAAAGAAAGGCGTAATCACAATTCGTGGCAATGCGCTTGTGAATTGTGAAAATAATTATGTAATTTTGCACTTGTCAATATATAGAATATTCCAATCACAATGGAAAAGATAACTGTTAACTACACTACACTCAAGAGTTTTGTCGACAACGACCGCAGCACCTACGACGATATTGTGAAGCGTTTTGCCAGCGGCGATGCCGCGCTCACCCTCGACCAGATAGCCCAAGCCTACTATGCCACCCCGTTTGCCGGCTTTGTGCCGCTCACCGCGCTCGTGGCTACGGCCAACCAGCTTTACCGCAACCGCGACTACCGTGTGGCCTATTTCATGTATCTCGATGCCCTCGAGCAAGACCCCTTCTCGCTGCTGCTGCTCAAGAAAGCTGCCAATGCCAGCTACCTGGGAGCTATCGACGAGGCTGCTACCCGGCAGCTGCGCGACAAGGTGAAGCGCCTGCAAGAGGTGATAAAGGCTACTGGCGACGGCGCCACCCCCGACACGGCCTTCAAGGTCACGCAGGTGAACGACGAGTATGAGATTCTTTACGACATTTTCCACGTCAAAGACGTTATTTCGCAAAGTGTGGTCAGGCGCGACGGCGCCCAGGTGTGCGACGAGATGACGGTGATGATACTGGGCGATACAGCCCCGCGCAAGGTGTACTTTGATGTTTACGGCGAGACCGAGGCCGACATGCAGGATTTCTTCAACCGCAAGAAGACCTACTGACCCATGCCGCATCGTCCTGGCTCGCCAGCAGTGAAACGACACACAGGCAAGGCGGCGGTCGCGTGGCTCGCCGCCTTGCTTGTTTTGCTTGTGCTCTACTCGGCTTTTTGCGAGTGGCAGGTGACTGCGGCCGCTACAGGACTGTGCTACACCGATGCCCGCGCTTTGCCTCACAACAGGGTGGGGCTGCTGCTGGGCACAGGGCGCCTCAATCGCTATGGCGACCCTAATCCTTATTATTACCGCCGTGTCGATGCCGCCGCGCAGCTCTACAGGCTGCACAAGATCGACACGGTGCTCATCAGCGGCAACCACACCGGTGCCTACAACGAGCCTGCCATGATGCGAGTCGACCTGCAGCGCCGTGGCGTGCCAGAGGGCGTCATCGTCGAGGATGGCAAGGGCTACAGCACCATCCAGTCTATCTCGCGTGCCCGCCAGGTCTTTCGCCTGCACCGCTTCACCGTCATCTCGCAACGTTTCCACAACGAGCGCGCCTTGTATATGGCCCGCGACTACGGCCTCGATTGCGTGGCCTACGACTGCGGCAACTACCAGAGTGGCGGCTTCAGCGCGATACGCATGGTGATGCGCGAGCGGCTGTCGCGACTCAAGGCGGTGACCTTGCACTTTTTCTCCAAAATGTAATAGCTCATGACTACTCAACAGCCTGTGCTCAACGAGCACCACAAGCAGGAGTTTCCTCCCATGCACACTGCCGAGCACATTCTCAATGGCACAATGGTGAAGATGTTTGGCTGCCAGCGTGCCGTGGGCGCTCATGTGGAACGCACCAAGTCGAAACTCGACTACGACTTTCCGCGTGCCTTGACCCCCCAGGAGATCGCCCAGGTCGAGGCGAGGGTCAACGCGGTGATTGCTGCCGACCTGCCTGTGACTTGCACCTATGCCACTCAGGCCGAGGTGGCCTCTCGCTTCGACTTGGGCCGCCTGCCCGAGGGCGCCACCCAGGCAGTGCGCATCGTGAGCGTGGGCGACTATGACCACTGCCTGTGTGCCGGCACTCACGTCGAGCACACTGCCCAGATAGGCCATTTTCGCATCTCGAGCACCCGCTATGCCGCCGGCCGCCTGCGCATCGTGTTCCGGCTCGACAGGTAGTATGGGTCCCGTGGCAGAGCCCATGCTGCGTGTGGCGATTTTCGCTAAATTTCAGCCTTTTGTCGAGTGACTGATACGCTTTTCCGTCATTTTCATTACATTTGCAGCAATAAATTGCGAATTTATGAAAAAAGTTGTCATCATCCTTCTTCTCGCACTGTGGACAAGCCTGCCCTCGCAAGCCGTGTTGCAAGAGAAAAATCTGAAACAGTCGCTCGCAGTGCTGCGTGTAGAGCTGCAGCAGTCCTATCTTAAGCAGCAGCAGCTCATGGCCGGGCTGAAAAAGATGAGCAAGACCCAGCATGAGAAGATGCTCTTCTACATGAAAAAGAGCAACCAGATAGGCTTGATGCTCTACTCGCAGCAGCGCGACTATGTGTTTGACCTCACCTACGCCTGCAACGAGGCCACTGCACTTTACAGGCAGTTTGGCGAGAAACGCCTGCCATATTACAAAATCAACAACAATCTCGATGCCGAAATCGCCCGCTACGACGGCCTCATCTACAGCCTCGAGATTCTGCCTCCGCCCATGATCGACCCCATGGGCATGGGCCACAAGGCTGGCAAGCCCTTCCGCCCGCGGCCAGGCGGCAAAAACGAGAAGGCTCCCTTTGAGCTCGACTCGACTTCGCTGCACGACCGCGCCATGTGCCTGAGCTATGCCAGGGCTCTGCGTGGCAACTGCGTGAAGTTGCGCCACACACTGCGTCAAGACAGCATGGCCTATGTGCGCATGAACTACAACCTCTCGCTCCTCGACAAGTATGCCAAGAAGCGCTATGGCGTCATTCAGCAAGAAATATTCCAGGACACCGGCGCCAACTACTTCAAGGTGCTGGAGCACTTGGGACGCTACTGGCAACAGGCCAAGGAGGCCATCGACAACAAGTACTCCTACCATGGCAGCTATGGCAAGGTGCGCTCCGAGTGGCGCGGCCCCATCGTCATGGGCTATGTGTCGTTTGTCGTGTTTTACTTGCTGGTGGCCGTGGTTTTTAGCTTTCTGTTTGTCAATGTGTCCTATCGCAACGCCAAGCGCTTGAAGTGGATCAAAAGTGCCCCCGACGAGGCCGAGCGCGACCGCCGCTGGAAAAAACTGCACATGCTCAAGCCCTTTGTGGGCATCTCGCTGGGCGCCTTGATTTTTGCCTTGAGTGTGCAGACGGTGAAGGCATTCCTCACCCACAATTTCTTTGTCATGGCCAGCGGCCTGCTCGTCGAGTATGCCTGGCTGCTCACGGCCATCACGCTCTCGCTGCTCGTGCGCCTGCGCTACAACCAGATGCGCTACGGCTATGCCATCTACCTGCCTATGGTGCTGTTGGGGCTGGTCATCATCATCTTCCGCATCATCTTCATTCCCAACAATGTTGTCAACCTCGTGTTTCCCCCCGTTGCTTTGCTCTTCTCGATATGGCAACTCTTTGCCCTGAAAAGAAACTCGGGCAAGCTGCCCGAGAGCGAGGTGCTCGACGAGTCGACGACTCCCGCCCAGCCGCAAGACGACGAGGACGATGCCGACCAGAAGGCTATCGACGACCAGCTCGACTCAATAGAAAAGGAGCAAGAGAAGGCTGGGCGCAGGTCGGCCGCCCAGCTTGCCCGCAATGCCACCCTTGCCTCGGGCATCAACAACGATACCGTTGTGGCCAGCGGCATTGCCGCCGTGTTTAAAAAACTCAAGCGCCCGGTAGTCCACTCCCGGGTCCCGCTGAGCTCGGTCGACAAAATTCCGCAATACGACCACCTCTATGCATGGGCCTCGCTGGGCGTGATTCTTGTGGCAACTTTGCTCACCTGGTCGGGGCGCACGTTGATGTCGGTCGAGATGGTGATATGGTGGCTCTTCCAGCTCACTGCCATCCAGGCGCTCACACTGGCTTTTCGCCTGCTCGACATCTATGAGAAGGCCCGCCTCTACGACCGCCTGCGCGACAGCGGCATCACCGATGCCCAGATTGCCGCGGGGGTGCGCAAGGGCGACTACATCACCCGCACCTGGTTTTTCGACTTTGTGCACAAGGCGCTTGTGCCCATTGCCGGCGCCTACTCGCTGCTGCTCTCTATCAAGATGGCGGCCGACGTTTTCAATCTGGGCGACACCTGCGTGAGCATCTTCCTCTATCCCTTCCTCAACGTCGAGGGCGTGGTGCGTCTGTCCATCTTCAGCATTGTGGTGGTCGTGGCGGCTTGGTTCCTGTTCAGGTACCTCAACTATGCCATCCAGGCCATCTACCGCCACTTGCGCATCAAGTATCAAAAAAAGAAAACTGGCAAGTCGACCGTACGGGCCAACGAGGTCAACCTCACCCTGGGCTACAACGTCATTGCCATTCTCGTGTGGGGTGCCTATGCCATCTTTGCCTTGATACTGCTGCGCATCCCCAAGTCGGGCATCTCTATTGTCACCGCAGGTCTTGCCACAGGCATTGGATTTGCCATGAAAGACTTGCTCAACAATTTCTTCTATGGCATCTCGCTCATGGCAGGCCGCCTGCGCGTGGGCGACTGGATAGAGTGCGACGGCGTGCAAGGGCGTGTCGACAGCATCTCCTACCAGAGTGTGCAGATCGTCACTACCGACGATTGCCTCATGTCGTTTCTCAACTCCACGCTCTTTGCCAAAAATTTCCGCAACCTCACGCGCAACAATTCCTATGAGCTCATCAAGATTCCGGTGGGCGTGGCCTATGGCGTCGATGTCGAGCACGTGCGTGAGCTCTTGCAATCCAATATTCTCAAGCTTCAGCGCAACGACAAGTACGGCCGGCCGGTCATGGATCTGAAAAATCACAAGATTCTTGTGCTCTTCGACAGCTTTGGCGACAACAGCGTCAACCTCATCGTGGCAGTGTGGACCCTCGTGGTCGAGAAAATCGTGCTCATGGGCCAAATCAAGGAGGCCATCTACAACACGCTCAACGACAATCACATCGAGATTCCTTTCCCGCAACGCGACCTGTATATAAAGACGTTGCCGCAGCAGCTGTCGCCAGCTCTCGACAACGACACAAAGCAGTGACATCATGTGCCCTTGCCACCTTTCCACAGCAGTTGGCTTGTGGCGAGGAGAAAATGTTGAAAATTTTTTTAGTGGTTTTTGTGGCTGTCGTTCAGTGTGTTGCGCGGTTGCGGCAGTGTGCGCGTTGAAAAAAAGTTGCAAAAAGTTTTGGCAGTATCAGAATTAGCAGTACCTTTGCAACCGCAAACGGGAAAACGGCCGACCGCGCCGCGAGCGCCAGCGGGCGCGAGAGCGGGGCCGGGCGAAAAAAATCGAAGAAAAATTTGCACAAGTCAAATATTCGGTGTACCTTTGCAACGCTTTCGCCTCACACTCCAAAAATGATGTGAGCGATTTTTTTGACACCAGTTTCGACTGGGGAGATCTTTGAAATATTTGCGATAGACAGAGATTGACAAAGCAAGAGAGACAAGGAACAAGGAACCGAGTGCTCTCGTCAAGATTCTGAACGACAGGTTAAAAGATACAGTAAATCAGCGATAGTCCGGAGGGGCTGGGCGACACTTCGAGCGTCGTTGTCGCTGCCTGCTCGCACAGGGCAGGCGGGTCGTGAAACAGAGGGACGGAGTCCTAACAACAACGATTCTTTTTGAAAGAAGAGAGACAACAAGATACAACAACGAAGAGTTTGATCCTGGCTCAGGATGAACGCTAGCGACAGGCTTAACACATGCAAGTCGAGGGGCAGCGGGCGAGTGGCAACACTTGCTGTCGGCGACCGGCGCACTGGTGAGTAACACGTATGCAACCTGCCCCCTTCTGGGAGATAACCCATAGAAATGTGGCCTAATATCCCATAGTCGGCCCAGCCGCATGGCCGGGCCGGGAAAGGTGAGCCGGAAGGGGATGGGCATGCGGCGCATTAGCTAGTTGGCGGGGCAGAGGCCCACCAAGGCGACGATGCGTAGGGGTTCTGAGAGGAAGGTCCCCCACATTGGTACTGAGACACGGACCAAACTCCTACGGGAGGCAGCAGTGAGGAATATTGGTCAATGGGCGAGAGCCTGAACCAGCCAAGTCGCGTGAGGGAGGAAGGTCCTACGGATTGTAAACCTCTTTAGCCGGGGAGCAACGTGCGCCACGTGTGGCGCAGTGAGAGTACCCGGAGAATAAGCATCGGCTAACTCCGTGCCAGCAGCCGCGGTAATACGGAGGATGCGAGCGTTATCCGGATTTATTGGGTTTAAAGGGTGCGCAGGCGGCGCGAAAAGTCAGCGGTCAAAGTTCCGGGCTCAACCCGGTGACGCCGTTGAAACTTTCGAGCTGGAGTTCGTGCGAGGGAGGCGGAATGCGTTGTGTAGCGGTGAAATGCATAGATATGACGCAGAACCCCGATTGCGAAGGCAGCTTTCCAGCACGCGACTGACGCTGAGGCACGAAAGCGTGGGGAGCGAACAGGATTAGATACCCTGGTAGTCCACGCGGTAAACGATGAATACTAGCCCTGCGGCGCGATTGGGTGCTGCGGGGCAGAGTGAAAACGTTAAGTATTCCACCTGGGGAGTACGCCGGCAACGGTGAAACTCAAAGGAATTGACGGGGGCCCGCACAAGCGGAGGAACATGTGGTTTAATTCGATGATACGCGAGGAACCTTACCCGGGCTCAAACGGCGGGAGACGCGTCCGGAAACGGGCGTTCCCTTCGGGGCTGCCGCCGAGGTGCTGCATGGTTGTCGTCAGCTCGTGCCGTGAGGTGTCGGCTTAAGTGCCATAACGAGCGCAACCCCCATCTTCAGTTGCCAGCGGGCAAAGCCGGGCACTCTGGAGAGACTGCCAGCGCAAGCTGTGAGGAAGGCGGGGATGACGTCAAATCAGCACGGCCCTTACGTCCGGGGCGACACACGTGTTACAATGGCAGGGTCACAGAGGGAAGCCAGGCGGCGACGCCGAGCCGATCCCGAAAACCTGTCTCAGTTCGGATCGGAGTCTGCAACCCGACTCCGTGAAGCTGGATTCGCTAGTAATCGCGCATCAGCCATGGCGCGGTGAATACGTTCCCGGGCCTTGTACACACCGCCCGTCAAGCCATGGAAGCCTGGAGTGCCTGAAGTTCGTGACCGCGAGGAGCGACC